>JAFGIP010000022.1 GCA_016929525.1 Bacteroidales bacterium
GGCAATAAGGGCATAATTATACATGCCGGGTTGTAATTCAGAACCAAATATTACAATTTCACCATTCCCACGTTCCGGTACTCTCCGGCTAAGGATCTGCTTCCCCTGCAGGTCGTAAACATAAAACACTGCGTTCTCTGTATCAGATGGTAAAAAGTACGGAATGGTTGTGTCCTCGTTAAAAGGATTGGGCCGGTTTTGTCCTATACCTGCTTTCTGAGTTGGATCCGGCAGGTTATCTGAAGACATGTTTTTATTTTCCTTTTCCTTGGATTCAAGTTGTTCCACTTTCTTTTCCAGTTCCTGCAGAGCTCCTGCCAATATGGGAATTAATCCTGTATAGTCAACTGCATACAAAGAAGTAGTGCTGTCATAATGTACCAGTTCGGGTAAAATTTCAAGCAGGTCCTGGGCAATAAAACCATAGCGGTTAGTCAGGAGCGATTGGTCAGAGATATTTCTGTCATGTTCCGATCCGCTGCCCGATACATCATAATCATACCTGTAAGGTTTTAATTTCTTTACTTTTTCCAGTGGTTCCTTTACTGACTCTTCGTTTTTCTTGAGTCTTTCGTCGGAATAATTCAGACTTACATAATAAGTGATATAATCGAAGTAGCCTCTTTGAACATAGCTATAACCCCAAAATTTATTTGAAAGACCAAGCATCCCAATATTATCCGTTCCGGGGTACACACATGGGTGTTGATATGTCCAGCTTACATAAAACGGAACAGGATTATTACAACTCGTGCAGCTGAATGTGGTTTTGTTACCGTCAATATGTAATCTGGAAGTCGGGCTATTTGTCCCGAGACCGATGTATCCGTTTGAAAGCATTTTGATCTGGGCGTGCAGATCATGAGTAAACACAATGAAAAACAATGCTAACATTAATGTCAGCAATCCGTGGGGGGGTAGCTAAACGTTTCATTTTAAGTGATTTGTAAGTTAATATTCAGGTTTATTGTTAATTGCCGTAACAGTTTCAGGTGTATTCATATATATGTTCCACTAACAGGTAAAATGTCACCGGAATTTTTGAAATTTAGAATGAGTTTAAATAATCTCTGTCTATAAAAATCCTGGTACCCTGAACCTAAGAAGTACTTTGGAAAGGTTATCATTATCAACCAGACTCTTATCAGGTTCAGATGACTAAAATTAAAATGATAACATAGAAACATTAATAACCCGCATTTGAAAAATTTTCGTTCAGTTCAAGTGAAAATTGTGTGTAAAGGAATACTGAGGAACCAGGAAGCGAAGCGGCTTTGGTTCCGCATGAAAACAATTTTCACGTAGAAACTTAGAAAATTATTCACCAGCGGAGACTTTTCTTTTGTAACTTTTCTTTGTATGGCTGACAAAGAAAAGTTTATTACTAACCTCTGTATACTGCTTCACGGTTTAAGGGAATCTGAATTTTATTATGCAATAAAAAGAAGAATAATAAATTGCGCACCATGTAAGGCTAATTTATGAATGATGACAGCAGTTGGTGCGTTTTTAATATATCATCCAAATCCACAGGCTTCGCCTGTGGCTATTATTATTTAAGTCCTTCGGACTTAACAAAGTTTAGATATTGTGAATAGGAAAAGTATGAGTTGGAGTGCCTTCCTGCCGGTTTAACTGCCGTTAAAGGCAGTCAGGCAGGTGAGTATTGAAGATAAAAACAGAGTGATCGTTTCGCTCTTCGCTCTCACACTCTTCCGATAGCTATCGGAACTGTTTTTGTGACCCCGGTGGGGCTCGAACCCACGACCCGCAGATTAAGAGTCTGCTGCTCTGCCAACTGAGCTACGAGGCCGTTGCAAAAGTATATAAAATTCATAAAGTTTCGGTTTTTCAAGGTTGGCTTATCTGCGGTATTTATGATATCATTGCCTGGCTGGAATTTAAAAATCATGTTATATCAAGAATTACTTAGGATTATTTTTACTATATTGGAGAATAATTTTTTACCTGGTGATTGATTGTAAGTTAGATATGACAGAATTTATTCTCAGTTATTGTTTATTTTTAATTAAAAAATCAAAATCTCGTAATTCATAATTCGAAACTAATGAAGAAGCTGTTATTCTTTTTACCTATTATTACCATAATCTGCCTGTCTGCATACGCACAGGAACAGACCCCTGAAAAGAAAGTATATCAGTCAAAGGAAGATGAAAGGATTTATGTGAACAAAGACCTGGGAATTTATCTTTGGTTGTCAACTTCGCCTGATCCTTCATCGGAGAAGCACCGGCTGATCAGTGATACATCCGCAAGATATTCAAACCCGATGTACTTCGATACGGAAGGCTATAATACCGTGCGATCACCATGGGCGGTAGATACTGCATCAAAAAAAGCAATATATCCGCCGCAGGATATTATTTTTGAAGTATTCGCCGATGGTCAGCCCCCAAAAACAAGCCCAAAGTTCGATGCATCAGTAAGCAAGATCATTTCCGGAAACAGATATTATGGCGGAAACCTGAAAATATCATTAAAATCCATTGATGCTGTCTCAGGAATTGCAAGTCTGAAGTACAGCCTTAACGGTAAGCCAATGAAAGATTATACTGAAGAACTGACCGGGTTTGGAGAAGGAGAAAATATAATAAAGTATTATGCAACGGATAATGTTGGAAATGTTGAAGAAATAAGTGAGATAAAATTCTATATCGACAATACGCCCCCGATGACAGAATATGAGATTGACGGATTGCAAAATGATAATTATGTTTCACCGGATGCAACCATTGTACTTAGTGCTACCGACAGCATTTCAGGTGTCAGTGCAACTTATTATTCAATTAATGACGGAACTAAATACAGATATATCAAACCAATCCCGGTTAAGTTAATAAGCAGCAATGAAGGTTATATAAAATTCTATTCAGCAGATAATCTTGGTAACGAAGAAAAAACAAGGATTATAGGAGGTAAAGGAGATGCACTGAAAGTTGAAGGAAAAGCTGAAAACGTACTATTTGAATTTTATGTTGATAAAGAACCCCCTGAAGTAAGCCTTGAGATTAATGGCGATGCATATACCGGTAAATACAGCTATGTATCAAACCGATCCAAATTTGCGATTAAGGCAGAAGATTCAAAATCAGGAGTAAATAAAATCTTCTATAGCATAAACTCCACAAATATCGACCAGGAGTACAAAGAGCCATTCTCTCTTGAAAAAGAAGGCCTGCAATACGTTCGGTTTAAGGCTGATGATTATGTCGGAAATTTCTCCTATGCCCAGACCAAACCTTATTATTGCGATGTTACACCTCCTAAAACCACCATAAATGTAGGTTCACCAAAATTCAGTTCGCGAGATACACTTTTTATTTCTGATAAGAGTAAGATCAGCCTTGTATCGTCGGATGGCATATCGGGAGTTGCACAGATAGAATATACTGTTAATAGCCAGGAAACAACAAGTTACTCATCGGCTTTTAATATAGACAATCCGGGCTTTAGCACAATCTCATATTATGCAACAGATAAGTTGAATAACAAAGAAGAAGTAAATAAGTTGAATGTTTATGTCGATATCAGGCCTCCTAAGATCCATTACCATTTTAGTGTTGAATCAATAGGTAATAAAACTGTCCGCGACGAGATTTATACCATATATCCTACAAATGCAATGCTTTATATTGCAGCTACCGACGATCGGTCTGGTGGTGAACGCCTGGAATATTTCATCAATGAGTCAACTACAAGTAAGACTTCCAATCCGATTAAAGGATTGTTGCCGGGGAATTATCTGATCACAGTAAAGGCTTACGATGTATTAGGCAATGAAAGTGAACAAAAGATAAAATTTGCCATTGAAGAATGAAATGTCGATCTTTTATCATCATAGCGCTGTTATGTGCTGTTATCTTTAACTTATCAGCACAGGAAGAAAAATATATCGGGTTGTTTGTGTATAATTTTACCAAGTACTTCAATTGGCCGGAAAGTATGAAGAAGGGTGATTTTGTTATGCAGGTTATTGGTCATAAATCGGTTTATGATGAACTTGTAAGACTTACTGCAGGGAAGAAGATCGGAAACCAGAATATAGTAGTTAAACATCTTACCTCTATTGAAGAACTAAGAAGAAGTCATATAATATTCATCGGGCACTGGCAAAGCAAGTATTTACAGGATGTTCTAAATTCTGTTGGTAACTACCCTGTTCTTATTATAACAGAGATGGAAGGGATGCTCGATCAGGGATCGGCAATAAATTTCATAATCCGAGACGGTACCATCAAATTTGAAATGAGTACTTCCAATGTTATTAAACACCAGCTTAAGACCGATCCGCGGATAAGAGAGCTTGCATATAAGGTTGTTGACTGATCAATTTTCAGAGTGAATATTCTATTTCTTCCCGGAAACAATAGTGGTGAAACCTGTATAAGGATATAATACTTTTGGGATATTGATAACTTCCTCAGTCTGATTATTTTCCAGTAAGGCTGCTACAACGCGGGGCAGTGCCAGGGCACTTCCGTTAAGAGTATGGGCCAGCAAGGGTTTTTTAGTGTTTTTGTCACGATAACGAAGTTTAAGCCTGCTCGACTGGAATGATTCGAAATTTGATACAGAACTAACTTCAAGCCATTTTTTCTGTGCAGCAGAATAAACTTCAAAATCATAAGTCAGAGCCGATGTAAAACTCATATCACCTCCGCACAACTTAACGATCCGGTAAGGTAATTCGAGTTTTTTCAGCAGCCCTTCAACATGAGAAACCATCTCTTCAAGAGTGTTGTATGACAAATCGGGATGCTGTACCTGCACGATCTCCACCTTGTCAAACTGATGTAAACGATTCAGTCCCCGTACATCTTTCCCGTACGAACCCGCCTCACGGCGAAAACATGGTGTATAAGCCGTATTTTTAATGGGCAGTTCGTCCTCATCAACAATTACATCGCGGTAAATATTGGTGACAGGCACTTCTGCTGTTGGTATCAGATAAAAATTATCAATGGTTACATGATACATCTGTCCTTCCTTATCAGGTAACTGACCTGTTCCAAAGCCTGAGTCTTCATTAACCATTAATGGCGGCAGAAATTCCTCATAGCCTGCGCTTCTGTTTTCATCCAGAAAAAAATTGATCAAAGCACGCTGTAACTTTGCCCCATCCCCCCGGTATACCGGAAAACCTGACCCGGTAATTTTATTCCCAAGCTCAAAATCGATAAGATTATATTTTGCAGCCAAATCCCAATGTGCCAAAGCACCTTTATCTAATTCGGGGATTCTCCCTCCAGATCTTATCTCCTCATTATCTTCAGATGATCTGCCTGTCGGTACGGTCTCATGCGGTAAATTTGGAAGCTGAACCAAAAGTTCATCCAGAGCCAGGATTGAATCACTCAGTTTTTGATTAAGTTGTTTTATTTCTTCCTTAATAATTCCTGTTTTCTCTTTAGCATTGTTAGCTTCTCCGGTCTTGCCCTGCCTGAACAGCATCCCTATCTCCTTGGATATTGTGTTCATTTCATTCTGCTTCGAGTCTGCTTCACCCTGTAACCGGCGACGATCCTGATCAGCTTTTAGAATCTTTTCAATAATTTTAGCAGCATCGAAATTTTTTATCTTAAGCCGTTCAATGACTTTTTCGGAATTATCTCTTATTTGGTTGATGGTTAACATATACGTTTTATTAAAAAAAATCTCCTGCAATTTACCAATTG
Source organism: Bacteroidales bacterium (assembly GCA_016929525.1). Classification (GTDB taxonomy): domain Bacteria; phylum Bacteroidota; class Bacteroidia; order Bacteroidales; family UBA10428; genus UBA10428. Next base: position 5,697 of record JAFGIP010000022.1, read on the forward strand.
TAAATCTACAGGAGATCAGAATATCATTAAAATATTTTATTATTCAGCGGGGGGAAGTACTGAAACATAGGATTTATTGTTCCTTCTTTTTTTGAATTCGACGGTACCATCAATAAGAGCGTATATAGAATGGTCTTTCCCAATACCGACATTTTTCCCGGGATGATGCTGTGTCCCTCTCTGACGAACAATAATATTTCCGGCCTTTGCCAGCTGACCTCCGTAAACTTTTACTCCTAATCGTTTACTTTCTGATTCGCGTCCGTTCCTGGAACTACCGGCTCCTTTTTTGTGTGCCATCTCTAAATATTTAAAATTCCTTTACTATTTGTCCGATTTTTTATCGGTTGTATTATCTTTTTTTTGTGCAGCTTTTTTTGTTGTTTTCTTTTCGGCTGTCGGGCTTACTTTCTTTGTCGCTGAAGCTTTTTTTGCGGTACTTTCTTTCTTTGCTGCAGGTGTTGCTTTTGGTTTTGCTGCAGGTTTCTTCGCTGCAGGTTTCGCTTTAGCTTCAGTTTTTACTGCAGCTTCCTCCTTAGCAGTTGTAGCTTTGGGTTTTGCTGATGTTTCTTTTTTTGGTGCCGCTTCTTTCTTTGCTGCAGGTTTTTCTGCTTTCGCCGCAGGAGCTGAAGCTTTCTTAGCTTCTGGAGCTGCTTTCTTTTGTCCTGCTGCAATATTCTCAATTAGCAATTCGGTTATAAATTGTCTGTGGCCATTCAGAACCTTATATCCTTTTCTTCTTTTTTTCTTAAAAACTTTTACCTTGTCCGATTTTAAATGAGAAACAATTTTTGCAGTAACAATCATATCTTTTACTATGGGGGTTCCTACTTTAACTTTTCCGTTGTCATCGATAAGTAATATCTGGTCAAATTCAACCTTACTGCCTTCTTCTCCTTCAAGTCTGTGTACAAAGATCTTTTTATCTTTTTCTACTTTGAATTGCTGGCCTGCTATGTCAACTATTGCGTACATCAATTTAATGTTATTTAAACCATTCTGAAACTTGGGAGTGCAAAAATATAAAAATTAATTGAACCACAACATCTAAAGCAAAATAAATTAAAATGCAGTCAATAAGTTTTTTAAAAGAAAATCGCTGAATTTAAATAATGCATGAACTCAGTATTTACAATATAAATCTAAATTCTGAAATTCCGGGTGTAACAAAAAAATATGACTCATATATTCTTGCATTTTCATATTACTTCTTCAGTAAGGTTTCACTCTGACAGATTTCACTATATTTGTACCAGCATAATTTACCCATACAGCCTAAAGAAGAGTTAATTCTCATGAGTAAGATCAGGTTAAACGTATTAGGAATTTCTTATAGTCAGACACAAACGGGAGCTTACGCATTGGTTTTAGCCGAAGAGAATGGAAAAAGAAGAATTCCTATTATTGTAGGTGGATTCGAAGCACAGGCTATTGCGATCCAGTTAGAAGGATTAAAACCTCCAAGACCACTTACCCATGACTTGTTTTATAACTTCGCAAGAATATTTAATATCGAACTGGAGGAAGTTACTATTCATAAACTTGAAGAAGGGGTTTTTCATTCGAAGCTTACCTGCAACAGCGGGAAAGAAACTGTCGAAATTGACACACGTACCTCCGATGCTATTGCTTTAGCACTTCGGTTTAAATGCCCGATATTTACAACCCCTGATATTATCGACAGAGCTGGTATTATCCTTGATTTTGAGCAGGAAACAACAGATGAAGAAGACATTGATGAAAGTCTTGAAAAAGAAGTTGAGATCGAAGATGATCTGAAAGAAACCAATCTTTCAAAAATGAATCCGGCTGAACTAGAGGAAAGTCTTCAGAAAGCTATTAAAAATGAAGACTACGAACGGGCTTCCAAAATAAGGGATGAATTAAACCGCCGTAAATCAAATTAGTCCGGGGTTCTTCAAATTAGTTCTAAATTATCACCATTCTCAAATACTTTTGAAAAAGCAACGTTCATTCATACAGGATAAAGTTATCTATTCATTGTTCTTATTTGATGAGAATAATAAGGAAGTACTCATTGATAATTTAATTTATACTAGCTTTACCTTTATATTGAAAGAAGTGTGAATATATTGGAAATTTAATAAATTGGGTTCACACTTATAAATTTGCATTTCAAATGAATTCATCGACCGGGATATTGGATAAAATCAAGATACTGGAAGATTTTGCATCGATCTCCTCTTTAGCCTTTTTTATTATTAATGCCAACGGAGAAATAGTCAGGTTAAGCGATAAACTGGTTGAACTCACAGGTTATAAAACAAGCAATAATTTAATAAAACTTTTAAATAACAACCTTTACAACATTTTTGAAAAATCCAACCCAATAAGAGCTGCAGCTGAAAGGGTCATTGTAAGTAAAGCTCCTGATCAGATTTCATCAAAGATTATAACCTTCAGTAAGAAAATCATTGATACTAATATAACTCTGGAAATAGTTGATGTTGGAAAGGAGTTGCTGATAACCGGATATGTAAATGCTGTTAATAAACCGCAGACAGATGAAATTGCAAGTAAAAGATTATTAACTGAAGCAGCTATCTTAAATAATATACCTTATCTGACATGGCTAAAGGATAATGAGGGCAGGTACATTTTTGCGAATGAACCGTTTGCTCTATATTTCGATATGGTACCTGAACAGATAATCGGCAAACTTGACAAGGATATTTTCCCAAAAGAAATTGCCGAGAGGCATGAATTGTATGATATTGAAGTAAAACATATTGGAAAAAGAAGGTTTAAAGAAGATAACTGGAAACGAAATGAAACCGATTTCTGGGTTGAAACCTTAACCATACCTATCTACAATGAATCAAACCAGTTAATTGGTATCTCCGGTATTTCGCGCGATATTACCGACCGCAAAACCATGGAAGATACTATAATTAAAAATGAAGAACACTTCAGATCGTTGCTACAGTATTCATCTGACGCAATTACTATTTTAGATAAAAACGGATTTATTGTATTTGAAAGTTCTCTGCGAAACCGGATATCGGATTTCATGATAGATGAGTTGATTGGAAAACATTATGGAGAGATTATTCACCCCGAAGATGTTGACATATTTAACGAAGTTCTCAGATCTGTTATTCATGAACCTGGTATTCAGCTAAAGAGAGAATACAGAAGCCTGCATAAAAACAAAAAGTGGATTTATGTAGAATCAATATTCTCAAATCACCTGCAAAATAAATCCATTCAAGGTATTGTTGTAAATACACGCGATGTCTCAGACAGAAAAATGTCTGAGTTAAAGGAACGGGTTTATCATGATAACCTGATATTTTTAAGCAATGCAGCACTGGATCTGCTCGGGCTCTCCGACAGACAGGATATTTTCAAATTCATTGCTAAAAAACTCAATGGTTTTCTTGAAGATTCAATCGCTATTGTTGCCGCTTACAATGACGATGAAAAATGTTTTGAAATTAAGGAAGTTGAAGGATTGGGCGATAACCTGGAAAAAATAAATGATTTATTTGGAGGGAATGTCCTGGGTGTAAAATATCCATGGAATAAAGAAATCAGCAAACTTGAAAATTCCGGGAATGTCACAATTTTCGCCGGTAATTTGGACAACATGTATCTGGGACAGTTAAATCTTGATATAGCAACACAAGCTATAAAAATGTTAAAAGTCAATAAGATCTATAACATCTTAATGGCGCGTGATGATAAAATCCTGGGAAATATTACCATCCTGACTCTGAATAAAACTATCATTAAGTTCAAACACATAATAGAGACATTTGTGCATCAAACTTCAGTTGCATTGCACAGAACACAACTGGAATATGAACTTATGGAAGCAAAAACAAAAGCTGAAGAATCAGATAAACTTAAAACAGCCTTCCTTGCAAATATGTCGCATGAGATACGGACACCAATGAATGGTATCCTTGGTTTTGCAGAAATGCTGAACGACGAACTTCTGAGTGAGGGAAACCGTAAAAAATATGTTGAGATTATCAATAACAATGGTAAGATGCTGATGAGCCTTATCGATGATATTATTGATTTCGCCAAGATAGAAGCCGGCCAGATAAAAATTCTCAACCAGGAGTTTTCGTTGAATTCATTGCTCTCTCAGGTTCATTCTTCGTTTTTATCAATGAGCCTTACAAAGGAAAAGTCTGTTGTGAAACTTAAAATTAAAAAAGCCTTTTCAAATGAGGAATGTTTTATACAAACCGATCCTAACAGATTAAGGCAGATACTCACAAACCTGGTTGGTAATGCATTTAAGTTCACCAAAGAAGGATATATTGAATTTGGTTATAACAAACCGGAAGAAGACTTTCTTGAATTCTTTGTAAAAGACACCGGAATAGGAATACCGGAAGAGAAAATCAACCTGATATTTGAACGTTTTGTTCAGGCTGACTATTCACGATCCAGGAAATATAGCGGATCAGGTTTGGGACTGGCTATTTCAAAAGGTTTTGTAGAACTGCTGGGTGGACGAATGTGGGCAGAATCAACTGTTAATGAAGGATCAACATTCCACTTTACAATACCTTATGTGCAGGCAAAAAGAAAAACCCAGTCAGATATCGAAAGAAAAAAACCCAAAGCTGATTATAACTGGCAAGGTAAAGTATTTCTGGTAGCCGAGGATGATAAGTTTAGCTACAAACTCCTCGAAGGTTTCCTAAAGAAAACAAATGCTGAAATACTGCATGCTGAAGACGGAACCAGAGCAGTTGATATCTGTAAAGAAAATAAAGATGTCGATCTGGTTTTAATGGATGTTCAAATGCCGGAAATGAATGGCATGGAAGCAACAAAAATTATCAAAGGCTTTAGAAAATCCCTTCCTATCATAGCTCAGACTGCGAATGCTATTGCCGAAGAAAAGCAAAAATGTTTCGAAGCTGGCTGCGACGATTTTGTTACCAAGCCGATAAATATCAGCGAACTATTCATCAAGATCGAACAATGGTTAAGCAAGTAGTCTTTCATCCCTGTTCAATGACCGGAAAAACAATTTTCAATCTGTACACATGATGTTGATCCTGTTAGCCGGGTGGGCAATTTTATTCATTTATTTATTTATCATATTATTATTGTGGATTGGTTGGCTAAGGCTGCCTACGGAAGAAGAAAAAGATAATTCCTGCAATATCAGTGTAAGTATTATTATAGCAGCCCGAAATGAAGATGTAACTATCCCAGATTTGCTGAAAGATCTTAAAAGCCAAAGTTATCCCAGGTCATTATTCGAAATCATTATAATCGACGATCATTCTGAGAATAAAATCTCACAATTACAAGCCGTTAATGAACTTAATATGGAAAACTTGAAAATCATAGAACTTCCGCAAGATAAGAATGGTAAAAAAGAAGCATTGATCTATGGTGCAAGAAAAAGTAATTCCGAGCTTATCTTATTTACAGATGCTGATTGCCGTGTTGGTGAAAACTGGATAAAATCATTTGTCACGAAGTATCATAAACAAAAACCTTCTGTAATAATAGGATTGGTCGACTATCTTTCTGAAGATGCTTTATTACAGAATTATTACAGGTTAGATTTTTTAAGCCTGATTGTATCAGGTGCAGGTGCTGCCGGATTAGGTAAACCTGTTCTGTGTAACGGGGCCAATCTGGCACTAAAACGCAATCTGTACCTGAATTTACAGGATAAGCTTATGAAGCAACACAGATCAGGAGACGATGTGTTTATTCTGCATGCCGTAAAAGCCACAAAAAAAGAAAAAATTGAATTGCTGAAATCAAGAGATGCCGTAGTTTATACGCACCCTCCACACAATATTGCAGAATTTAATACTCAAAGAATGAGATGGGCATCGAAAGCGCCGCTTTATTATGATTTCGATACAGTATTTCTTGGATCTCTGGTATTACTTACCTGTGCTTTTTTACTTTTAAGTATTGTATATTCGGTGCTCAATGAAAACTTTTTTTACTGCATATCCCTGTTTGCAATAAAAACAACAGCCGACTGCTTTATAATAACAGCCGGCCTGAGGTTTTTTGGTAAACTGAAACAGATTCTTTTTCTTCCGTTGTTTCAGCTAATATATCCGATGTATGTTCTAGGTATCTTTTTTTTCGGATTATTCGTCCGTATTAGCTGGAAAGGGAGATAATCAACTCCTTTAATTTAACTTGGTGAAGTTCATTGTAATTCTATCCTTTCCATTCTTTACAACCAGCATATAACTGCCTGGCTGGTAACCTGATATCTTATCGGACAGATCACAACGCTGTGCTCCTCCTTCGCTAATATTATAATCAAATGAAGAGATTAATTGTCCATTGATGTCAAAAATTTCCAATTGAAGTATACCTGCATTCAAAGCATCGAACTGCAGAATAAGATTACCTGAAGTAACAGGATTTGGGAACAGCACAAATTCATCGGCAAATATTTCATCTATAAAATTAACAGCATTATTGTTATAAGCTGCCTGTTGTTTAACATATTCATTGTCTCCGGTTTGTGTAATAATTTCAGTAAGAACCAGCAAAGGATACCTGTGAGTCATATTATACCATCGATAGGTGATAATACTCACATTCTGTGCTATTGTGGCAAATCTGTTCTCATAGTTCTTTTCTGTCCTGATACGCAAAGTATTTTCATAGACAGTATTTCCTGGAAGTATTAAAGTCCCGTAAGCATCGGCTTCTATAGTATACAAGCCATCTATATCACTTTGTTTGATACCTGAAATGAAATGTTCTCCTATATACACACCACTGTAAGAATCCCCATAGGCAAAAGGATATTTCATTTTAATAAACGGTGATGTGTATTCAATCTTTGAATTTCCACTCGCTGAGCTATATCCGACTTGTTCAATTTGTGTTTCCGTTAAATTAAAATAGAATCTGGAGTCAAATTCTGAAAGTTCAATATTTGCATCCTGAAAACTTGCTCCCTGTTCTGTAAGGACCGGATTATTTATATAGCCGGTAAAAGCATGACTGAATTCCAGGCTGCTAAAATCCCAGGTGATATCAACACCTCCGTTACCCGGATCGGCATAACTACAAATAGACATAGGGTTATTTTCACCAATCTGCAAAGCATGTACGTTCTTTTTAATCATAGTCTGGGAAAAACCCAGCGACATAATTGCACATGATACAATAGAAAGTAGTAGTAGTTTTTTCATAATACCATACATTTTAATAACGTAAAGTTATCAAAATGTACCAAGAAGTCAATAGATTAATTGCCTAATTCAGAAATGAATTTAATTCTCATTAAACGAATATCTTCTTCAGTATATTCATCCTCACCCAATTCCAGCAATGCTTCTTCAACAGATTCCGTCTCAGCATCCTTATGGAAATAATCATAAATTTCTTCCTGATGCTCTTCATCAAGCACTTCATTAATGTAATAATCAATATTAATCTTTGTGCCCGAATTAACAATTGCCTCAATTTCATCAAGCAGCTGGGACATTTCTAATCCTTTTGCTTCGGCAATGTCTGTCAGAGATATTTTTCTGTCGATACCCTGTATGATGTAAACCTTTACACCTGATTTATTTACCACAGATTTTACCACCATATCCTGTGGCCGTTCTATTTCTTTTTCTTCGACATATCGCTTGATAACCTCAACAAATTCCTTTCCGTATCTCTTTGCCTTACCATTTCCCACTCCTGAAATATTCTGAAGTTCATCAAGGGTAATTGGATACTGGATTGCCATATCTTCAAGCGAAGGATCCTGAAAAATCACAAACGGGGGAACTTGTTTTAGTTTTGATATTTGTTTGCGCAGATCTTTAAGTATCTTAAATAATTCTTCATCGGCTGCTCCCGCACCCCCCTGTGCTTTTAAAATAATATCGTCATCTTCTGTATCGACATAGTCGTGATCTTCGGCAAGCATAAATGAAGTAGGGTTCTTTAAAAATTCATGCCCTCTTTCTTCAATCTTAAGCAAACCATAATTCTCAATTTCCTTCTGCAGGAATCTTGCTATGAGTGTTTGCCTGATTACTGCATTCCAGAATTTTACATCTTTATCTTTCCCTTTTCCGAATATCTCAAGTTCATGATGTTTATATGACTTTATAGCCTGTGTTTTAATACCGGCAAGGATATTTGCTATGTGGTCTGCTTTGAACTTTTCTTTGACTTTAAGAACTGTATCCAGTACCTGAACAACATAATCTTTCCCTTCGAACTGCTTTTTCGGATTGAGACAATTATCACAGTTATTACATGCTGAGCTCATCTCTTCACCAAAATAATTAAGCAACTGTCGTGGTCGGCAAACAGATGACTCTGCATATGACACAGTTTCAAGTAATAATTGTTTCCCAATTTCCTGTTCGGCAACCGGTTTGCCCTGCATAAACTTTTCGAGTTTCTGAATATCCTTATAACTATAGAAAGCTATGCATCGACCTTCACCACCATCACGTCCGGCACGCCCTGTTTCCTGATAATATCCTTCAAGGCTTTTTGGAATATCATAGTGAATTACAAATCTTACGTCCGGTTTGTCAATACCCATCCCAAATGCTATGGTAGCAACAATAATATCTATATCCTCCATCAAGAATTTATCCTGATTTTGCGTACGTGTTATTGCATCCATTCCGGCATGGTAAGGTAACGCCTTGATGCTATTTACAGCGAGTGTTTCTGCAAGTTCTTCAACTTTCTTTCTGCTTAAACAATAAATAATACCGGATTTCCCGTGGTTATTTTTAATGTATTTAATGATCTCCTTGACAACATTTTTCTTTGGCCTTACTTCATAATATAGATTTTCCCTGCGAAATGAAGATTTGAAGACATTTGCATCAAGCATTTCAAGGTTTTTCTGTATGTCATGTTGTACTTTGGGTGTAGCAGTAGCTGTTAATGCAATAATCGGAGCCTTCCCTATTTTATTAATTATTGGTCTTATTCTTCGGTATTCCGGTCTGAAATCATGTCCCCATTCTGAAATACAATGAGCTTCATCGACAGCATAAAAAGAGACCTGAATTTGCTGAAGAAAATTTATGTTTTCTTCTTTTGTTAGCGATTCGGGGGCAACGTATAATAACTTAGTTTTCCCGTCAATTACATCAGTTTTAACCTGATTTACCTGGCTCTTCGTCAGAGATGAATTGAGAAAATGAGCAACCCCGTCTTCCTCGCTGAAGCTGCGCATTGAATCAACCTGATTTTTCATGAGAGCTATAAGCGGTGAAATAACAATTGCAGTACCATCAATCAGTAGAGAAGGCATCTGATAACATAAAGATTTGCCTCCGCCTGTAGGCATAAGTACAAAAGTATCCCTTTTGGCCAAAACATTTCTGATAACCAATTCCTGATTCCCCTTAAAACTAGTGAAACCAAAATGCCTTTTTAAAACATCATTCAGAGAAATATCAGCTCCAACGCTCATCTCAACAATAAATTATTTGCAAAGAAGACTATTTACTCAGATTTTTCTGGGGATTTATGGTCAGTCCGTAAGCATATACGCTCAACGGTTTAAAAAGTTATATTCATGATTTACTGGGCCAAATAACCTTCACTTTGCATCCAATATATATTAAAAATAGTAAGTTTTTTTCAATTCAACACAATGTGAGATAGCATTATTGACTATGTTTGTGGTTAATTTTTAGTGCAAGAATATGAGTAAAATTGACGCACAGGAAATGACATTTCTTGATCATCTTGAAGAACTCAGGTGGCATATAATAAGATCAGCTGTTGTTATTGTTCTGATCGCGATAGTTGCTTTTATTTTTAAAGAATTTGTCTTTGATGTTGTAATACTTGGCCCCAGCAGAAGCGACTTTTTTACAAATTACTGGTTATGTTACCTGGGAGAAAATTCTTTTTTACATACTTCCAGGTTATGTATCAATTCAAATCCTATTAAACTGCAGAGTATTCAGATGGCCGGACAGTTTCTGGCTCATATTAAGATTTCTCTCATTGGCGGACTTGTGCTGGCATTTCCGTATATTTTTTATGAGTTCTGGCGTTTTGTAAGCCCTGCTTTATATATAAAGGAAAGGAAAATTGCACGGGGTGCAGTTGCTGCAATTTCTTTGTTATTTTTTATCGGATTACTATTTGGGTATTATATTATATGTCCTTTATCAATTAATTTCCTTTATAGTTACCAGGTTTCGGATTTAGCTGTTAATAATATTAAATTAATGTCGTACATATCACTTGTTTCCAGCATTGGTTTAGGATCTGGAATTTTATTCGAATTACCGGTAATAGTGCTCTTTTTCTCAAAAATTGGATTATTAACACCGGAAACATTGAAAAAATATAGAAAACATGCTTTGGTTATTATTCTTATAATCTCAGCTATTATTACACCTCCAGATGTTTTTAGTCAAATTCTTGTTTCACTGCCGCTTCTGGTTTTATATGAAATAAGTATAGCTATTTCAAAAAGAATTGTTAAAAAAGATGAACAAAAAGAAATTATATAAAAATATTAGAATCAATAGTGCATCGCAAATCAATTTATTCTGTCTATTTTAACCAAAACCAGTTATGCGGATTAAGTTATTTTCAGGTCTATTTTTAAGTCTGTTTATTAGTTTTGGTGTATTAGCACAGAAAACAGTTATCAGTGGTATTGTCACTGATGAAGAAACCGGTGAGCCTCTCCCATTTGTAAATATTGTTTTTCTGCACAGTCATATTGGGGCAATAAGCGATTTCGACGGGATTTTTTATATCGAGACCTCATATGCTACTGATACGCTTATTGCGTCAAGCCTCGGGTATATACCGCAAAAGAAATTTATTAAAACCGGTATGACTCAAAAAATCAATTTTACCTTAAAACCCACCAGTCTGGCTATTGAAGAAGTAGTTGTCAGACCAGGTGAAAACCCGGCCTTTAAAATTCTTCGTTCTATCTCAGAAAATAAAAAATATAATAATCCGGACCGGTTTAATTCGTATCAATACAAATCTTATAATAAGCTGCGGTTAGATATAAACAACATTGGTGAGAAATTTAAAAATCAAAGAATACTTAAAGAATTTCAGTTTGTATTTGACCATATGGATTCATCCGAAGTGTTCGGTAAAAATTACCTTCCTGTGCTTATTACCGAAAGTGTATCAAAATATTACTTTCAGCAAAATCCGTCGGTTGAACGTGAAGTTATTGAAGCATTTAAAATAAGTGGCATTCAGAATAATACTATATCGCAGTATACAGGTAAAATGTACCAGAAACTGAATATATATAATAACTTCATTACATTGTTCGAACCTGGTTTTGTTAGCCCGATTGCCGATTTCGGAAGACTATATTATAAATATGTCCTTGAAGACAGCGCAGTAATTGACAACAGTCTTTGTTTTAAAATATCATTTAAACCAAAACGAAAACAGGAACGCACATTTTATGGATATTTCTGGGTAGCAGACACATCTTTTGCTATTAAAAAAGTCCAGCTCAGGGTATCAAAAGATGTTAATATCAACTTCCTGAACGATATGATCGCTGTTCATGAATACAATAAAATAAATGATTCCATATGGTTTCTTACCAGCGAAGATCTTATGCTCGATTTATATCTGACCGATAAAAACACAGGTTTTTTTGGCCGAAAAACTTCAACGTATGACAGTATTCAGCTTAACATTGCAATTCCTGAAGAGGTGACTGAGATAAAGACAGACATTGTTGCTAATAACGAAGAACTCAATAAAAGAGATGATTATTGGGAAGAAAACAGAAAAGTAGAACTTTCAGATGAAGACATCGGAGTATATGAAATGGTCGATTCAGTTACAAACGTTCCAACGTTTAAAAGAATTTATAAGTTAGTTGAAATGTTTGTCGATTATTATTATGTTTTGGGTCCGATAGAATTGGGACCATACTATACTTTTTTTAGTCATAACCCGATTGAAGGATATAGATTTAAACTTGGGGGAAGAACAAGTAATAACTTCAGCACCAAATGGCGATTTGGTGGTCATGTTGCATACGGATTAAAAGATGAAAGAATTAAATACGGGGCTATAGCCGAACATATGTTCAAAACGAATCCGAGGATTAGTGCTGGCATATCATATTATCACGACATCAGACAACTGGGTAAAAGTGAGAATGCTTTTCTCGACGACAACTTTTTTGTTTCGATATTTAGAAGAACCCCGAATTACCAGTTAACACTGGTTGATCAGTACAATGCTTATTTTGAAAGAGAATGGTTCCAGGGATTTTCAAATATATTTTCTTTACGTTATCAAAGTGTACATGGTACTGAATATGTGCCTTTTAAAGTTATTGAAGGAAGTGATACAATTGCTTATCCTGATATCACATCTGCTGAAGTAACACTTAGCACACATTTTTCTTACCGCGAGAAATTTTTGCTTGGAAAATTTGAAAGAGTAAGTCTTGGATCAAAGTATCCGATCCTTGATTTGGACTTGACATTTGGTCCCAAAGGTGTATTGGGTAGTGATTATGAATACTATAAAGTACGAATTAAAATAACAGATAAAATTGAAACCAATCCGATCGGGTATTTGCGATATAGAATAACAGCAGGAAAAGTGTTTGGTATTTTACCATATCCATTACTTAAATTGCATGAAGGCAATGAAACATATATTTACGATCCGCTGGCATTTAATATGATGAACTATTATGAGTTTGTAAGTGATGAATATGCAATATTATTCGCAGAACATCATTTTCAGGGATTCTTTTTTAATCAGATACCTCTTTTACGGTGGTTAAAGTTTAGGGAAGTGATCGGCGGAAAAATACTTGTCGGCAGACTTAGTGAAGCAAATCGAAATGTAATGGAATTCCCGGAGGGTTTAACGGATCTGAACAAACCTTACATTGAAGCAGGTGTTGGACTGGAAAATATTCTCAGATTTTTTCGGGTTGATGCTATGTGGAGATTTACCTACCTGGAAAACGAAAATATTTCAAGATTTGGACTAAGAGCCACTATGCAGCTGACATTTTAAATATTATCATTATAAATTAAAGCAAAATGTGGTTCGGGAAACTTTTATACATTTGAATTTTCAAATAAATTCTTAAAAGATATAATGAAATTAAGAGCTGAGAATCTGGTAAAAAGATACAGAAACAGAACTGTGGTTAAGAGTGTAACAGTAGATGTTGAGCAGGGAGAAATTGTAGGATTGCTGGGTCCGAATGGTGCCGGTAAAACAACTACATTTTATATGATTGTCGGATTAATTGCACCCAATGCAGGACAAATATATCTTGAAGATGAAGAAATCACCCGCGAACCGGTTTACAGAAGAGCACAGAAAGGAATTGGCTATTTAGCGCAGGAAGCATCTGTTTTTCGGAAACTTTCAGTTGAAAACAACCTGAAAGCAGTACTTGAAATGTCCGGGCTGTCAAAAGAAGAACAAAAGCACAGGGTTGAATCATTATTAAAAGAGCTGGGACTTCAGAAAATAAGAAAGAGTTTGGGAATTCAGCTTTCCGGCGGAGAAAGAAGAAGAACAGAAATTGCCAGAGCCCTGGCAATAGATCCAAAATTTATTTTACTCGATGAACCCTTTGCCGGTGTAGATCCAATTGCTGTTGAAGACATTCAGGAAATTGTCGCAAGATTGAAAGACAAGAACATTGGTATTCTAATTACAGATCATAACGTACATGAAACTCTATCGATAACTGATAGGGCTTATCTGCTTTTTGAAGGCGAGATACTAAAAGCCGGAACAGCCAATGACCTGGCAGAGGACGAGCAAGTCAGAAAAGTATACCTCGGAAAGAATTTTGAACTCAGGTGATATACCAGGATGGTATTAATTATTGAATGATTGAAAAGATACTGCTGAATGATGAATTTAAGTTAAAACCCGATTTATCCTGAAAACGTTTTGTGTATTTTTCACTAATTTTCGTTAATTTGAATCTTTAATAAATCAGATTTCATTGGGCTCAGAGCTTTGATTTTAGATATATCAGCATGTTTACTTGAACTACAATCGTAATAAAAAATTCAGGATAAAAAATATCGATCATGGCTTTTAAAGATAATCAGGTCATTTATGTTGTCGATGACGATGAAGCATTAAATATGATGATTTGTAAATACCTGAAGGCTCAGGGATTTTCAAATGTAAAAGGATTCTATACCGGAGAGGATTTATTCAAACATGCAAAAAATAATGAGAACCCTATAATAATTCAGGATTTTGATTTGCCGGGGATGAGCGGACTTGACGTTTTAAAAAAAGCAAGTACGGAACTCAATAAAGCATACTTTATATTTCTTTCAGGGCAAAGCAGCATTGATGTGGCAGTGGATTCAATTAAATTTGGAGCATTCGATTATATAATTAAAGATTCGTTCGCAAAGGAAAACTGCCTGAACAAAATTCGAAACCTGCAGAAAATAAAAGCTTTGTATAAAGCAAAAAGAGGATTTAAGTATGGATTTATTGCACTTATGATTCTGTTTATTATTTCATGGGTATTGATATTTCTTTTTGCCGAAATTTAATTAAGTACTCTGAACAGAACTAATGAATTGATATTATAAAATCAGTTCCCTGCTCCTTTCTTTTAAACGTAATATCAAATCCGTGTGCATCCAGTATTTTTTTACATATACTTAATCCTATACCTGTACCTTTCTCTCCATTTGTGCCTTTTTCCGATTTAATCATACTGCCTGAAAATAAATTCTCCGGAGTAATATAATTTGGCATACCAACACCATCGTCTGAAATTACTATTTCCAATTTCCCCTGAGTGTTATTTAACAAACATTTAATATCCCCACCTTCATGGGTGTATTTAATTGAATTACTTATAAGATTGGCAAACACTTGTCTTATAAATGTTTCATCTGCTTTTATGGTAGTATTTTCCGGAATTGAATTCTCAATCGATATTCCTTTTGATCCCGATTTATGAGCCAGTAACCTAATAACGCTGTCGATTATATAAAAAATATCGCATTCAGAAATATTAAGTTCCAGGTCATCTGACTCCAGCATTGTCCAACTAAGGAGCTTATTAAAATAATCAATACTGAATTCGACTGATTTAATAATATAGCTTACCGATTCAATTTGGTCTTCAGTCAGATTCTTATCTTTTAATAACAGCTCAGCGAAACCATTAATGGCCGTAAATGGTGAGCGCAAATCATGAGAGATTATTCTTACAAAACTGTTTCTTTGCACTAACATCTCCCTTAGATGATCTTCATTCTTTTTTAGTCGCAGTCCAACTTTTATTCTTGCCAATAACTCCAATTCATCGAACGGCTTTTTCACATAATCGATTGCTCCCATTTCAAGGCATTCTTTAATGTCAGAAGTGCTTGTCTTGGCAGATACCATTAAAACGGGAATATTCTGTAACTCTTTATTTCTGATTATTTCCTCCAATACTTCTACTCCGGTCATTTTAGGCATCATAATATCGAGTAATATCAGATCGGGTTTATTATCATTAAGGATTTTTAAACATTCTTCACCATTACCGGCAACTAAAGTATTGTAACCTTGCGCATTGAGCAAACCTTCCAAAAGGAACTGATTTGCATGTTCATCATCGACAATAAGTATTAGTGGTATATTCATCTGAGTTTGAGTATTATCAGGTTTTTACTTTACTTAAAGAATCGATTGCTGTATTAAGATTCTCATAAACCAGAAGATCTTTTAGTGGTATAAGAAAAGCCTCTGGTATTTTTATTATTTCATTAACAACAGCCTTGAAAAGTTGATTAGTATAAACCACAATTACTTTTTCAGGAATGTGTTTACCATTTGCGCATAACCATTTAACAAGTTTAAAATTCTCTCCCATAAGGTCAATTCCTTCCAAAATGAGATTTTTTATTTTTCTTTTCGCAATTAAATATATCATCATCTCAAATGAATCGTTCCGGTAATACTCAATACCATTCTCAGCGTATTTTTTCAAAGCACTTTTACCTTCAAATAGTACGATATCATTGCACTCAGTTTTGGTTTCTGATATTTTTTGTTTTTTAATACTTTCCAGATAAATTTTCTCGGTAACAGGTAAATTAAGTACTGTTATATTATTTTCTATATCTTTTAAAATCAGATCATCGGCATTTGACATTAATACAACCTGCATTTTATTCAGGTTTTTATTATTACCTATTTCTTTTAAAACAGTTTCTCCATGCAGCTTAGGCATCTCATATTTCATGATTAGAATTTCAGGAAGGAGCATTTTCATTGCTTTCAGACACTCGCATGAATCAGAGTAATCAATAACCTCAAATCCTTTAACAGACAGCAGGTTCGCATACCAGTATCGATTTTCCTTATTATCGTCCAGAACAACTGCCAATGGTTTATTTATATTTAATTCCCGAATTATTGCATCTGAGGATTCTGCCTGTTCAATTTGTTCTTCTTTATAATTAATTTCCGATGGTAATTGTTCTGCCGGAATGTAAAATTTCATGGTAGTACCTTTCCCGGGTCTGCTTTCTGCAATGATTTCACCTTGAAGTAATTCAACAAGTTTTTTACAGATATTCAAACCCAATCCCGTGCCCTGATATTTTTTTGATGCCGAGTTGTCTATTTGTTTGAATTTAAAAAAAATATCCTGCAGATGCTCTTCATTAATCCCTATGCCTGTATCAGATACTTCAAAATATAATTTATCGTCGATATAATGGATGAATAAATTTATTTTGCCTTCATTAGTAAATTTGACTGCATTACCTAAAAGGTTAGTAAGTATCTGGTTTAACTTTTTAATATCAGAAAATATATATTGTCCAACATTTATACTTTTCCTGATATAGAATTTTATCTTTTTCTCACCTATCAGGCTTAAAACCATACTATGCATTGAGGCAAGGAATTTATCAAGATTCATTCTTTCATTTACCACCTTAAGCCTGTTGGCATCCAGTCTTGATAAATCTAATACATCATTAATCATATCAAGCAACCTGGTTCCGCTTTGATTAATTATCTGAAGACCTTCGGTTTGTTTATCGGATAGATTTTCATTGTTGTATTTTAGTAACATGTTCGATATTCCAAGAATTGCATTCATTGGAGTACGCAACTCATGGCTAACACTGTCCATGAATTCTTTCATTGTTTTATTCGACTCGCGTAATTCTTTAGCTTTTAAAGCTTCTTTCTCCATATTCACCTGTTTGGTTATGTCTCGAATAATTACCGTGTAATTAATTTCATTATTTGCCGCTGTAAAGTACGCAAGTGATAATTCAACAGGGAATTCAGATCCTTCTTTATTGTAACCAATAATTCTTAATGTACTGTTCTGCTGCAAACTTTTCTCTTTTAACAATGCATCGAAAAATTTCTTTAAATCTGACTGTGATTTACCAGAAATAAGTTTATTGAAAAAATCTTCCCCGTTGATTTCTGTTCCGGAATATCCAAATATTTGTTGCGATGCCTCATTCCAGAAACGTATCTTATATTTTTGATCAAGAACTATAATAGCATCACTGGCAGTATGAGCAATTTTTTTAAACTTTTGCTCACTTTCTCTTAGTTTGTCATTGGTTTTTTCAAGTGCTTTTACAAGCTGATCAAGCTTCAACTGTTTCTCATATAAATTCAGAAAATTGGTAACCTTGCTTCTGAGTATTGAAATATTAATTGGTTTTGTAATAAAGTCTATTGCCCCGCTTGAAATACCTTTCAGAATATACTCCTCAGAATCGTAAATAGCTGATATAAAAACAACAGGGATATCTTTTGTTCTTTCTACTTTTCGCATTGCCTCCAGGACTTCAAATCCGTCCAGACCAGGCATCTGAATATCTAGAATAATTAAAGTATAATCTTCATGTTTAAGTTTTTCCAAACATTCTTCACCTGATTCAGCTTCATCAATATCAATCTCCAGTTCATCGAGATACTCGGCGATTAACATCCTGTTTTGTAACTGATCATCAACGACTAACACCCGGGGTAATACTTCGGTATTTTCCATGCTTTAGAAGGTAAAGTAAAATCCTCCCAGAATTTACTAAAAATTATGCAGAATCCGGAATGATGGAAAAATAATCTGTTTAAAATAAATGATTCGCTGAATGTCTAAGGCTATG
The DNA here is from genome assembly GCA_016929525.1 of Bacteroidales bacterium. Taxonomy (GTDB): domain Bacteria; phylum Bacteroidota; class Bacteroidia; order Bacteroidales; family UBA10428; genus UBA10428. The sequence goes on from JAFGIP010000022.1 coordinate 23,810, forward strand.
AAAAGGAAATAATTATATTAAACAAATCTACCCACAATCAATTAAAGGTAATGGGCAGCCACGTACTTCAAATTAACGATACTATCTCTTTAATTTATAACAAACAACACTATTGTCGAAGAATGTCGGTATTAGAATTAAATCTTGTTCCGGAACGAAACCGAAATCAGCACTTTTTGTTTTTTCTGTCTCAGATGTATCAAGCAACAACTCTTTTTCTTCACCTTCTGTCATAATATGAACTTTACCGGCCCAGTCTGAAAAGATAAAATAACCTTTATCTATCATGGAAAGGCCATCTACGCCACCTGTATTAGCAAGACATTCTGTAATTTCCTTTGTCTCAGTATCAATCTTTAACACATTTCCATCAGTACCAAATATTACTTTATTACCAACAGTTATTATTCCGTTTAAAAATTTATAATTTTCATCCTTCACCAATACATTAATTTTCCCTTCCGAAAGAGAGTAAATAGTACCGGTCTTTGAATCAGTGAAGTAAATTACTCCGTTTTTACCAACAGCAACATCATTCAAAAAGACAGCTCCTTCTACAGGATAAGAATTTAAAACCTTACCATTTGATAATTCAATTTCTGTAATATGGTCCACTTCGGTAACATAGAGTTTACCTTCATTAATTGCCATCCCCTTGGGAGCTTTAAGTTTTTCACTCCATTCAAGGGTTTTTATTTTGCCATCAAAATCAAGTATGGAAATAAATCCTGTCTTCTCTTTCGATTCATGATCACCAATATTAGAAACATACATAATTCCCTTTTCCGGAACCGGTAGAACTGATTCGGGAACAAGCAGCCCTTTGGCTTCCCAAATCTTCTCCAGCTTGTCTGATTGGAATACTTCTGACTGACTATACGCAGATAAACCTAATATCAAGGTCATTAGTAATATCAAAAAAATGTTTCTCATGGCTATAAAATTTAGTTATGAATTTATCTTTACTATAAAGATCAAATATTTATAAGAAATGTTCAAACAAATACCATCTAAAAATAAATGTTTACAATTTTAAACCATCAAATCCATCTTATTGGTCGAAATAAAAATTGTAATATCTTTGCACTTCGTTTTGCGGATGTGGCGTAATTGGTAGCCGCGCTAGACTTAGGATCTAGTTCCTTCGGGAGTGGGGGTTCGAGTCCCTTCATCCGCACCATTTCCTGACCGCTAATACTCTCGCATGTCGTTAGTGTTGGCGGTTTTTAATAATTGAATAAAATGAGAGTTATGAATATTACCAGGGAAAATATCGATGAATTAAATGCTGTTTTATCAGTAAAACTTGAAAAGAATGATTATGAAGAAAGGGTGAATAAAACCCTTAAGGATTACAGAAAAAAAGCCAGAATTGATGGTTTCAGGCCCGGAATGGTACCCTTTGGTCTTATTAACAAAATGTATAGAAAACCTGTATTAATTGAGGAGGTAAATAAACTGGTATCCGAATCTGTTTCAAAATTTCAGCTTGAAGAAAAACTAAATATTCTCGGAGATCCAATTCCGCACGAAGTGGATGAAAATAAGATTGACTGGGATAACGATACGGAATTTGAATTTAAGTTTGATTTGGGAATGGCTCCCGATACTGAAATAAAAATTACCGGAAAAGATAAAATCCCATTTTACAATATTAAAACAGATAATAAGCTGATTGATAAATATGTAGAGAATTACTGTCAGCGTTTAGGTGAGATGATAAGTGTCGATAAGGCTTCTGATAAAGATCTGATCAAAGCATCTCTGGTAGAACTGGACGACACTGGTGCCCCTAAAGAAAACGGAATATCCGTTGATGAAGCAACTTTATCGATTGAAGTAATAAAAGATGAGTCTGTTAAAAAGAGCTTCATTGGAATTAAAAAGGGTGATACACAAAATATAGATATCCGGAAAGCATACCCAAGTGATGCAGAATTATCCGGTTTATTAAAGATAGATAAAGCCAGGCTGGAAGATATATCAAACAATTTTTCAGTAACCATTAAAGAAATATCTCAGTTCAAAAATGCTGAAGTTAACCAGAAAATGTTCGATAAAATATACGGTGAAGGAAATGTAAAATCCGAAAAAGAATTTCGCGAACGAATTGCAGAAGATGCAAAGCCTGCCCTTAGTCAGGAAAGTGATTACAGGTTTAGTCTTGATGTAAAGGATATTTTGGTTAAAAAATTTAAAAATAAATTACCATCAGAGTTCTTGAAGCGATGGCTATTTCTTATCAATAAAGGGGAATATACAAAAGAACAGATAGAAAATGACTATGATCATTTTGAAGAAGATCTGAAATGGCAATTAATCAAAGACCAGATAATAAAAGAAAATCAGTTGGTTGTTACAGACGAGGATTTGGAAAAAGGAGCGAAAGAAGTGGCACGCGCTCAGTTCAGACAGTATGGTATGAATAATGTCCCCGATGAGCATCTCGCAGAATTCTCAAAAAAGATACTCGAGAATACCGAAGAAAAGAATAAGATAAGGACCAGGGCAGCTGAAGAAAAGGTAATAGCCTTTTTAAAAGACACAGTAAAAATCGATGAAAAAGAAATTAACATAGATAAGTTCAATAAACTTTTTGAAGATAAAAAAAGCAGAAAATAAATTTTTGCCGGTCAAAAAAGCAACTTTTTAAGATGTTAATCATCTGATTTTGTAATTCGGTTTATCAAAGCTGTATTCTCCTTCAAGTGAGTAAAATAATTTTCAGCGTAGGAAAATTATACTAACTTTACAAAGCCTAATAAGTAAACATATGGCAGATATTAGAGATTTTGAAAAATTTGCTGCTGACCGAAAAGGTATAAGCAGCATCACGCTGCAAAAAATAACTTCAGCATATAATAATAGTTATATCTCCCCAACTATTATTGAAGAACGCCAGCTGAATGTAGCATCTATGGATGTGTTTTCCAGACTGATGATGGACCGTATCATTTTTCTCGGATTACCAATTGATGACTATGTCGCCAATGTTATTCAGGCACAATTGTTATATCTCGACTCGAATGAACCGGGGAAGGATATTCAGATATATTTTAATTCACCTGGTGGTTCCGTGCATGCCGGGCTTGGCATATACGACACCATGCAGTATATAACTTCTGATATAGCCACTATCTGCACCGGTATGGCTGCTTCTATGGCTGCCGTATTACTTTGTGCCGGTGAAAAAGGTAAAAGATCTGCTTTAAAGCATTCAAGAGTAATGATTCATCAACCAATGGGCGGTGCCCAGGGGCAAGCGGCGGATATTGAAATAACTGCCAGAGAAATACTGAAACTACGAACTGAACTTTACAAAATTATTGCTGAACATAGTGGTAATCCATTTGATAAGGTCGAAAAAGATTCCGATCGTGATTATTGGATGACTGCTGAAGAAGCCATGAAATACGGCATGGTAGATGAAGTACTTAAACGTTCAAAAAAATAATAAATTGTCCTATGGACAGATGTTCATTTTGTGGTAGAGAAAAACGCGATACAAACCTGCTTATTGCCGGTATATCGGGACATATCTGTGACAACTGTATTGAACAGGCGTACGAGATTGTTCAGGAAGAACTGAAAAAATCCGGCGATTTCGATATCAATACCATTCAACTCGTTAAACCTTCAGAAATCAAAGCTTCTCTCGATCAGTATGTAATTGGTCAGGATCAGGCAAAAAAATACCTTTCTGTAGCAGTTTATAATCACTATAAGCGACTAATGCATTCGCACAGAAAAGATGAAGAGGTTGAAATTGAAAAATCGAATATAATTCTGGTCGGTGAAACAGGCACCGGGAAAACATTACTGGCAAGAACTATAGCCAGATTACTGAATGTTCCTTTTACAATTGTCGATGCAACTGTCCTGACCGAAGCCGGATATGTTGGTGAAGATATTGAAAGTATCCTGACAAGACTTTTACAGGTAGCCGATTATAATGTCGAGGCAGCAGAAAAAGGAATAGTCTTTATCGATGAAATAGATAAAATAGCACGTAAATCAGACAACCCCTCAATCACTCGCGATGTATCCGGTGAAGGAGTTCAGCAGGGCCTCCTGAAATTACTTGAGGGGTCTGTGATCAACGTTCCCCCGCAGGGAGGACGTAAACACCCCGATCAGAAAATGATACCTGTGGATACACGGAACATATTATTCATCTGTGGCGGAGCATTCGATGGTATAGAAAAAAAGATTGGGCACAGATTGAATACAAAGGTTGTAGGTTACAGCTCAGTAAAAAATACCGAGAAAGTCGATCGGGAAAACTTACTTCAGTACATTGCCCCTCAGGATTTGAAAGCATACGGAATGATTCCCGAGATCATTGGCCGCCTGCCGGTATTAACGTATTTGCACCCTTTAGACAGGAATACCTTGCGACAAATACTTACTGAACCTAAAAATTCTATTATCAAACAGTATATAAAACTGTTCGATATGGATGGTATCAAGCTAACATTTAAAGACAGTACGCTTGATTATATTGTAGATAAAGCCATAGAATTTAAACTCGGCGCCCGCGGATTACGTTCTATTTGTGAGGCAATAATGATGGATGCAATGTTTGAACTGCCTTCAAAAGGGGTTAAAGAAGAAATGGTGATAACAAAAAAATATGCGGCAGAAAAACTTGAAAAGCAGGATATTAAACGACTGAAGGTTGCATAGCATTTGTTTTATTGAAAAACTATAGCATATATTTGCAAAGAAATCAAACTAAAATGAAAAAGATTCTTTTTACAAACTGGTGGTGGTGGCTCCGAATTCTTGCGAATCCGTGAGGTAAGATCCATTTTGTAAAAATCAAAGATACAAAAGCGGCCTATCGTAACTCACGGTAGGCCGCTTCTGATTTATGTCTGCGAGTAAATCTAACCCATTTTGTGCAATGAAACCATACTGACAATGAAGAAACATAAGATCAAATTAATAACGAAAAGGGTACTTGCTGATGTTGTGACACCTGTAAGCATCTATATCAGGGCCAGGGAGTCATTCCCTAAATCATTCCTTCTGGAGAGCTCCGATTATCATGGACATGAAAACAGCTATTCTTTCATCTGCCTTGATCCCGTTGCAACTTTTATGGTTGACTCGGGGAGCTACTATGAGGAATGGCCTGATGGTACCAATGATAAAGGCAAGCTTGAAAATATTCATGATTTCCGGGACAGATTCGATAGTTTTATTCGCTCATTCGAAGTAGCAGAAGGAGATTCAAGCCTGGTAAACGGAATATTCGGATATTCTTCTTACGATGCAGTCCAGTATTTTGAGACTATAAAATTCCATAGTCCTGTTAAAGAAGAATACAATATACCGGATCTTCAGTATAATTTCTTTCGTCACATAATTGCCATAAATCACTTTAATAACGACCTGACCTTACTGGAGAATCTCTTTGATGGCCAGAAGAGCGAAATTGAAAAAATTCAGGAATTGATTTTCAAGATCGGTGTTATTGAACCTGATAAGTTTATACCTTCAGAAAAGGAGAAATCGAATATAACCGATGAAGAGTATATGCAAATGGTGACTTACGGCAAAAAACATTGTCAACGTGGTGATGTTTTTCAGATTGTTTTATCACGTCAATTCTCACAACCTTATTCAGGAGATGATTTCAATCTGTACCGGGCACTTCGATCAGTAAATCCTTCCCCATACCTTTTTTACTTCGATTATGGTGATTTTTGCATATTTGGCTCATCACCTGAAGCACAACTGAAGATAGAAAACGGAAGAGCCGTTATTAATCCGATAGCCGGCACTTTTAAACGTACCGGTGACGATGTAAAAGATAATGAGCTGGCCATACAGCTTTGTGCTGATCCAAAGGAGAATGCAGAACACGTAATGCTTGTCGATCTTGCACGTAACGACCTTAGTCGCCATGGAACAGATGTGCATGTTGATAAATATCGAGAAGTACAGTTCTACTCTCATGTTATTCACCTGGTCTCTACAGTTTCGGGTCAGCTCAATGAACCATCCAAAGTTGTGGATATGATGATGGCTACTTTCCCCGCAGGAACTCTATCAGGAGCTCCTAAATATAAAGCCATGGAGCTGATAGATAAATATGAAAATCAAAACAGAAGCTATTATGGAGGGGCAATAGGCTTTATCGATCTGCAATACAATCTGAACCATGCTATTATGATCAGAACATTCCTGAGTAAGAATAATACACTATTCTACCAGGCAGGTGCAGGAATTGTTTCAGAATCAAAAGAAGAGAATGAATTGCAGGAAGTAAATAATAAACTCGGGGCATTAAAAAAAGCAATTAACCTGGCTAAAGAAATATAACAATGAGAAAAATATTAGTAATAGACAATTACGATTCCTTCACATATAACCTTGTTCATTATGTGAAAAACCTGACAGAGGATACTGTTGATGTATACAGAAACGACCAGATTGACATTGAAAAAATAAATGAATATGATAAGATCCTGCTATCGCCCGGACCCGGAATTCCGATTGAAGCCGGTATTTGTCTCGACCTTATAAAAAAGTATTATATGATAAAAAGTATTCTTGGAGTCTGTTTGGGACATCAGGCAATAGGAGAAGCGTTTGGTGGCAGTCTGATCAACCTGGATAAAGTATATCATGGTGTCTCAACCCCTGTAGATATACTTACACCGGAAGACAGACTTTATGAAGGCATCCCTGGCAGATTTATGGTCGGAAGATATCATTCATGGGTGGTATCGCGGAATGATCTCCCCGACTGTTTCAAAATAAACAGCCTCGATGAACATGGAATGATTATGGGAATTAGTCATAAAGAATATGATGTAAAAGGCGTACAGTATCATCCCGAATCGGTGCTTACAGAACATGGATTGAAGATCGTTGAGAACTGGCTGAAGAAATAGTTATTCATTTATATGAAATATACGTTCGGACATACAACTCTGGCTGCAGAAAGACTTCGGAGGATAGCTGAGTTTTTTAACCCATACTCGTCCAGGTTTATCTTATCAGGTGTGAATGATAAAATTATATCGGCCTGTGATATGGGTTGCGGACCAGGCTATTCAACAGAAATGCTTTATGAAGCAACAAAAGCCAATAGTATTACCGGATTAGATTTTTCCGAAGACTTTATTTGTATAGCTAAGGAAAAATACAATGATTTTATTTTTCAGAAACAAGATGTTACCAAAAATTTGGGTGTTCATAAATATGATCTTATTTATTCGAGATTTTTACTTTCTCATATCCCTGACATCTCATCTGCAATAAATACCTGGAAAAATTCATTAACAAAAAATGGAAAAATCTTCATTGATGAACTGGAAGACATTAATACTGAAGTTCCGGTTTTTAAAAAATATCTGCAAATTAGCGGCTCTTTGGTAAAATCGCAGGATGCAGAATTATTTGTCGGGAAGAAAATGGATTCGGCAATTAAAAGTTATAACGTTGAAAATAATTATAGCGAAGTTATTAAAGTCCCTGATCGTCAGGCATCGGCCTGGTTTTATCCAAATGCTGCAGGTATATGGTCAGAATCGGAAGTAGTAAATAATATTATCGGCAGATCTGAAATACTGCAAATACAAAAAAAGTTGCTGGAACTGATGGATAATGAGAGTAAGGAAAGCCGGATAACCTGGAAAATGAAAAGAATAATAATATTTAACAAAATAACCAAACCTTAAAATGAAAGAAATATTAATCTATCTGTTCGATAAGAATATCCTTAAGCAGGAGGAAGCTAAAAACATCCTCACTGAAATAGGACAAGGAAAATATTCTGAATCTGAAATGGCATCCTTTCTTACTGTATACCTGATGAGAAAGATTGCACCGCAGGAGCTTGCAGGTTTTAGAGAAGCATTACTCGACCTTTGTATACCAGTCGATTTATCGGAATATAATACAATTGATGTTTGTGGTACCGGTGGCGATGAAAAGAATACTTTCAATATTTCTACGCTTACTTCTTTTGTATTGGCCGGAGTGGGTGTTAAAGTAGCAAAACATGGCAACTACGGGGTATCCTCCCCTTGTGGTTCATCGAATATACTTGAGCATTTCGGTTATAAGTTTTCAAATGATCAGGGTAAAATTAAGAAGGAAATTGATGTAGCAAATATCTGCTATTTGCATGCTCCTTTCTTTCATCCTGCCATGAAACATGTAGGTCCGGTTAGAAAATCGCTGAGAGTAAAGACTTTCTTCAACATGTTGGGACCAATGGTAAATCCGGCAAAGCCTGAGAACCAGATTGTCGGCGTTTTTAATGAAGAAGTTCAGGAGCTATACAACCAGGTATATACTAAGTTAGGTGTTAATTATTTTATTCTTTACAGTAAGGATGGCTACGACGAAATTTCGCTAACTGACAATTTCAGGGCACTGTCTGCAAAAGAAGATAAAACGTACAGCCCCGAAGATATTGGCCTGTCAAAAGTAAAACCGGAAGAATTATCAGGAGGAAAATCAGTAGAAGAATCAGTAAAAATATTTGCAGATATCCTTGAAGGCAATGGAACAAAAGCACAGGTTTCAGCAACACTAGCTAATTCCGCATTTGCTTTAAAATGTATTTCACCCGAGAAATCAATCGAGGAATGTATTCAGACTGGAAAGGAATCTTTAGAGAGTAAAAGAGCACTTGGTGCACTGAAAAAATTAATTTCTTTACAATAGGTAGAAATGTCGATATTAAATACAATAGTTGCGCATAAGAAGAAAGAAGTTGCCAGTACAAAAGAATTAATACCCATACCTGAACTGGAAAAGTTTGAATATTTCAATCGTAAAACTATAAGTTTTAAAGACCATATTATAGCTGAAGATAAAACCGGTATAATTGGCGAATTCAAACGTAAATCTCCGTCAAAAGGAATAATAAACAATACGGCACGGGTTGAAGAAGTTACAAAGGGATATGCTCTGGCCGGAGCATCAGCATTGTCAGTGCTTACGGATTTTATTTTTTTCGGCGGTGTTGTCGATGATCTGAGAATTGCCCGTGCTGCAAACAAAATTCCTATATTAAGAAAGGAATTTATTATTGACGAATACCAGATTCTGGAAGCAAAAGCTATAGGGGCAGATGCTGTCTTACTGATTGCATCCATTCTTGAGATAAAAAAGGCTAAGGATCTGGCCAGAAAAGCCCATGATATTGGCTTGCAGGTACTCATGGAAATACATGACGAAAATGAACTTAGCAGGATTAACGAACATGTTGATGTGGTTGGAGTAAACAACCGCAACCTGGATACTTTTGTGGTCGATCTTCAACACTCTGTCAGTTTATCAGAGATGATCCCGGATGGTTTTGTCAAGATCTCCGAAAGTGGTATCTCAAAACCTGAAGACATCTTATTTCTCAGACAGCATGGATTCGATGGTTTCCTGATTGGGGAAAATTTTATGAAGAATGATGATCCCGTATTCGCATTTTCAGAATTTGTAAAAAAAAATATGTAACCATATAATGATTACTACTGCTCTGTATTTCTCTGTTTAAATCTGTGATCTTTGGTGTAAAAAATGACACAAAGAGTATGTGAGAAAATTAACGATGCATTACCGGGCATAAAACGAAAAGAATTAATATGAAAGATGATCCTTTTAAAATAAAGGTGTGCGGGATGAAAGATCCTGAGAATATCAAACAATTGGTAAAGTTGAAACCGGATTACATCGGATTTATTCTTTATCCTTATTCTAAGAGATATGTTGGCGATAATTTCAGGGTTGAAGTTAAATTTCCCGGGAATATTAGAAAAGTAGGTGTTACGGTTAATGCCTTATTTAATGATGTAGTACGTTGGGCAAATATATTAAAACTGGATTATGTGCAACTTCAAGGTGATGAGTCACCGGAATATTGCAGAGATCTGAAAGGATTTGATATTAATATAATTAAATCTTTCGGAATAAATGAATCATTTGATTTTTCTGTATTGAATGACTATATGGAGGTTTGCGAGTTTTTCCTGTTCGATACTAAAACACCATTGCATGGAGGTTCCGGTAAAAAATTCGAATGGGGAAAATTATCTGAATATGAGCTTCAGAAATTTTTTTTTCTGAGCGGGGGAATTGGTCCCGACGATGCCAGTAACATAAAAAAAAATAAAGACCTCCCGATAGAAGCCATCGATATAAACAGCAAATTTGAAACAGAACCTGCAATGAAGGATATTAATCTGTTAAAGAGTTTTATAAAAGAAATACGTGAATAATTTATTAATATGAAATATACAGTCGATAAGAAAGGGTTTTATGGTGAATTCGGAGGGTCTTTTATACCGGAAGCCATGTATCCGAATATTGAGGAACTAAGAATGAACTACCTCGATATAATGAACAGTACGGATTTCAAAAAGGAGTTTAAACAACTGCTGAAAGATTATGTTGGCCGGCCGTCACCACTTTATTTTGCCAAAAGACTATCGGAGATGCATGACACAAAGATCTACCTGAAACGGGAAGATCTGAACCATACAGGTTCTCATAAAATAAACAATACAGTCGGGCAGATCCTGATCGCTAAAAAACTTGGTAAGACCCGTATAATTGCTGAAACCGGAGCAGGTCAGCATGGTGTTGCAACAGCTACTGTTTGTGCTCTTATGGGAATAAAATGCGTCGTATATATGGGTGCCCTTGATGTATCGAGGCAGGCACCAAATGTTTTGCGCATGAAAATGCTCGGAACCGAAGTTATTCCTGTAGAAAGTGGCAATAAAACACTAAAAGATGCAACCAACGGGGCTATGCGCGACTGGATTAACAATCCGTGGGATACGCATTATATTGTCGGTTCTGTCATTGGTCCCCATCCCTATCCCGATATGGTAGCACGCCTGCAATCAATTATCAGCGAAGAAATGAAATGGCAGTTAAAAAAACAGGTTGGCAGGGACTACCCTGACTATATCCTGGCATGTGTGGGTGGAGGCAGTAATGCAGCCGGAGCATTCTATCATTATCTCGACGACGAGAAAGTTAAGCTAATCGCAACGGAAGCTGCGGGATTGGGAGCAGACACACCTGAAACGGCTGCAACACTTGCTATCGGTTCCCCCGGAGTATTGCACAGTTGCCGGACCATGCTCATGCAAAACGAAGACGGGCAAATAACAGAGCCTTACTCAATATCGGCAGGGTTAGATTATCCCGGAATAGGGCCAATGCACTCATGGTTACATAAGATAGGCAGGACTGAATATCTGTGCATAACCGACAAGGAAGCAGTTGATGCTGCATTTACTCTTACTCAGACCGAAGGGATTATACCGGCTCTGGAATCAGCACATGCCCTGGCGGTGCTCAATAAGAAGAAATTCGGAAAGGATGACGTTGTGGTTATTAATTTATCGGGAAGAGGTGATAAGGATATGCATACTTATATTGATATAATGCAGAAAAAAATAAATATCTAAATCCATTCGTTACTGACGAAGCAAAGCGAACCTGCCTGCATAGCTTTCGCCGAAGCTTCAGCTGAGCAAAGCCGGCAGGTAGGGATCAGGAATCAATTTTTTATTTTTATAGTATGGATTCCGGCTCTTCATTGCATTTTGGCCGGAATGAAAACATTTAAAAAAATATAATGAACAGAATCGAACAGTTATTTAAAACAAAAAAGAACAATATTCTTTCGATATATTTTACAGCAGGTCATCCCACACTGGATTCAACCGTTGAAATAATCAAAACCCTTGTCGAAGAAGGAACCGACCTCATCGAAATTGGTATCCCTTTTTCCGATCCCATTGCCGACGGACCGGTCATCCAGAAAAGCAGCCAGACTTCTCTGGAGAATGGAATGAGCCTGAAATTGTTATTTGAGCATATAAAAGATATCAGGAAAGATGTTAATATCCCTCTGATACTTATGGGTTATCTGAATCCTGTCCTTCAATACGGAATTGAAACATTTTGTAAGAAATGCAATGATGTTGGTATCGATGGTACCATACTTCCCGATCTGCCTTTCGATATATACCAGGAAGAATACGAGTCGATCTTCGATAAGCACAACATATACAACATTTTTCTCATAACACCTCAGACCAATGACGAACGTATCAGGAAGATCGACAATGCCAGCAAAGGTTTCATTTACATGGTAGCTGCATCCGCTACAACAGGAATACGACAGGGTTTTGAAGAATACCAGCAGGATTATTTTATTCGCATAGAGAAACTCGGTTTAAAACACCCACGCCTGATCGGTTTTGGGATATCCAGCAGGGAAACCTTTCAACATGCCTGTAAATATGCAAACGGGGCAATTATTGGCAGCGCTTTTGTGAGTGCCCTTGAGGAAGCTTCGGATTTAAAAAAAGGTGTTCAGGGGTTTATAAGAAATATTCAGTAATCAAGAGTTAAACTTGATATTTTATCCATCCAAAAAAACGATGATAAACACAAATTACTTATTTGACAATGGATTATAAATAAGATAATATGATAAAGGAGATACTCTCTAAAAATTATAATATAGTGCTATTCTGCCATACATATGATGCCTCCCACCTTTAAATTCGGGAATAGTATGTACTGCATCAATTTCAAGTTGAAAAGCCCTATAACAAATGACCACTCCTATTGTATTATCAATTACAAGTGCCCGCAGTTCACTTGTTGATAATGTATGATTGGAATCTGATCTGTTAATAAATCCACCGTTCAGGGTTGCATTATACAACACATACCTGGGGCTGATTTCGGCATGGGAATATATACGCAGGTTTTTAGCGATCGCACTGATATGCTTTATATTCAAACGCTCGTAATTTATGATAAAAGATACTTTCACCGATCCTCCCAAATCGGTATTTAATGTCCCTAACCGTAAATTGGCAGCCGAAGAAAGGTTCATGAAATCAAGTTTAAGAAATCTTCTCTCAAATGAATAATTAAGATTGAAAATAATATCGTTATCGATCTGGTTATCCCAACCTTGAATTTGATCGTTATCAATTACTTTATGAATAAAATTCTGTGTTTCGCTAGACCAGGAGCGATCACCTAATACACCAATTACAATGCAAGACGAAATTTTACCTGTGGAATATATTGCTTCTTCTGTATAAGCTAATGTAAGGGTTCCGGCATAAGGTCTGTCTCCATATTGTATTTCTGATGTTTTGGTCTGAACGGGTGTATATATTTTTTGGCTTAATTCTATATTACTAATAATTAAAGGATTATTATCTGTCGGGAACATAAATCTTTTCAGAATAGGAAACTGCATGTATCCCGATTGTAATACTAAACTGAAACCGTTTGAATAGTAATAATCGGTTACAAAGAAAAAATCATTTTCAACGATAATGCCAACCCGGTTATTTGAATTTTGAATAATATCATTCGGATATGCACTATATAAGTATAATCCTGTTTGTAGAAGAAGAAAAAAAAGTAGAACGGACTTAATGTATTTCATGCTATCTTCCTTTAAAGGAATTCAATGTGGAGGAAGGCAACTGGGAAATGGACTTGAAATCTACTGGATTAAAGAATTGCTTTGGTCAAAAATAATACATTTATCAGTTTAGCATATATCCTAACCTGCGGTAAAAGTATAATTTTAAACGGTTATCTGACCGGTATTTCAAATGAGATTTATCATCTGATTTATCAGTATTCGTTATATAACTACTTATTTCATCATATAATAAGTTTAAAACAAAGTAATTTACAAACCGCTTAGGAGATTTATGCTTAAACGTGTAAATTAGTAATAAACTTACTTAAACATTTACCGGTAATTTAATACGATATTATGAACCCAACTTCCAAAAAATTATCAGTCATTTCGTTGTGTCTTTTATCTGGCTTATTCACTTACGGCCAGATTAACTGGACAAAGTATCCCGATAATCCAGTTATAACAAAGGGCCCGGCAACATGGGACATAATTGCCATCGGACAGCCAACCGTTCTTTTTGAGAATGACACAATAAAAATGTGGTATGTCGGTGTTGGGAATGATTATAAAGCACGGATATGCTACGCAACTTCTTTTGATGGTATTGAATGGACAAAACATTCCGAACCGGTTATTGATGTGGGAAATGAGGGAGATTGGGACAGCGGATGGCTCGATACACCTGAAATTGTTAAAGATAATGAAGGATACTGTTTATATTTTTATGGTGATACCGCCCAACAGTCACCTGAAATCAGCTCTGCAATCGGAGTTGCATATTCAACAGATGGCATTAAATGGGAAAAAGAAGAAACGAATCCGATCTTCACGATGGGAAGTGAAGGTGAATGGGATGCCTCATGGGTTGAATCTCCGGCAGCATATTACGATAATGGGACAGATGAATATATTATGTGGTATAACGGCGTTAATACAGATACATGGAAGGTATTGATAGGACTGGCAATTTCAAGTAATGGAATAAGCTGGGACAGATATCCGGATAATCCGTTACTGAATAATGGAATTCCAGGAAGTTATGATGATATGTGGCTGGGAACTCCCGCAGTAATATTCGAAGACGGAAAATTTCAAATGTGGTATTCCGCCACAAGTTCAACGAATTATAATGTAGTCACAAGCAGTTTCGATATTATAGAAATTTGCTATGCATCATCAGCCAACGGTATAGACTGGGAAAAACATGAAGATAATCCATTGTTCAGTACAACAACGGAACCCTATAATGAATCGCTGGACAGCGGCGGACCATGGGCCCCCGATGTTATATTCAACAGTAATACACAAAAATATATGATGTGGTTCGAAACAGAGGGAGGGTTTCTTCTGGCAACTGCACCGAAAGAACCCACTTCAATTAACAATAATAACAGTGATATAAATACAGAGATATTCCCAAACCCTTTCAGCGAAACCACAAGCATTAAATTTATGCTTAAAAAGGAAAGCCATATTCAGATAGATCTCCTTGATATAACAGGAAAGCAAATAATGAAGTTAACCGATACGTTTTATCCTCATGGGGAACATTCCGTAATATGGGACGGAACTGACTCGAACGGACAAAAATTATCAGCGGGTCTTTATATATGCAGGTTAAGAACAGGGACTTTCCAGAATACTATCGAAATTTCATATTTGCCATAAACATTCAAAGTTAAACCCTGTCAGGGTGTAAAATCCTGACAAGGTTGTTTTATTTATCCATTCTGATCATTTTGGCCATTATCTCCACCACCATCATCTTGCCCTCCATCTCCGCTGTTATCATTTTGGCCATCATGATTCTGATGCCTGTTGTGTCTTCTGTGATGCAGGCAACGGTGATAAAAATCGTTAACCGTAAAATAATATGTTTCATTATCGATGCGGAACAGAACACCTGTTGAACAACTGCCATCGCCAAAATCTACAACAGTTTCAACATCGTCAAGAGTAGAAACAATTTCACCGGCGACAATGGTCCACCTGTAATGATATTCCTCACAATGAATAAGCATCAGCTTCCTGGTAATAGTTCTTGTATATTCCTGCCCTTCTGTATTGATCCCTTCCATTGATCCGCTTAGATAAACTGTATCATTTCTCCTTATACGCTCACGGTCTAATTCACGAGTACCATTCGCATCCCTTGTATATACCGATCCATCACCGAAAGTGAGTCTGCCATCTTCGAGGGTCATGGCAAATTCTTCGTATCCGCTTTCATTTAGTCCATTGAAGGTGATAGTTCTCGTTCCTTCAATTTGTACATCATTTATAAAATATTCCTCAAAAGTCGTAATCACTTGAGAACCTATCACAAACCTGCGGTCGGTAATGGTTATAATAATCTTTCCTTTCCTGGTTATTGTATCACCATTAAATACAATTGAACAACCATCGCCATAATCAATTGTAATTACTTTAGGAAAACAGGTAGAATCAGGATGATCGACTGTAATAACCTGGCAAACAAAGTCTTCTTCCTCCGGTACCGATTTTTCAGTATCGGTTTGATAACCATTTTGCTCCAGTTCAATAATAGTTGATTCAACCTTTTTATCGGCATTCTCAAATAAATAATCGGCAACAACGTCGTCCATTGCCAGATCAAGATTCAGTTCGTTAGATGGTAATGTTGGTCCCTCTTCCATATCTGTGTTACATGAACTAATAAATAGCACAAAAAACGGAAGAATTATCAGTGCAGTTGCAATTCTGTTATGTTTCATTTTTTTTTCTTATTTAATTAATACTCTTTTTTAACCGATGATCATCTCAGTACAGTGTTAGGTTAGATAACCAGTTTGTAAAAAGGTTTAATTACGTCGAAAAAAACCACAGAGTTATCACAGGATGAAGTAAGGAACACTGAATTAATTCTTAATGTGCCGATCAGTGTATTCTTTGAAATGTTCCTGTGTTCTCTGTGGTTTGAAGAAATCCCTTACTGTATTATAGTAACCTTGGTTTAACGGTAATTATGACATAAAAAAACTGAGGGAATCTTACAGATTCGGACTCCTGTTGTTTTAATACCTTTAGGGTTGATGTTGTATTGTATAACGAATATCCCGATTGCAACTCAACTATTTTCATGAACTTCCATTTAAAAGTCAGATCCAGTTCATTACCAAGATTATTATTCATTTTTTCATTCTCGTTTTCAGGATGATACGCGTTGGCTGCGAGACGGAAATAATGGTAATCCAATTCCAGTTTAGTTGCTTTTGTTAAACGTTGGCCTAATCTGATATAAATATCGATCAGTCCCTGGGTTGGTAAATTGCTGAAGTAGTCCATATATCCATAGTATGCGTGCCTGCGACCGTACAGGATATCAAAAGTGTGTCGGTTGTTATCATAATCTGCTACAGACAAAGATCCTTCTTCACCCGATAAATAATCGATCCCAAGACCTGCTGAAGTATTTGATGCAGAAATTATTTTGCTTCCAAAAACCGACAGACAGTATGCATCAATTGATGGTCCATGAACATTAAGGCCACTTTGATAATAGGCTGAAGCCCTTATATTTGCATTATTTTTTGAATACTGAAAGTTCAAGCCGTACGTTCCTTTCAAAGTTATGATATCGGAAGTATCGCTGATGGTCTTACCTGTCACCGCCATTATTGTTGATAGTGTCACAGAATTTAATAATCTTTCATAACGAATAAAGTCTATTGTCCTGAATTTATCAGCATTGAACAAGTTGTTTGCCGATGACTCTGAATTCCATGACAATGCAATGTCAAGTTTATTGAGTGAGTCTTTCAGCTGCAACATTACGGCATCATACGAAACCTGATAATCGTTCCAGTTTCTCGATGATATAATACGTTGATCATCATAACTAAATAACTGACGACCTACTTTAAGAGAGATATGATTTGTTGGTTTAAGGAGAAACCATGCCTGGTGTATACTGATACTTTCTGTATTCCCATATGTGCCGCTTTTTTTGAAATTGTTATCGTCTCCCCAAAGTCTGACATCCTGCAACGAAATATAAGCATCCAGCTCTTGGCCATTATAACCTGCATTTAACCTTGACCGTTGTGTTATAAAACAGATTGTATTATCATCTATCCCCGACGGACTTGAATAACCATCATCAATCAAAAACCTGGTGCGAAATTCCGTATCAATGTAGGGCTGTGACTGTAAAAAGTTTGTTGTCGTAAAAGCAAACAAAATAAGAAGTGTTTTTTTCATATTTACTGATATTTGAATTTGATTGTTTAAAACCCTGCCAGTGTAAATACCCTACAGGGTGAGTATTTAGTTATAGACTGACTGGTATTCAATATTTACTGAATGTTTCTAGTTAATACTTCCTCTAAGGTAAGCTCTTGTAATTTCAGTTTTAGGGTTATTAAAAAATTCATACGCCGGGCCTTGTTCAATGACCTCACCCAGGTACATAAATATTACGTAATCAGCTATTCGGGCTGCCTGACGCAAAACATGTGTTACCATTACAATGGTGTATCCATTCTTAAGTTCCAGAAATTTTTTTTCAATCTCCTGGCTTGAAATAGGATCTAAAGCAGAAGTGGGTTCATCAGCTAAAATAATATCGGGATCTACTGCAAGTCCTCGTGCCAGACACAACCGTTGCTGCTGCCCAATAGATAAACTTGAAGCTGGTTCTCTTAAACGGTCCTTAACTTCATCCCATAGGCTTGCCTGTATCAAATAGTGTCTGATCCTTTTTTCAAGGAACCGTTTTTTTCTTCGTCCGCTGATCTTGAGACCATAGGCTATATTCTTATATATGCTCATTGGCAACGGATAAGGCCTTTGTGAAAGTAATCCCATTCTTTTCCTGATGTTTGTTACATCAGTCCCTGAATGCAGAATATCTTCATCATCGATGCAGATCTTACCGGTAACTTCCATATCGGGATACATGTCGGTAAGTCTGTTCATGCTTTTCAGAAGGGTTGTCTTTCCACAACCCGACGGTCCCAATATTACAGTGATCTTGTTTTTCGGGACAGACACACTGATGTCCTTCAAAATATGCTTTTTGCCAATCTTAAGATTTAAGTTTTCAATTTGTATTTTTTTAGGTATTTGATAATTCGTTATCGGTATTACCTTTTTTGATACACTTAGTGTTTCCATTATTTAAAAATTTATCCTGTTCTTTTTATATTTTATAGTAAATAGTCGTGATGACAAGCTGATTATCAGAATAATTACAGTCAGTACCAGAGCAGCAGCATAAGCTCTGCTTTTCACCTCAGGAATAGGAGATGATAACTGAAAGAATATTGAAAGAGGTAAAGTAGCGGTAGGTTGTGTCAATGATGTTGGGATATGATCGGTGAATCCAGTGGTAAATAATACAGATGCAGCATCACCAATCGATCTGCCAAATGATAAAAGTACTGCCGTAATAATACAGGGAAGACATTGCTTCATCATTACTTTAAAAGCCGTTTCGGTTTTTGTTGATCCTAATGAATATGATGCTTCTATCAGCCCAACAGAAGATGATTTAAGCCCTTCATCAATTGCCCTGATCATAATGGGAAGAATAAACAGGCTAACTACAACAATACCTCCAATCAATGAAGCCTTTATTCCGAAATATATCATTACGGTAAACCCGAAAGCGCCATATACAATAGACGGGATACCCCAAAGCAGGTCTAAAATAAATCGGAATGAATTGACTAACTTTTTTTTATGACTTAACCAAATATTCATGAAAAGTGCAACCGGAAGACCGATAATAAATGCAAGGGACGTAGCTCCCAGTGATAAATAGATCGATCCGATAATAGCATTCAGGATTCCTCCTTCTTTCCCAAAATAAAAGCCCCCTTTTGGTGTTTGGGTTAACATATCAATCGATAATGAAGGTAACCCTTTTTGAAGGATCGAATAAATGATCAGTAAGAGAATAAAAATGATGATACATGACGAGAAAAGCATTGTAGCCCTGAAAAAGATCTCCTCTGCTTTCAAGCTTATCTTTCTGAGATAATATTTATTAAGCGAACCTCTTTTCATATCGAATTATTAGTAGACGTGAGATAAGATTGAATGCTATAACCAGAATCAGCAGAAATAGAGCGGCCAGCATTAAAGCAGAATCATACAGCGGGATCGAAAGCATTTCTCCATAATTATTTGCGATAAGTGCCGGCAAAGGATAACCAGGTTGAAAAATACCTTTAGGTATTGATGCTACATTTCCCACTACCATCAAAACGGCAATGGTTTCACCAAATGCTCTTGATAACCCGAGTCCCATTGCTGAAACAACACCGGGAAATGCTTTTTTGATGAGAACGAATTTTATTGTATACCACTGGCTTGCACCAAGCGACAATGAAGCTTCCTGCAACTCTTTGGGTATGGCATTGAATATATCCAGGAGTATATTTAAAATAAATGGTATGATCATTACGCTCAGAACAAGTGCCCCTGAAATAATAGTATACCCTGAAGTTTGAATCCCAAAAAGCGGGGCAATTTTTTCTGAAATGAACGGAACAATAATAATTATCCCCCAAACTCCATATATAACCGATGGCAATCCGGCAAGGATATCAATCACAGGTTGCATAATCTGTAATATATATCTGTTAGCATACTGAGTAAGATGAATTGCTGATAATAAACAAACAGGACCGGCAATTAGCAATGCAAGAACGGTTACCAGTAAAGAACTGATTATAAATGGCAAAAACCCAAATTCCCCTGATAATGGTTTCCATATAGAAGAAGTAACCAGATTAAAGAATGAATGATCTTTCAGAAGAATGGAAGACTTTAGTATAAGACCCGCAGTCAGCAACAATGGAATGAAAAAAATGAATACGGTCCATATTGTCATCCATGTAGCATTCAACTTATTTTTTATTTTCCTCGACAATATTATACCTTTCACACCTATAATAATTTACATTAAGCATTACTAATACCGGAACTTATTTTAACATTCAGTTATTTATTCAAGCTTTTTCAGTTCATCGGAAATACGGTCGGTAGCCAGTTTGACATATCCTGCTTCTTTAACAAATTGTTGTCCTTCTGTAAGTATCCATTCAATAAACTTAACTGCAGCCGGATTCTTTGGTTTCCCTTGTGATACAAGATATAATTCTCTTGCCGGTGGTGATGGATATATTTCATTTTTAATAGCCTGCGAGATACTCTCCAGTCGATCGTAGAAATTTTCATCACCATCGATTATTCCATTACTGTCTAAATCCAGTGGCAAAACTTCCAGGTCTTTGTATTTGAGCCTTGTATTGATATCATAAACATAGATGACATTATTGTAACCAATACCATAAATATCAGATTTCACTGCATCTGCCACCCCCGGATCACCAAACACGCCCAGACCCAGAAGGTCTTCCTGGTTTACGCCCAGGTATTTACCCCACATAGCTGCTGCCCCGCATGCATCGGAACGCGTGTAAACATTGATCTTATGTTCCCCTGGTATATCAAGAATGTCTTCCCAGTTCTTAACTTTCCCATCGATGTATAGTCTCTTAAGCTGATTCAGGGTGATCCCTTGTTTTTTTAGATCATTAATAAATGGATTTGCCGCATTTATTGTAGGTAATACAGCATCTTTGGTTACGGCAATATACCAGGCACCTTTGGCTATTTCCTGTTCACTTACTTCCCTCGAAAACATTCCCAAATCAACCATTTCAGAAAGTGCGTCGGCCATTCCTTTACCTGCTCCTCCTGCAGAAATGTCGATCTTAACATCGGGGTATAATTTTCGAAATTCCTCTGACCATCTCACGGTCATAGGGTAAAGCGCAAATGCTCCCGAAATGCTGATTGTACCTTGAAGATTATCAGACGTTACCGACTTTTTACCTGAATTGTTACAGGAATAAATAATAGTGATGCATATAATGCACAGAAGAAATTTAGCTGTTTTCATTTATATAAATGTTTAATTGGATTATGATTTTTGTACAAATCTAATCCCTGCTGAAAGGCATAGAAACAGCTAAAAAACGTAAATATCCGGTTACGATTTAGTACTTATAAAATAGGTATAAAGACGTAATATATTACACTTCCACAATACCGTGTCTGATGGCATACATCACCAACCCTGCGGTATTTCTGGAGTTGGTTTTGGTTAGAATGTTTTCCCTGTGTTTATCAACTGTTCTTTTACTAAGGAATAATGTATCTGCAATCTCCTGGTTTGATAATCCCTTGCAAATATGATAAAGCACCTCTTCCTCTCTTTCTGAAAGATCACTTGTTTTGTTAATATTTTTTTTCCTGTTCAGGTTTTGAAGGAGTCCGGCAAGTATTTCCTGAGAAAAATAATTCTTCCCGTTCATCACATTCTCAATAGCCAGTTCTACTTCCTGGATATCAGAATTTTTTAAAATAAATCCTTTGACTCCGGCACTGATAATCTGCGTATAATAATCTTCATCACTATACATTGAAAGAGCTACAATATTCAGATCGGGGTATTTTTCAAGGGCCTTGAATGTTGCGTCAATTCCATTTAATACAGGCATATCAATATCCATAAATACAATATCGGGAATAAAAGTTTCAATGCTTTTCAGAAATTCAGCTCCGTTAGATGCATCTTTAACTTCAGAGATATAAGGCATATTTTGTAAAAGCAGTTTAAGGCCTTCTCTGAAAAGTTTGTGGTCGTCGACAATAAAAACGGAATACTGTTTCATATCATGCAATATTAACCGTAATATTAATCTGAACACCATGGCCTTCTTCGGCCTGTATTTCTAAAGTACCATTCAATGATTTTATTCTTGACTGAATGTTAGAGTATCCCATACCTGTTCCCAGTTCAATACTTCCCATATCGAAGCCCACTCCGTCATCGTAATACATCAGTATCAGCGTTTTCTTGTCAGTGACTAGATCGATATTAATATTCCTGGCAGAAGCATGCTTTAATGTATTCATCACCAGTTCGCAAATTATACGATAAAGTACTACTTCAATATTGTATGGAAAGCGTTTATCTTCAATATTGCCATTTATACTAATTTTTGGTTCATCTATGATCTGCAGTTTATTAGCAAATGACCTTACAGCTTTCAATAACCCAAAATTATTCAGTACATGTGGGCTTAAGTTATTCGAAATTTCTTTGAGTGACAGGATTGATTCATCAATCAGGTTTTCCGTATTTAAAAGTATTTTTTCCTTTTCTACGCCATTTGGGTTTCTTGCCAGCGCTGAAAGAGACATTTTTACTGAAGATAACAGTGGTCCTAATCCGTCATGTAATTCTTTTGCAAAACGCTGCCTTTCGTTTTCTTCTGTTTTGATCATCACAGACAGGACCCTGGATTCATTTTCTTTCCTAAGATCATCGATTCGTTTTTGTATGTTAAATATTCGCTTAATGAATATCAGGCTTATAAGCATTATTACCGAGATCAGAATTGCAATCCAGCTGTTCAGCAAACTATCATTTAAAGCAGATTCAACGTTGTAGACCTGGTCGAATTCCAATAACCTGCGAATGGCCATGAGTAAAAATCCCACCGAGATAAGCCACCATGCAATATTAGTGCGTGTCCGCCTTATAAGACTAATGGCAATAAATGCTGCAGAGAACTGCAGTAAAATTGAAAGAATAAGGGCAACTTTCAGTAGCATGATTAATTTTTAATATTGATGCAAGTTATTAAACAGAATCGTTTTTTTATAATCTTAAATTGAACAGTATCAAAAACGTAAAACTTTAAAAGCAGACTGCTAACGATCCCAAAAATATTGATTAACAGGTAATGTTATGGATACTGAGTAATTTCTCAGATGCCTGTGCATTTATTTATTAATTGACCTCGCTTTAGGATTGAATTTAAGAGCCAGGCTAATCCAGTAATTCAGATCTGCATCCATATTTGTTCCGATAGCATCGACAAAAACAAATCCCTTTAAAGGCCTGCCGGTAAAATCCATTTCACTGCACCCCTTTTTTGTTAATGCTTCATTGTAAATTTCCGGATCGATCCTGGCCATGAGGTTATCTTTTACAATCCCGAGGCACATCTTATTCCTGACTAAAAAACAAAGCCCTCCTATCATTCTTTTCTCTTCAAAACCAATGCGTTTTTGTTTTAATGAACTACGTATGCGGTCGGCAAGGAATTCGTTATAAGCCATAGTTTTCAATAAATATATAGTAAAGCTAATAAACTGTTTGAAATGTATGGTAATAGATGATTATAAATATTGGTGGGTTATTAAATAAAAAACCCCGACGGTTTCAGCCGGGGTTCACGGATAATTCCTATTGATTTGAAAAAACCGTTTGATAAAAAAGCTGTCTACAAGTATGACTAAGCAAATAGGAAAATAGTTGCACCTGCCTGAAAAAAATTAAAGCCTGTCAATCATTTTAACATTTATTTAACATGAACCTTCTGATAATGAATTTGTTTCATAATAAATCAAATATATATACCATGAAAACATATTTACCAGCCGGAAAAATTAAGAATCGTATTTTAATTTCTTTCTTTATAATCGTATTCATCTCTGCTGATGCTTTTTCGCAAGTCCCTTATAATATAAATACTTCAGGTACCAGCTTTGTACCGCAGAATATTACTATAAATGTCGGAGATACAGTTATCTGGACCAATACCGGTGGAACGCATAATGTAAATGGTTCACAGGAGACATTCCCTGATAACCCCGAATCATTTTTTAATGAAGTTGGTGCGGGCTGGGTTTTTACTCATGTATTTACCCTTTCAGGACATTATGATTACCAGTGCGATCCGCATGCAGGTATTGGTATGACAGGAACTATTACAGTTATGGAGGTAACGAATATCAGTGATGAAACAGTAAACTTAGCCACGGTATATCCTAATCCGACTTCTGGTCCTTTATTTATTCAACTGTCTGACTCACGGGGAGAAAATATTACTGTTATATTATACGATATAACAGGAGCACAATTAGACAAACAAAGCTTTACATCAACATCAGAAGTTATAGGTTATAATTTGTCGGAAAGACAAAATGGGGTTTATTTTATAAAAATTATCAACGGAAATGAAAGAGAGGTCTTTCATGTTATTAAAAACTGAAACAGACTTGTGGATCAGATCTTCGCCCGGTAGAATTACCGGGCGTTTTTATTACAAATAAATATTTTTCAACATAGCATAAATTATATTCCTTTTTTACTAAAGGATTACTTCATCCGGCCAGGGATCAACTCTCGATTTACCCCATAGCTTGTTGATATAATTTATAGAGAAATAGTCTTCAAATGCATGGATCCAGTACGCTCCTTTATCAGTGAGACTAATCTGGTCTGAGCCATTATTTAAATATCCCAGGTATTTGAGCAGATCCATCTGTCTTCCGTATTTCGCATTGAAACTTGTGTCAAACCTTTTCTGAAAATCGCTCTTTTTGAACCTGGTTTCGTATATACGCCAATATAACCATCCGGCCATTTGCATTTCTTCTGAAAGATCTGTTGAAAGTGAAATGGGAAGTTTTCCTTCATTTATTGAAGAGATATATGCTTTTACACTAAAAGTATTTACATAAAAAATATCATTCAGGTAAGTACTTCCACTTGCACCAAGCCCTAAATAAGAGGGTACTGTTACCGAACAATATTTATCGACACCTTTCTTTGTAAATGCCCAGACGGAAGAACGTTCATACCCGGAGTCGTAAAAAATACTCTCGAGAATTTTTAAAAATCTTCTCCGGCGGAACATTGTACCCATTGAATTTCTGTTGTTATACTTTTTACTAAAACGTGTATAGGGAAATCTGAATAACGGATATGTTGCTGCCTGCTGAATTCCGAGTTCAACCATTTCTCTGCCTGCCTGTTCAATTTCAAATCCTGTTTGTCCTGGTAAATCAAAAATGTAATCGATGTTAACACACTCAAAGTTTTTATCAACTGCTCTTTCAATAGTTTTCTTTACTTCTTTCGCATTATAAGGTCTTTCCAGAATTTTCAGATGTCTGTCCTGCAGTGATTCAACACCTATGCTTAAATATTTTACTCCCATTGATTCTATTGTATCAAGATTCTCAGGAGTCAGGTGATTCGGATGGCTTTCCATATGAACACCACAGTCCATATTAAAGCGTTTGTATATGTAATCGATGATTTGTTCAATACCAAGCCCCAGCATTGTAGTTGGTGTCCCTCCTCCAATATAAAAACTTGTAACAGGTTTATGACCTAACAATGATGCATAGGTATCGATCTCATATAGCACAGCATGAAAATAATTCCTGCTTAATTCTTTGGTAAATATTTCCTTATTATACGGGCAATAGGGACATATCCGATTACAAAAGGGAATATGCAGATAGATCCCCAACTCTTCCATTTCCGATAACTTTTCTGCCAGTAGTTTCTTGGATGGAATTTGATTATGAAAAATAATTTCATTCTGCTTTGTGAAATACCTGCTGATCCTATTCCTTAAAAAATCATTTTGCATTGATATTATAGTTAATCATTAATCGGACTTGATACTCCGCAATGCGTGCACGAATATTCCGCAAGTCTTTCAAGAAAAATAATCGCTTCCTTTTCAGCCTTGTTAAGATAAATATTTGTTAATGCTGATTCTGAAAGGGTGCATTCCTGATAATATATAACTATGTAGAAATTATCCTTCTTTTTTACCTGATAATAGCCTGAAGAAGATTTCATAACAGGCATTATCGATTTGTTATTTTCACTTGAAATAAGGGTGAATTTAACTTTATAATGCTGTTTATCGAGTTCTCTGAACCATTCAGATCTGTTTTCAAAGTAACCATATTTTTTATACAGATAACCGACCTGATTCCATACGTCACCTTTTTCGGTAAGAGTTACGACTGCATCGGGGGCCAATGCACATAAATGTTCGTAACTGAAAAAGATATTGATCAGACATCCCGGATCAGCATTAATCTTAAATGTACCTTTAAAAGTATAACTGGTATCGGTCTCCGTTAATGAGTACTGAATTTTATTTTTCCCCTGAGCAGAGATTACTCCTGTATTTATAATAATGATAAGAAATACCGAAACAAATATTTTAATTCTGGTGAATGCCATTTTATATGTTTAACAAATTACCATGCCTGGTTAAAAATATTTCAGTGCATTTATTATTGCTCCCGGTTTTAACTTTAATGTCTGATCAATTTCAGCATAGCTTAAATAGCCACAGTCATTACATACCTCAATGCTGTTATTTTCTCTGCAGCATTTATAATAAATTCCACTTTCATATACTGTACATATCTCCATATTCCTCTTCCAGTCGTTCCTTAATGCAGATTTAAGACCTGCCGATGAATTCAGAATTTTAAATTCCCTTTTCAATATCAGAAGTTGATGTAAAATTTCCTTTTTCGAATCTTTGTCAAGAAAAAGATCATCGTAGCCATAGTATGGTGTATGAAAGTAATAGAATGTTCCTTTAATTTGCCTGATCCCATCAGTGTATTTCAGAAATTTGATAATATCATCTTTATTCACAGTATTTATCGTATAGTTGATATAGATTGACGGGTGATGTGAATTTAGTATATTGGTCATAATTCTCTCAAAAGATTTCCCTCTTAAAGAATCATGCGTATCTTTTAATCCGTCAACACTTACAAAAACTGTATCGGCTGATGTATTAATTGGCACTGTTCCGTTTGTGTAAATAATTACAGCATGGTATCCTTTCTTTCGGGAGTATGTAATAATATCCTCCATTGATTTTGAATGTTCCTTCCAAATAAAAGGTTCACCTCCTTCCAGGTACAGGCAGCGACCTCCTTCTGCATAGAAATCATCTATTACCCTTACAGCTTCATTATAACTCATAGACGCTTCAGGTCGATCAATGATTTTACAATGCCGGCAGCGAAGATTACATTTATTATGTAGTACAAGCCCACATATTAGAGGATTTCTGTGTCCTGATATCCAATAGTTTAAAATATACTTTAATCCGAAAAATATATGCCTCACTTCGATATATTCTGACAATTCAATGATTAACCGCTAAACCTGCTAATCTGGTCGCAAGTTTTCGTGGTAAATATTGAATTAGTGTTGTCTGTATTTTATTCATCATTCCCGGTACAGCTAACCTTTTTCCACTCATCAGCGCTTTGTATCCTGCTTTAGCAACATCTGAAGCTGACATTAAGGGAAAAAGTAATGACCTTTTCTTCTTATCGTATTGCTGAAAAGCGGTTTTTGTTCCTCCCGGGCAAAGTGCTGTAACTGATACGCCTGTACCCGAAAGTTCCTGTGCAACAGCTTCAGAAAAGCTAAGTACAAAACTTTTTACAGCGCAATAAACAGCATTATAGGGTCCTGAAACAAATGAACCTGTTGATGCAATATTGAGTATTCCCCCCTTCCCGGTTTTTAACATATCGGGAATTAATAACTTGGTGAGTTTTGTATGAGTGATACACTGCAGCTGTATTAGTTTTTGCTCTTCTTTCCATGAAGTCTCGGTAAAATTGCCTTTTACATAGAATCCTGCGTTATTTATCAGATAGTCAATCTTAATCGAATTATTATTAAGAACCTTAATGATCCTATCAACTGAATCCGGCTGACTTAAGTCTTCTGGAATTATCAGAACTTCAACTGAATAATTCTTTTTAAGATCAACAGATATTTGTTCCAGCTTATTTTTTTGCCTTGAAATAAGAATTAAATTATGCCCTTCTTCAGCGAATTTTTGTGATAATTCAAAGCCTATACCACTTGATGCACCTGTAATTAGCGAATAATTCATGCATGACCCGGTTGAAGAGAATAAATTTACGAAAATCGATGTGAATTAAAAATGATGTTATATGTAACACGTCCTGGCAGGAAGTTAGTATTTTCTGCCAAACCTTGTTGAAAATGTTATTATGGGAAATAGTAAAAAAAAGTAGCTTTTCTCCTGTTCAAACACCCACCCGGGATCATTGTAATTATCAGGAATATCTCCATGCTTAGCAAATATATAGATCAACCCGATCTGGCCGGCATTTCGCGGAAGTCTTTTCCCACTATATCGGAAACCCAGCATACCTCCGAAGATGGTCTCTTTTTGGTAGAATGATTCTGATTCAATATAATGACCGGATTCATCCAAATGGTCGGCAGTTTGAACGAGGTTCCAAGAAAAAAAATAGTTTTCTGTTACAAAAACTGTGTTTTGAGATATTCTTTAACACGCTGAGATATTAATAATCGGTGAGTACGTTTCTCCAAATAAATCATTATCAATGGTAGCCCATAAACCCAATCCTGCGCTGAAGTTATTATCCGGAGTTCCACTGGTATAAAGCCCGTAAAACAGATTGCCGAAGAAAGGAATATCCGAATGTGGAAAGAATATCATCAGATCTCCAATTGCAAAGGCCGATTTATCATTAATAGTATGGGTAAATGTTGGCATTACATGGATTGGAAAGAAGAAGGCACTGGTACCAAAACCCAAACTGAAATTATCTGACAGACCAATCTGAAGATCGTGTTCGAAAATATTGATATTGGTATAATAAAATTCTCCTTCTTTAAGGTTAAAAGCCGAAGGAGCAAATATATACCTGTGACCATGCTGATAAGCGATCTCACCTTTTGTTATATAATCGATATAGGAGCTCCCAGGTTTAAAGATTACCCGGTTTCTGTCAATTTCATCTTGCTTGTATTCAATAATATCAACCCTATCAATATGCGTATGTACCCAACGACTGTTAACTAACATTTTAAAATAAATTTTCAACTCACCGATACTATCTGTATGACAGGCTATTGAGTCACCTTTGCTTGTTACAATAAGATCTTATTTTTGTGAAAACAGTGAGATGAAACATAAAAGAAATACGGCAGATAAAAAAATAATTTTCATCGTAACAGGTTTTAGGTTAGGTCTTAATTGCAACAAGTTACGATATTAAAGAATTGTTGTCAAGTAAGCGCTACAAGTGGTTGCCGAATTACTGCTATGATCAGATCCGATTCAGATTATTCCAGTACAATTTTGATATCCATAACACCTTCATATATTTCCAGAATAACTTCATCACCAATATTCCATGAAAAGGTGTAGGTTTTTTTCTCTTCCGGAAATAAACGCCGTGTCCGATAACTAAGCGGACCTTGTTCGTTGTCCGGCAGTTCGGCACCGTTTCTTATCAGGTGTCTTATAACTTTAGCCGGGCTGTCTGCATTATTCGAAAAACAGACTTTATAATTTGCAGTATTGTTAATCTTAAGATATAGTTTAGTCCCTATTTCAACGGATCCTTCAAAAGGAACATTAATTTCTTTTTTGATCCATGTTTCAGGTGGCGGCGGTTCAGGGATTATTGGTCGTAATTTTTCATCAACTTCTTTATAATCTTCAGGCACTGTAAAATATGCAGTATTAACATCCCAATCTGTAACGTTACTAAGATTCATATAAGTATCTGCTGACAGAAGATTTTCCATCTTAACCGGAAAATTTAGTTCCCCGGAATACCATACCCTGAGAATTTTCTGACCTTGTTGGATGGCTTCCTTAATGGTACATTCAAATCCTTCAATAGTCTCGGTCCCGGCTTCTGCTTCACCTCCGAATTTCACAAACCATTGGTATGATTGCACCGGATCATTCATTCTGCTCATAGCGGCATCGCAGGTGGTTATGTGAACAAGCTTATCTTCGGGTAACATTATGTATGTTTTATTTTCTTCAGGTTTAACAATTATAATCCCTTTCTTGTCATCTTCTTCAAATTCATATCGGTAGTTGTTCAAATCTAAATAACCATCATAGTTCATTTCCTTCCCCATTATAACGTTAAGCATTTTTGCCTGAAATTGGCATAAAGCAACAACTGGCAAGAACATCACTATAAACAAATAGGCTTTTGCTTTCATTAGTTCACTTTTAATTTAACATGTGATTCTTACTGAATTAATCCCCTAAAACAAGTTTTTATATTTTAATGAATTCCACCCTGCGGTTGTTAGCTTTCCCCTCCGGGGTGCTGTTTGTGTCGACGGGGACAGTTTCGCCGAACCCTTTTGATTCTAACCGGTTACGCTCAATACCCATTTGTACAAGTATATTTACAACTGCTTCGGCACGTTCTTCAGATAATTTCATATTAAAATCCTCATCCCCGTCACTATCGGTATGACCTTCAACACTGAATTTTATATCGGTGTGATCGTTCATCAGTTCAGTGATCTTATTTAATACTCCCATCGATTCTGGTCTGATGGTTGATTTGCCTACATCGAAACGTATACCGTTAGAAACTATCTTTCCATCCTGCTGTAGTTTATCGTATAACTTAACTGCACCTTCCGCAATGCGAATATTTTTAATAAACCTGTTTATGCCTTTTACACCTGCAGTACCATATCCATCTATGCTAATTGTAATACCTGATGGATTAGCTTCTATATTTGGTATGTTGAGTATGCGAGAATCATCCAGATATACTTTCAGAGCCCTTCTGTTGAATGATATGGACACGTGTCTCCAAAAACTATTTTCATTATCGTACTCATATCCTTTGCCAGGATATTTTCCTTTAAATTCATGACCACAATGCGCACCGTTAGGGATAATTCTTACGGGATCAAGTTTTATGTAGGATTGATTTTTTAAATCGTATAAGGTAACATAATAGCTGGGGTATTCATGCTTTTCAAAATAACAGTCGAATTCAACAGTAAATTTTTCAGGCAGGTAATCCTGATCACGATTCTTAATATATGGAATGATTGAAGTACTTGCCGACCGGAAATAAATTACATTTTCTCCGTCTACTTCTGCATTTTCAGCAACTCCCTTTACTAGGTCCCAGCGTGATGGAAATTCACCGTTTTCTTCGCCTTGCAGGTTGTCTTCAAATATTACTTTATCACCAGGGATAAAATCATACCTGCTCCAGTTCAGTGCTGCAGCTCCCGAACCTTCTTCTTTTTTCTGGTCTGTTTCAGAAGTTGTGGTTTCGGAAGTAGTACTTTCTGTTTCCTTGCTTTCTTCAGTTTTTTCCTGTTCACTTGATTTTTCAGATTCTGATTTGTCATCTTCAAACAGATTTTTTTCTATTTCATCCAGACCTTTATCAATCCCGTCATTTGCATGTCTCTCTGCCCGGTTCCTGATTTTTTTTGTAATATCAATCTGTGCATCAACATGAATAAAAAATGCGCAAGTACATATCAGAACAATAAGAATAATTATTTTTTTCATAACGTATCTTGGTTGGTTTAAAATTAAAGTTAATAATTAGCAAGGAAAGAGGAAAATCCCCTCTCCTGTCCGGTATTTAAAAATGTTGCCAGCAAGTTATTGATTTAAGATAAGAATGTCAATAGTTTTTTAAATTTGGACATACCCCATTTTTTAACCAAATCCCAGACATAGCTGAGAATAGTTTATTTCCGATTTATAAATAAGTTTTCCCGGAAAC
>JAFGIP010000023.1 GCA_016929525.1 Bacteroidales bacterium
ATAAAACATCTTCCAAAATACAGCTTGTCAAAGAACTTGTTTATTGATAGTTATTAACTATTTTTCACTAACTAAACGACATTGAATAAGCTATTATAAAAATCCCGAGATTTCAGATAGGCGCTACTTTGTTTTAGGCTTTCTGAAATGACATTGAGTAAGGTTTATCCCCAACAAAGAAAGAATTCCCGCCTGCGCGGGAATGACGTTAAATAAGTACAACAAAAAAAGCCATCCCGATCATTCGGGACAGCTTTTTTCGCTCCTCAGGTAGGACTTGAACCTACGACCTACGGATTAACAGTCCGCCGCTCTAACCAACTGAGCTACTGAGGAATTTTCCTTTTATTTACCTCTCTAACCATCCCGATAACTATCGGGAGAGCTACTGAGGAGTGTATATTTAATCATCCCTCCCGATAATTATCGGGATTCAGGACTGTTTGGCATCTACCCTCTGGTACGAGCCTGAGGAAAAATGCGTCGGCAAAACTATATCTTTGAATTCAATTATGCAAGCGCTTTCCTACTTTTTTGATTATTTTTTTGTTACTTCGTGCCTCAATAATAAAAATACTATGAAACGTGTCTTAGGCATAGGTCATGCCCTGGTTGACCTGCTCATTCAGATGGAAGATGATAAATTATTAAAGGAACTTGGTTTACCCAGGGGAAGTATGACTTTAATTAATGAAAAAGAAGCAGAACAAATTTTTCATATGGTCAAATCACAAAATGTGCCAAAAGCTTCCGGTGGCTCTGCCGCCAATACCATTCATGGATTGGCAAGCCTGGGTTCCCCGGTTGGTTATATAGGAAAAGTTCAAAACGATGAATTAGGCAAGTTTTTTGAAAATGACCTGAAGCAGGCCGGAATCGATGCAAAACTTTATCGTGGTAATGCCGGTACTGGTCATGCAAACACTTTTATCAGCCCCGACAGTGAAAGGACATTTGCAACCTATTTAGGAGCTGCTGTTGAGATGAAAGCTGATGAGATTAGTTCTGAGGAATTTGCTCCCTATCATATAGTTCATATTGAAGGATACCTGATTTACAATACCGGCTTAATTGAAAAAGCTATACGACTTGCTAAGGCAAACAATATGTTGGTTTCACTTGACCTGGCGAGTTTCAATGTTGTTGAAGAAAACCTTGAATTCCTGCAGAGTATTATTCCGGAGTCAATTGATATAGTTTTTGCCAACGAAGAAGAAGCAAAAGCTTACACAGGCAAGGAACCAAAAGAAGCACTGGAATTAATAGCCGGACAATGTAAATATGCTATTGTAAAAACAGGTAAAGAAGGTTCTTACATAAAGCACAATAACGAAGTCACTAAAATTGAAATTATTGAAACCACTGCACTTGATACTACAGGTGCCGGAGATGCTTATGCCGCAGGATTTCTGCACGGTTTGAACCTTGATCTACCCATGCAAAAATGCGGTGACCTTGGTGCTCTTCTTGCAGGCACTGTAATTGCAAGATATGGAGCAAGAATTTATCCCGAAGATTTAGCTTCAGTTCTTGAAAGAGCTAAAGCTATTATAAACAACTAGTGATATTTTAAGGATAAAATGTTGCCAGAGCTTTATTTATTGTTACTCCTTGATTTGACATTATGCGAGGTTTCGTGCCGAAACCGCGACAATCTCAGGTTTATCTCATATGAAACAAGCCTTAAAAAATAAAAATAAACGGATGAAACAAAAAGAAAAATTATCTAAAATAAACCGTGAATTTCAGCATTTACTTTATCAATAACTGTACTTAGATCTTCAGGCTTATCGATGAAGTTTAAGTTATCGACATCGATATACATAATTTTTCCAAGATTATATGCTTCGGCCCAGGAATCATACCTTTCATTTAACTTTTTAAGGTAGTCAATGCGAATATTATCTTCGTATTTTCTGCCACGTTTTTCTATCTGGCGCACTAAAGTAGGTACCGAAGCTTTAAGATAAATTATTAAATCGGGTGGTTCAATTAAAGATGATATCAGGTTGAATATGGTAAAGTAATTTTCAAAATCGCGGGTCGACATTAATCCCATAGAATGAAGGTTGGGAGCAAAAATATAAGCGTCTTCATAAATGGTTCGATCCTGTATAATAGTATCTGTCGACTTTTTTATTTCCAGAATATGGTTAAAACGGGTATTTAAAAAGTACACCTGCAGATTAAACGACCAACGCTGCATATCGTTATAAAAATCATCAAGATATGGGTTGTCGTCAACGTCCTCGTAATGAGGTTTCCATCCAAAGTGTCTGCTAAGAAGTCCGGCAAGCGATGTTTTTCCCGAACCAATATTCCCTGCAACAGCTACATGCATAAATTTCAATTTTTATTTTTCCAACCGGGGGAACCTAAAAAGCCCCTCACTTACTCATTAAATTCAGCTTCTCGTCAATTTAAAAATTCTGAACCTTGATTCAGAATAACGGCCAAAAATTACTTTCTGATTCTTAAAAATACAGATTTATATGTAATCTGAAATGTTTATTTGACTAAAAGCCTATTTAAGTTCGGAAATTTCTAGCAATTCTTCAAGGTATTGTCTGCTGTTTGATAAACGAGGAACTTTATTTTGTCCTCCCAGTTTTCCTCTTTTTTCCATCCATATAAAAAAAGTGCCTTCTGAAACGGCATGAACAATGGGAATATCAAGGGTTATGTTTTTGTAACGCTTGGCTTCGTAATCGGAATTGATATTCTGAAGTGCATTATCAAGATGGTAAGTAAACTCATTAAGATTATTTGGTGCTTTAGCAAATTCTATAACCCATTCGTGAGACCCTTTTTGATCATCACTCATAAAGACAGGTGCTGCACTGTACTCATTTATAACTGAAGCCGTTTTCTCACAAGCCACACTCAAAGCTCTTTCAGCATTGTCAATGATTACCTCTTCGCCAAATACATTAATAAAATGTTTGGTTCTGCCTGTAATAACCAGTTTATGTGGAAACTTAGAAGTGAACTTCACAGTATCACCAATGATATAGCGCCATAAGCCTGAATTTGTGGTGATTACAATAGCATAATTTACACCTGTTTCCACCTCTTCAATAGTAAGTGTTTTTGGATTTTCACTGCCATATTCAACCATAGGTATAAACTCGTAGAAAATGCCATAATCGAGCATAAGCAACATGCCGCTATCGTCCGGATCATCCTGAATGGCAAAAAAGCCTTCTGAAGCATTATAAGCTTCGAGATAATGCATGTTTGCTGTAGGTATTATCTTTTCAAATTGTTCTCTGTAAGGACCAAAACTCACTCCCCCGTGAATAAATAATTCCAGGTCGGGCCATATTTCCAGCACATTGTTCTTTCCGGTATATTCCAGGATATATTTCAGCATAACAAGATTCCAGGAAGGTACGCCTGCCAGACTTGTAACCTTTTCCTGAATTGTTTCAAGTGCAATTTTTTCCAGTTTTTCTTCCCATTTATCGAGCAAAGCAACCTGCTGACTGGGTGTTCGGATAAATTCGGTCCAGAAAGGCAGGTTCTCAATTAATATTGCGGATAAATCGCCGTAAAAGGATTTATTGCTGTAATTATCAATTTTATGGCTGCCTCCCAGAGTTAAACCTTTCCCTTTAAATATGCCCGATTCGGGGTAATTATTTGTGTAAATTGCTAAAACATCTTTACCTCCCCTGAAATGGCATCTTTCCAGAGAATCTTTGCTCACAGGTATAAACTTACTTTTATCGGCCGTTGTACCCGATGATTTAGCAAACCATTTTATTTCTCCCGGCCATAATAAATCCAACTCTCCTTTTCTAAGCCTATCGACATAGGGCTTAACCTCTTCATAGGTCTGCAGGGGTACCCTGTCCTGGAAATCTTTAATTGAACGAATATTTTGGTAGTCGTGCATTCTGCCCCATTCTGTTTCAAGTCCTTTAGAAATAAGACTATCAAACATGTCGTGTTGAACATTAAACGGGTATTTTCTGATGAGATCAATCTGCGATATTCGCTTAATATTGAACCACTTAACGAGTGAGGTAATGATAGGCATGTTTATATACAAGCAATTTGTTCAGGCTAATAACAAAGATATGTATTCGCCTATGATTTACAAATAAAACTTAGGGGACTACTGAACAATCAATATCTCTCTTCGACCGGAAATATGTTTATTCCCTTCGTGATCTTTATATACTGCTTTGGAAATAATCAACCTGTCGTGAACTTGCAGGTCACGAATAAGATTTATTTGTTCAGAAGATAGTTTCCCGTCAACAGAATAATATTCTTTAAGTTCATTCGATTTTGTAACAATTATAAACTCTTCTAACTGATAAACATCTTCGAGCCCATTTATAAAATAATTCAGATGTATACCCTCAAAGGGTCTGAAGTTTCTGATAGCAAGTGTGCCACCTGACTCTCCAGGAAGTTCTATTTCTGGCAGAGGAGGAATATTTACAAGATAAATTACCGTATCTGAGTCAACAATTTCGGAATTTTTTATTACTGAAACCATCACCATGGCCTCTCCGGAATTTGCAGGTCTGGCAATATAGTAACTTCCTTTTCTGAATATTGTTCCATTGTTTATTGTTACCTTCAAATCTGCTCCCTGACCTTCTGAAGAAGCAATTTGAAGTAAATTGTCAACCCACAAATAGATTGTTTCACCAGAATCGCTTTTAACAGGTACGCCAGGTTCAATAAATTCCATAGAATCCTGCATTATCATTGACATTACTACTGCTGAACATCCTTCTTTTTCAACTCCATAATTAATTACTAACTGATAACTCGCAGACCTGTCGCACAAATAATCAAACGATTGTTTATAGCTGCTATGCTGATCGAATGCATAATTGCCAGCGTATATCTGCCCCTTGCGTTCAACTTCAACTATTGCTTTTCCCTCAAATTCCCTGGCATTGGCAATTGTAAACCGATAGGCAACACCTTTGTTCAGGAAAACCTGGAATTTACCTGTTGGTGAAGGATCATCCATGGTACCCTTTGAAAGTTTCACCTTGAAATCGCGAATATAGATGGCATCGGCGCCAGCTTCCTGAGCAGCAATTTCGACAAGTTGCTGATTACACTGCGTATATCCAATGATTGGCAACATAGTCAGAATTGTAAAGAGCCAGATTGCTTTTTTATTCATGGCTGTATGTATTTTGTTCTTCGTTTTCCATTTCATATTTGACAACTGCCGAAATCATTACCCCAAAAGATTGGCTTTCGAGTTGAAACCAAACTTTCGAAATAGAATAATGCCAGGTATCTTTTCTGCATTTGCGATTATAACCAAGGCGTTGTCCGTAATTTAAAACCGACTGATTAGAATTCCTGTCCATCTTTCTCAGATCGATAAATTCTGTATCGCCGTAATAGTGATCAAAATCGTCGGGAAATACTCCTTCAATGGCAACAAATATTCCCTGTTCTGGCATATTAATTCCTAATTTTAACAAGCTTATGGTGTACCAGCCGCCGCCCTGCTCGGGCTTAACAACCAAGGCATCTTCGATTAAATCTTTTCCTGGCATTCCGGTTGAATCAGCTTCGTAAATTCTAACACGAAAAGGGGCGTCTGTATTTCCTCTTTCAGATAAATAATAGGAAACACTCGTAATATATCCTTTCCTGTTTTTTTCGGCAGAAATAAAAAGTGCTGTCTGCTGACCATGGGTGTCTAAATAAAGATTTCCGGATGTTCTGTTTGCCGTATTGCCAACTTCAAATACATCGTATTTCGTCGGAAGAATAATAACAGGTTCAACTTTAAAAAACTTTTCTTTCATGAAAAAATTCAGAAATTCTGCCTTTTCAGGTTCAATGATAAGTGTATCGCGCACATAGCCCATTGAGGAAAAAACCAGCGTGTCGTATTTATCATCACTCCAGGAAATATTTAGCTCGAAGCGTCCAAGGTGGTCTGCAATACAACCTTCGGATCGGCCAGCAATGCTAACAGATACATAGGGAATAGAAACAAAGCTGCTATCTTCAAAAATGGCTCCGGATAAAGTATAATGTTCAGGGAAGCATCCCTTGTGAATAATAACCTGTTGATTTCTGAAAGTGAAACATAACCTGAAAGGATATAACAATTTCTCGAGCAGATTATTTAAGGAAATTGAATACTCCCCAGATGCAACATTTTTGTTATCCAGCAAACTTAATCGATAAGCAAACCGAAGACCTGTTTCATCGCTTACACATTGCAATGCATCATGCAGGGAACCAGCCTTTATTTGAATTGTTATTGAATCAGAAAGTTCCTGCTCCTGTGCCTGAACAAATTTGGTTTGAAGCAGAAAAATCAGAATTAATGATATAAAATGATACTTCCTGATACCTAAATGTTTTCGTGATATTATTCTAATATTAAGCCAAAAGTAACGATAAACTATTCAATCTGTTTTAAAATATACTTTCCTTCCTTGTCAATAATTTGAACGCCAAAAACCAGCTCCATATCTTCAATGGCTTCCTGAATTGTTTGTTTATTGAAAGTGATACTTACAAGTTCTTTGTTAAAATTTGAATCACATTCGAATTCAGTTTTGTAAAAACGGGATATTTCCGGTAAAATATCTTTTATTGTTTTATTTCGGAATTCTAAAATGCCTGTGCGCCATGCTATAAAATTCCTGTCAGGACTTTCTGATTTTTGGATTGTATTTTCAATTTTATTAATCCTGGCTACTTCGCCTGCTGCAACCTGAATTTCCTGCTCTTTGTGTTCTTCGTAATTAAAAAATACTAAACCCTCTGTTACATTCAATGTAATTTCGGAATCGCCCTTAAACGATTTCAGGTTAAATTCAGTTCCAACTACCTTGGTAGTGCTCCCGTTTGATTCAATTAGGAAAGGTTTTACCTTATCCGGGGCAATCTGAAAATAAGCTTCACCTTCAAATACTATTTTACGTATATTCTGTCTGAATTTTCGCGGATATTTTAAAACCGATTCTGTATTTAAAGTTACCATACTGCCATCTGGTAAGTTTATTTCCACTGGTTCCACCAGCGCAATTGTATTAACTTCAATCAACTTTTCACTTTCAATGAATATTTTGTAAGTGCCGAACAATCCTACTCCAATAAGTATAGCTGCTGCCAGTTTTATCCAGCTAAAACCGGATTGACCGGCTTTCTGTTCACCTAATTTTGCAGAAGTTTTTACGAGTGCTGCTTCCACATCGGGCTCATATTCAGGAGGAGTTGCATGGTTCCAGGTATCCTTCATTTCTTCAAACATTTGCTTGTTTTCGGGCGTTTCAGCTTTCCAGATTTCAAGTTCCTTTATTTCTGCTTCGGAACACACTCCCGACAAATACCGGGCAATTTTATCGTATGGTATTTCTTTAGTCATCTCTTCAAATTTTACTGTTCATAAATCTGATTCATATAGGGAGTCATGTTTTCTCTAAGTTTTTTTAATGCTATACCCATTTGGTTCTCCACTGTTTTCACTGAAACCTGCAGATATTCAGCTATTTCTTCGTACGAAAGACCTTCGAACTTGGCCATTTCGAATATTTGCCTGCATTTTTCGGGCAATAAACCAATTGTCTGTGCAAGCAAGACTTTGAAAAAGTTAAAATTCACCGGGCTTTCTGTACTTTCCGAAATATTATTTTCCTGCAAAGTTTCCTGCTCGTGTTTCTTTTTTATTTTTTCGTGTTTTAAATAATTCAAACAGGCATTGCGAACAGAGCTGTATAGGTATGACAGAAGGGATGTTTCGATTTGCAGGCGAGGAGCGTTTTCCCATATTTTCACAAATACATCCTGAACCATTTCCTCGGCATTTTCGCCATCGTGTAAATATCCCATAGAAAACCTTACCAGCTGTGCATAGTATTTCCTGAACAATTTATCGAAGGCTTTTTTATTGCCTTCGGAAATATGCCGGAACAAGAGTTTATCGTTTTCCAAATTCAAAACTGTATGGTTTGCATTAAAGACAAATGTAAAACATATACCCCCTAATTTGAATAGATTTTTTTAACCTTTCTGTGTATTTTATGATTCGCTGGTTCTGAATGAAGCGAATAAACAAAAAACTGACATTAAACTAAACAACAGCTTATTTATGCCTTGAAAATTTAGATGATTGAGGTCGGTTTTGTTTTTTATCGCGGGTGGCAAAGAATTCTTGTTTTCTTTTTTGTTTTTCTTTCTCAAATTCTTTTTTTTCAGCTTCGGACATTGGTTTTTCTGTCTGCGGAAAAGGATTATCAGAAACTAACTGAATTTTCAATTTTATAAGTTTTTCAATGTCACTTATAAAACTGTTTTCTTCCGGTTCACATATTGAAATTGCTGTTCCATCTTCTCCTGCTCTGCCCGATCTTCCAATCCGGTGAACGTAAGTTTCCGGCACGTTGGGGATATCGTAATTTATTACGTATTTCAATTTATCGATATCGATACCCCGGGCTGCAATATCGGTAGCAACCAAAACGCGTATTTTGCCGATCTTAAAATTTGTAAGAGCCTTTTGTCTTTGATTCTGAGCTTTATCGCCATGAATTGAAGCTGCACTGATTTTCTTTTTCGCAAGAAACCGGGCCACTTTATCTGCTCCATGCTTGGTACGGGCAAACAATAACACCTGGTCTATACTTTCATCCTGCAAAATATGGAGCAAAATATCTTTCTTGGTAGATTTATTGGTATAATACAAGTACTGTTGAATAGTTTCGGCAGTTGAAGATACCGGACTGACTTCAACTTTTTGTGGATTATTTAATATCCGTTTAGAAAGTTCGACAATCTTTGGAGGCATGGTTGCAGAGAAAAACAAGGATTGTCTTTTTGCAGGAAGCCTTTCAATAATTTTACGAATATCATGTATAAAGCCCATGTCAAGCATGCGATCTGCCTCATCCAGAACAAAATACTCTACATCTTTTAGTCGAATTATACCCTGATCCATCAGGTCAAGAAGTCTGCCAGGTGTAGCCACCAAAATATCTACTCCTTGTCGCAGAGCCTCAGTTTGTTTGCCCTGGGTTACTCCTCCAAAAATTACAGTATTCTTAATGCCCGTATATTTACCATAAACAGTAAAACTTTCACCAATCTGAATGGCCAGCTCCCTTGTTGGAGTAATAATTAATGCTTTTATCCTGTGCGGATTATTATGCTTTAAATAATCGTAAAAGAGATGTTGCAGAATTGGCATAGCAAAAGCTGCCGTTTTCCCGGTTCCTGTTTGAGCACTGCCAAGCACATCATTTCCTTTGAGAATAAGGGGAATGGCTTTTTCCTGAATTGGGGTTGGCTGCGTATAATTTTCTTCTTTCAGCGCTTTAAGTATGGATTCTATAAGTCCCAGATCTTCAAATTGCATATCATATCATTTTATTCCTGATTAATAGACAATTATCGATCGAGGAAACAGTTATTATTGACTGCAAAGGTAGACATTATTACAACACTTTTTTGATATTTTTGCTTGTACAGCTTTTTGAATTTTGTTTTAATAAGTATTATATTGCTCTTTATATCATATGCGTAAAACATGAACCCTATACAATCCTTCCTGTTATTCATTATTCTTCCAATTTTATCTTTAGTTTTGAAATATTGATTGATAGTTCCGATAAAATCGAATATCCATATGAAACTTCCCGCGGAATAACTATTTTACATAACTCAATTGATACTCTTTCACTGGGAATAGACTATAGTATGGCTGCTTACCTTCAAAAAAGAGGCCAGATAAAATTAACGCTTGAAAACGGAAGTGAAACAAAGAGTTGGTCAAAGAAGCTATATGTAAAATTTGAATAAAATTATCAGAAAAACTTTTCCAGATAATGATTCATAGTTTGCTTCTTTACCTTTTTTTTGCAAACCTTAACAATTGCATTCTTCGGTTTGCATTATATTTCATTATATTAGCTGCCTGATAAAAATAAACCATATTAATACCCATGAACACGTTTAAAACCTATAACCGAATTCTCGGTTGGGCCGTTTTTGTGATTGCCGCGATAACCTATATTCTTACAGCTGAACCAACAGTAAGTCTTTGGGATTGTGGAGAATTTATTGCCAGTGCCTATAAACTGCAGGTTGGGCACCCTCCGGGAGCACCTTTGTTTATGATAATGGCAAGAGTATTTACACTTTTTGCCGGTTCTGATGTTACTAAAGTGGCTTTTATGGTCAATGTGATGTCGGCACTTGCCAGTGCATTCACCATTATGTTTCTTTTCTGGACAATTACCCACCTGGCACTTAAAATAACCGGAAGAGATAATCTGAAACCTTACCAGCTCATTGCTGTTTTAGGCAGTGGCCTTGTTGGTGCGCTTGCATACACATTTTCTGATACTTTCTGGTTCTCTGCTGTTGAAGGTGAAGTTTATGCCAGCTCCTCGTTTTTTACAGCCATTGTATTCTGGGCTATTCTGAAATGGGAAAATATTGCTGATGAAAAATACTCAAACAGGTGGCTGATATTTATTGCTTATCTTATGGGGCTTTCAATTGGCGTTCACCTCTTAAACCTGTTGGCAATTCCAGCCATTGTTATGGTTTATTATTTTAAAAAGTATGAAACCTCACGTAAAGGAGTTATCTGGGCATTAATAATCGGAGGTCTAATTCTTGGTTTTGTAATGTATGGAATTATCCCCGGAATTATCTGGCTTGCCTCAATCTTTGAGTTATTATTTGTAAATGGTTTCGGATTGCCTTTTAATAGCGGAATTCTAATATACATCGTATTATTATTGAGTGGTCTTGCCTATGGAATCTATTATACTCAGAAAAATGGGAAAGTAGCACTGAATACCGCCATTTTAATGGTAACTGTTATTGTAATCGGGTATTCTTCTTATTCCATGATTGTTATCCGTTCAATGGCAAATCCACCTATGGACGAAAACAGTCCGGAAACAATCTTTAAGCTTCAGTCATACCTGAACCGTGAACAGTACGGTGAACGTCCGTTGGTATCTGGTCAGTATTTTAATGCCCCTGTTACAGAAGTAAAAGAAGGTAAAAACTATTACACCCGAAAAGATGGAAAATATGTGGTGACAAACCGCAAAACAGAATATGTTTACGATTCTGATTTTACAGGTTTGTTCCCAAGAATGTGGTCCAGCGATAATACACATATTCCTGCCTATATGCAATGGGGAAAAATTGATGAAAAAGATATTTATCAACCCAAACGTGACCAGAGTGGCAACCTTGTAACAGACAGAAACGGAAGAATTCAATACGACAGGAATAATCCAAAGGATAAGCCTACAATGGTTCAAAATCTGCGGTATTTCTTCAGTTACCAGGTAAACTTTATGTACATGCGCTATTTCTGGTGGAACTTTGTTGGCCGTCAGAATGATGAACAGGGATATGGCGGAATTATTAACGGTAACTGGGCATCGGGAATACCGTTTATTGACCATGCAAAACTTGGAGATGGAAAAAATCCCCCGCCCGAAATAAAAAATCATCCGGCACACAATGAATACTATGCTTTGCCATTTTTACTTGGCTTAATCGGATTAATCTATCATTACCGGAAACACAAAAAGGATGCCTGGATTGTTATGATGTTGTTTGTTTTAACCGGACTTGCAATCGTGGTATATCTGAGTCAGTATCCATTTCAGCCGCGCGAACGTGACTATGC
Source organism: Bacteroidales bacterium (assembly GCA_016929525.1). Lineage (GTDB taxonomy): Bacteria > Bacteroidota > Bacteroidia > Bacteroidales > UBA10428 > UBA10428. Next base: position 11,660 of record JAFGIP010000023.1, read on the forward strand.
CTACGCTGGTTCGTTCTACGCTTATGCCATATGGATAGGCTTGGGGGTACTTGCAATTATTGATATGGCCGGTAAAGCATTGAAAAATGTTCCGGCAAGTGCTGGGGTAACAGTGGTATTGCTATTTCTGGTTCCGGGTATTATGGCCAGGGAAAACTGGGATGATCACGACCGTTCAGGCAGGTATACAGCAAGAGATATTGCCTATAATTACCTCATGAGTTGTGCTCCGAATGCCATACTGTTTACCAATGGCGATAACGATACTTTCCCTTTGTGGTATGTGCAGGAGGTAGAAGGTGTACGTACAGATGTACGTATCGTAAACCTAATGCTTTTAAATATGGACTGGTATGCCGACCAGATGAAACTTAAAGTATATGAATCAGAGCCACTGCCTATTTCTTTAAAACACGAACAATATCTTGATGGAACCAGAGATGTTGTATTCATACAGGAGCAATATAAAGAGGCATATCCGGCAAAACAGATTTTAGAATTTATTGCCAGCGATCATAAAGCAACAAAAGTTAAAACACAGGCGAATAAAGAATACGATTATTGTCCTACAAGATCATTCCTTTTACCGGTTGACAAAGAAAAAGTTATTGCCAACGGTACAGTTAAGCCAGAAGATGCGCCTCTTATCGAAGATACACTTTTAGGTCACTTCTCCGGCAGCAGATTAACAAAAAGTGACCTCATTGCCTTTGATATTATAACAACCAACAATTGGGAAAGACCAGTTTACTTTGTTTCATACGGACACAGTGGTTTGTTGGGACTTGATAATTACCTGCAGCTTGATGGTTTTGCATACCGGCTTGTACCGATTAAAACAACCGACAGGTACGAAAAAGGCCGGATCGATAGTGATATCCTGTACAAGAACTTCATGGAAGAATTCCAATGGCGTGGTATGGGTGAAGACGATGCTATTCTGGATCATTTCCATCTGCGAACACTTAATGTGATTCGCCTGCGCATGCGCTATGCCCGTTTAGCAAATCAACTTATACTTGAGGGTGACCTTCAACGGGCCGAAGCTGTACTTGACAGAGTAACTGAACTTACCCCTCCCAGTAAAGTACCCTATGATTACTTCATTATCCCGATTTCGGAAGGCTATTACAGGTTGAATAAATTCGATAAAGCAAATGAAATACTTTCGACATACCTGGATATGCTCGAAGGTAGCCTTGATTATTATTTATCAATGAGCCAAAGTTACCAGCAGGGAGCTGAAGAAACTATCAATCAAAATTTTGAAATTTTACTAAGAATTGGTCAGCTGGCACATCGGTATAACCAGGAAGAACTGGCAAACAGAGCTAACGATTACCTTCAGTCGCAAAACTTAAGGTATTAAACAATATTTTTTCTTTTAATGTAAGGTTGTCTTTGATTAGGCAACCTTTTTTTATGTACATTTTTCTCTCCCATTACCAGAATATTCTGAAAACTTTCAGAAAGCTTATTTAATTGTTTTTCAATATATTAAACCAGATTTTTCTTTCATCAGTTTTCTATACAATGTATATTCTATAACCATGTATTATTTTTTTTTCACTACTATGTTTTGCATAGTAGTGTATTATTATATATATTTGCCATGTAGATTAGTTATTATGTTAATAAAAAGCACATTCCGGATTATTGTTTTAATGCTGGTTGTTTCAGTAATTAAAGAAGAGAAAGTCACAAATAAACCTTCGGCAAAAGCTGAAACTGAAATTGGAAAATCATTCTTCAATGATATTAATATGCAACCGAACCGAAAGCCAATTGCTGAAAAAAAAGACAGCTTAATTTATATAGATAAAATATACGCTTTGACCCAACAAAATTTTATAATAATAAACTGAAGGAACCATGAAGAAAACACTTACAATTAATCTGGCGGGTATTGTTTACCATGTAGATGAAGACGCCTACAGAAAACTTAAACAATACCTTGAAGCTCTTGAAAAGAAATTCAGACAAGAGCCAGATGTGAAGGATTTAATAGCAGATATTGAAACCCGTATTGCTGAATTACTTACTGAACGTCTGGGAAATAAAAGGCAGGTAGTAATTATGGACGATATAAATTTCGTTATCCAAACTTTAGGAGATCCCGATGTTATCTCTGATGAAGATAACAGCTCCAACTATTCATCGGAAACACACTGGAAAACATCGCAGAAAAAATACAGGCGTATGTACCGGGATCCCGATTCAAGGATTATTGGAGGTGTATGTTCCGGACTGGCTGCATACTGGAATATGGATCCGACAATAATCAGGGTAATATTCGTTGTTTTGGTATTAGTTGGCGGCTCCGGACTTTTAATATATCTGATACTTTGGATGGTTATGCCCGAAGCACAAACAACAGCCCAGAAGCTTGAAATGCGCGGCGAAGCTGTAACTATTGACAACATAAAAGATTTTATCAGGGAAGAATTTGAACAGGTAAAAAAGAATTTCAAAGGCGATAGAAAATGAAGATAGAAAATGCAAAAGCACAAATGAGGAAAGGAGTTTTGGAGTTCTGCATACTTTCAATTCTCTCGCGTGGCGATGCTTATGCTTCTGACATTATAAACGAACTTAAAAAATCGGAACTTATAGTGGTTGAAGGTACTCTTTACCCTCTGTTAACAAGACAGAAGAATGCGGGCTTATTAAGCTACAGGTGGGAAGAATCGCAACAAGGACCACCGCGTAAGTACTATGCCCTTACCGATAAAGGAAAAGATATTCTGACTGAATTGACAAATACCTGGAAGGAACTTGTTGAAGCAGTAAATTCAATCCAATCAAACTAAGACATAAATCATGAAAGAAACAATAAAGGTTAACCTGGGGGGACAGTTGTTTAATCTGGATAAAGATGCCTTCGAACGACTGGCTAAATACCTTGATACTATTGAAAATAAATTCAGGACAAATCCGGGCGAGGCAAGCGAGATTCTTGAAGATATAGAATCAAGGATTGTTGAACTTCTGCAAGAGGAATACCAAGATCCATCAACACAGGTGGTTTCGCTGGAAACAATCGATAAAATAATCGGAAAGCTAGGCAATGCCGATGATATGGAAGATGCTACTGAGAGGGAAGAAGAAACCTATTCGGCTGGAAGTTCTGCAAATTATCAGCAATCGTCAGGTAAAAAACGACTATACCGGGATATCGATAACTCAGTTTTAGGAGGTGTTGCGGCAGGTTTAGGTGCTTACATGGGCATCGACAAAGTCTGGATACGCGTTATATTTATCATTTTCACTTTTGTAAATGTTGTATTCATTCCCTTCCTGCAATTTTCAGGTCTCGGTCTGATAGCCTATGTTATTCTCTGGATAATTATACCGCCTGCACGAACAACAGCTCAAAAGTTGGAAATGAGCGGCAAAGCTGTTAATGTTGAAAACATTAAAGACTCCGTAAAAAAAGAATATGAAAAAGTAAAAACAGGAGTTAGCAACATTCCTAATTCGAAAGAATATAAAAATATTGAGAGTGCGGTCTCGGAATTTTTCAGTATTCTTGGAAATGTATTGCTGGTTTTTATAAAGGTAATTGGCGCACTGGTAGCTGTATCGCTCATTATTGCACTAATAGCTGTATTAATTGGCTTTTTGGTTGGTGGAGCTGCCCTGTTTCCCGGAGGATTTTTACAGCATTTAGAATGGCCCGGAATTGTAAACTGGCCCGAACTCACATGGACCGGCGTTTGCTTGTTTCTGATTATCGTAATACCTATTCTGGCCATTTTTGCCAAGCTTGTTAAATGGTTGTTTAACCTGCCATCTAAAAATCATTTTTTGTCGAGTATAGCAGCAACAGTCTGGGTACTTGCATTAATTATGTTTATCGTTCTTATGGCCAACAACGAAAACAGGGGAATTTTCAGACAAAGCTTTACTTCTGAATATACCATTGAAATACCAAAGGACAAAGCTCTTTATATCGATATTAACCCTCTATCGGAATCCGGGCAATACGACTTTTACAATATTTTAGGATATCACTTTGTTTGGGACGATTTTGACAATGATTTTCTGTGGAATCCTGAAATTGCTATTGAATATACCAACAACAAGTCAGCAAAAATTGAAATCGAGAAAAATTTTATTTGCTTCAACAGTTCTGTTAAAACAAGTAAGGCTCAAAGAATAGCTGATTACGACTGGAACATGAGCGATTCCATGCTGAAATTTGATGAGTATTTTGTGTGTGATGATGATGAATCATGGCGTTTCCCGCATCTAAAAGTTACTTTATTTGTTCCCGACGGAACCAGGATAATATATTCTGATGATATTGCTCCGCTTATTGACAATGTGGATATAATAAATAATAAAGGCAATGCCGAAAACTGGTCGGAGAAGATTTTAGAAATGAATCATGATGGATTACATGAAATAAATTAAGCTACATATTTGCAGAATAAAAAAAAAATATAACTTTGCACTCCCAATAATGGTATTGACCCATGGTGTAATGGCAGCACTTATGGTTTTGGTCCATACAGTCTAGGTTCGAGTCCTGGTGGGTCAGCTTAAAAAAGCGGATAGAGTATCTAAAAGTACTTTATCCGCTTTTTCATTATAGCTCAATGTATTGGGGACGTGCCAATTTTCATGGGAGCAATGATTACTTTCATTCCAAATTTCCCGTGGTATTGGCTAGAACGGTGGCAATATGATTAGGCAGGGAGTTCCAGGCTACTTACTTATCAAACTGTTTAAAAACTGATTGAATGTACAAACATTTCGCAAACCACTATCCTTCAGCTTACTAATATTAGCTGTTAGCGGCTGGCAATCTTTAATTCTAATCATTTTTAATTATACATAAAATTGTCCATTTAGCTATGTGGGCCGGATTTACAGGCTCTTGCTGTTAAGCTGGTTTGAGTATTGTATTGTGCAATTAACAGCAAGTGCCCCGCAATAATGGGAAGGAAAATCTGTCACCAAAATCAGTATATTGTAATTTTTTTTCAAATCAATGCGACTTTTTTATCGACTTATGCGACTTACTATTAAACACTAAATATTAATCGGTGGAGAATAACAGCAAAATAGAGTTTTTAAAATATTACGAACCTGTCCATAATCAACTTTTCAAGTATTGCAGGGCAGTATCAGGAAACACAGAGGATGCGGAGGATTTAATCCAAGATACGATTCTCAATGTTATAGAAAAGTTTGATAAAATTAAAGATTTATCTGTTTTCAAATCCTACATTTTTAGTGTTGCCAGTAATCTGCATAAATCGAAACAACGCAGGAACAAATTCAAAGCAGCGTTCAATGAAGAAGAAATAAATCAAATAATTGATTTTGGACAGAATCAGGAACATTATACTGAATTTAAAATTGTCTATGAAAAAATTCTTTCCTTACCTGATAAGACAGCTGAGACACTAATACTTTTTCATATTTCAGATTTATCAATCGAAGAAATACAGAAAATTCAGGGCGGCAGTATATCAGGTGTGAAGTCACGCTTACAAAGGGGAAGAGAAAAAGTGCTATCTCTTTTAAAAACAAAAGAGCAGTTAAAGATTGCCATGATGCTTTTAACATTTTAATAGTAAAGAGATGAAAGAAATATATACACAACATACATTAAACGAATTTTTCGAGGAGTTTAAAAATTTACCCATCTCCTACAAAATAGAACAGGTGCACCAATTACTCAATAATCCTGATGCAAAGGCCACGCATAGGGTGAAATCTGATTTTAAACCTTTAACACTAATTATTATGACAAGTGCATTTATTATTGGAGTCTTAAGTTTTTTACTTTGGACTGCGCCTAAAAAAACTGAGCATATAAATTTTGTTTCAAAACCGATTATAGAGCAAAATAAAAATTTAAACACTCCCATAAAATATGATTCTTCCCAAAACATTAATATAAAAAAAACAGAACATACAAAGGAAATAGAATCTAATAAGTCTGAAAGTCAGCAAAGTGAAATTACCAATACTAATCATGTGTTAATACCTGATACTGATTCTATTCAGATTGGACAAAATATCGGTGATATTGAATGTTTATGGCCAAGCGATACTTCAATTAATAAAAACTCTTTAATACTACATCTAACGAATGAGGAACTGAAAAAACTGGGAGTTTTTAATAGAACCGATTCTATGATATATAAAAACATGACTCCCAATGGCAATTATAGAGTTAGAAGAAGTTTTTTATGGGGAGAGTATAATACTGGCGAGCATGGCTGGCAATGGCCGTACACAAATTTACCTTTTCATATGATTGATTTAACTGATACGGTTAAAACAGATTACAAATCAGGCTTACTTAATTGTTATGATACATTAGTTGCCGTACAAACAACGATAACAGATAAGCCATATATCTTATGGTTTACTCCACATCCAACTATATTTGACTCTCTTCCTGATAGATATAACTATTTGAAAGAAACGTACGGATGTTTAAAGAAGCTTAAAAACCAAAATCCAGAACGGCAATTTGTTAACTATTGGGAAAAGGAAGTAACTTTTTCACTGGATAGTATAAATTACCTCACATTATCAAAAGAAACATTAATAAAACTCGGCTTCCAATTTTTTAAAGACAGCATAAGTCTTGTTCACCCTGATATTGACATGCACTACATTATTGGCAAAAGGGAAATGATGATGGGGTCAAAATCAATGGCTGGCAAAAAAGCTCCATATCCCCCAAATCCTTTACCTGTAGTAGTGACAGATGAGAAAGGACATAGAATAAATTATTACGGTCATGGCAAATATGATTATAAAGAAACTAATTATTCAATATTTGATTTGTTAGTACCGATAAAAATCTCTTTTAACGATTATATTTCAACCAGGAATTTTTCTCGTATATTTTGGTTTTATCCAACTGATGATTTCATTGAGGCACTACCAGATGATTCTAAAGATGAACTTAGAATAGAACGTGATGCAATTATTTCAAATGAATCAAATTCTCAAAATCATTGTACATATTTTGAGGTTTGCAAATCAAATTTGCTATTAGATAATTACAAGCTTTATCCAAATCCTGCTAATCATTCAGTAACAATTGAATTCAATTTGGATGTCGAAGTTAAAGGTTCAATCTCAATAGTCAACATTACTGGTGCAAGATTAAAAACTTTGGTTCCAAATACTACCTTTATATCAGGTCGCAATTCATATCAGATGGACTTATCGGGAATCACTCCTGGAATTTATTTAATATCAATCAATACTGATAAAGGTTTTAAAACTCAAAGGTTAATCGTATCTCAATAGTCAATCAGTGTGTTGGTAAAGAAAGCAAGTGTGTTACAGCGAAGCGATGGCCGTGGGGCGGGCTGTAACACACTTAGTTGGTAGGACGGATACAAAATAACTAATGGTATAAGTGTTTTTCAAGCAAAAGATAAATGAAGAAAGCTCTTTCTTAGCTCGAGCTAAGGTTAAATATGGAGAAGGTATGCCCTTTTGAAACGGGCTGCTTCCATTATAATCAAAAGAATTCCCCGAGGTTCTGCCTCGTGGTATAGTGACTTAAAGGTTTTCATGACGCTTTGAAAAAGCATAATTTAGTAGAATGAATGAACACCTACTAAAACGACATAACAAAATTCTGCTTCTTACAAGATGTTAATAATCATTAGAAGTATACCACAAATAATCATCAAAAGTATACCACTTACTTTCCCCAGTCTTAATTCTTTATCCGCTACGCTACTAAAGAATTAAGACTGGGGAAAAACAAATTGTTTAACTCTGCCCTTCAAACCAAATTTCAAAGGGCACAATGTATGGAATAGAAATG
>JAFGIP010000024.1 GCA_016929525.1 Bacteroidales bacterium
CGTTTGAACCTCAAAAAATTCTACAAACCTTATCTATCAATCTTTTCAAAGAACTTTATATTTTAATATCAAAACACTAGTGATTTGCTAATAATATTTATTTACTTTATTATAAAGCAATTCAATATTGGAAATTAATGGATTGAATCAAAGCAATAAATAGTTAAATTATGACCTTTTTTGTTAACTGGAACGCAGATGGCGTAATTGTAAAGTTTGAAGGGACTCTTACATTTGATTTGATAATGAAGGTCAATGATTTTCTGACAGGGAACAGTCAGTTTGATTCAATTTTATACCAGGTTTGGGATTTTCGCAAAGTAACTACCGTAGCTATTACTAAAGAAGATGCTATGCCATTAGCTGCACTTGCAAAATCTGCGTCCAGGTGGACAAAAAAATACTGGTTGCTTTCCTGGTAAACCTTAATGAAAATAATAAAACCTTTTTTAATGCATTTAATAGTATTATGAAGACGACACACTGGGAATGTGATCTTTTTCAGGATAAAAGTGAAATGACGGACTGGTTAAATTCAGAACTTGGCAATAAAATAACATTGTAATTATTAAGTATAATCAAACAGGGAAGTTTTAATTTATTTCACGCAACCATTAAGGCTCTGGCTACATCTGCCTTATAAATTTTAAAACAATTTCAATTATGAGAAATCTTTTTATAATAATATTCACCATTATAATCATTTCTTTTATCTCATGTGAAGAGAAAGAGAAGGGTACAATGAATAAAACCGGAACCCTTCAGGGAACAATAGGAATATATGAAGGGAATTGTATGCCGGGTCCGGAAAGTTCGTTATGTGAGCATTCTCCGATCTCAACCACTGTTGCAATTACTTACCCGGCGGAATATTTTAATGCCGCTTTACTGGTTGATTCTGTAATAACATCAGAAGACGGTACCTTTGAAATGAGTTTACCCGAAGGTTATTACAGTCTCTTTATTCGGGACAGCGCAGAATTTATTTGCGATAGATGGAATTGCCAGAATGAATGTAATTGCACTTTATTTAAAATTAAAAATGACTCCGTTACTATAGTCAATGCCAATATTGATCATGCAACCTGGTGATTTTTAAGATATCTTTTCAGAGTTGGAATAAAAATGAAATTTTTAAAAGGGGCTGTATTAAAACATATTAATTAATTGCCACTAATTCCCAAAAACACAAAAAGACACAAAAATTTGATTTTTAATATATTTTAATTTTTCGGCGTTCCGATAGTTATCGGAATTATAGCCAAGAAAACACTTTCGATACAACCTCTTTTATTTTTACTCCTTATATCTCACTACCTGATTTCCAGGATTTGAGAATATACTTTATCATGTGTAATAAGTGTTAATATATAAACCCCATCACTGAGATTTATGTCGGTTAAAACAATCTTACCGGAATAAATCCTAATCAGCCGGTTTATTAAAGTTTTGCCATCCATGGCTGTTATCATAATTCGGCCTTCAGCTATCGTTTCTGGCAAAATAATGTTAAGCTCATTGCCTCTTAGAGGATTTGGATAAACTGCTAAGGTTTCTGCAGTTAAACTGTTGATTCCTACAAAATTCTCTTCGTAGTCAATTTCAAACCAGTTTAAGTTAAATCCGCCAGGATTGGCCTGCAGGGTAATAAACTGTTCACCTTCCAGCAAAGTAAACGGATCTGAGACCACTGTTCTCCAAGATTGCCATGTACCTGTAACAGGAACATCGGTTGTCATTATTTCTTCTTCGTTTTCATTAAGCAGATGGATTGTTCCAACCGAAGTTTGGGCAGCAACACGATATGCTATGCGGTATTCATCTTCTGCTTCAACATCGACTGAATAACTCATCCAGTCTCCTGCGTCAATCCAGCCGACATTTATCCCGCCGCCGGTGTCGCTTGTACCTTCTGTATTTACTCCTTCCATGTAAACATAATCTTCAGCCTGCACCACACCGGGTATTGACGCGCTTAACAGGACTGTTGTTGATGTAGTGATAAATACAATATCTGATGTGTTACCGGCGAAATCAACCGCCTGAATACCGAATGTGTATCTTGTGAAAGGTTCAAGACCTGTTATTGTAGTTGTATTTCCTCCAACCGAATCGATCAGTTCATAATCCTGGAATATATAATACATTCTGACGTAATCATTGTCAACAGAAGCATCCCATGAAAGGGTAATCTCTGTAGCTTCCGGATCTGCGCTCAAATTGGTTGGATCGCTTGGTGGTTCAGAATCATCTATCCCAAATTCGAATGCATACACATGCACATAGTCAACTTCCATGGTTGTCGGCCAGATTCCGTCCAAATCAACTGTTCCACCCAAGTCGCCACCAATTGCTATATTCAGGATAAGGTAAAATGAATGGTCGTAAGGCCATTCCATATATGATTCGTAGTCATTATTAAAAGTAAAATAGTGAATGTCATCAAAGTAGAAATCAATTCGGTTGGGGTACCATTCGATACTATACTCATGAAAGGCTTCAGCACAATCATATAACCACATTCCTCCTCCTTGTTGAGTTCCCAGAGTATGGTTATAGGTGCCCGTATGTACAGTGCCAAATACCCATCCAAGATTGTTCCCTACATGCTCCATTATGTCAATTTCGCCACTATTGGGCCATCCGCCATATACCGATTCGGTAGGCATAATCCATATAGCAGGCCATGTACCTCCTGTACCCGGTAATTTAGCATTTACATCGATACGACCGTAAAGCCAGTCGCCTTTTAGTCTTGTATTAAGTCTGGCAGAGGTATAATCATATCCACCCATAGATTCAATTTTACCGGAAATGATTAACTTACCATCAGATACAGATGCATTACCTGCAGTATAATATTGTTCCTCGTTATTCGCATTATTAGGTCCTGTCATAAAGTTCCACTTGGTAACATCCACCTCAGTACCGTCAAACTCGTCGAACCAGATTAGTTCCCAGTCGGGAGCCAGTGTTGAAATATCAATATCGGTTGTATCCGATGCATTCCCGGCTAAATCCCTTGCAACTACCGATAAAGTCATAGACTGATCAGGGGGTAAATTAGACAGATTAATTACAGTGTCAATGGAGTATGCAAATGGCTCATTATCTTTCAGTATCTGATATCCTGCAATGGCCGAACCAGCATCGCTGCAAGCATACCATACCAGCTGTACATCATGAATGCCGATTGTAGTATCGGCGATAACCGGTGTACCAGGAGCATCACCATCAACCGGGTTAGTAAGTGTTAGCTTCCACCAGTTGATGTTGTACCCCCCGGCTGGCACCTCTAATCTTATAGTGTATTCGTCTTCTGAAAAAGTAAGAGGGGATTCACCCGTTATCGTTACCCAGTTTTGCCATCCGCTTGTTTGTGGTACATCCAGCGAGATTAATGTTGATGCTCCTTCGACAACATTTATAATACCTCCTCCATTCATACTTGCTGTACGAAAACTAATTTCGTAATCACCAGCCATAGGTATATCTATAGTGTAAACCATCCAGTCATTCATATCGATCCACCCGACATTTGTTCCACCGCCTTCATCTGTGGTTCCTTCAGTTTGAACACCGTTCATATCTGTATAATCTTCAGCTTCAATAAATATTTGCGCGTTAAGGTTAACGGCACAAAAAAGAATTGCAGTGAAAGCTATATAACTTAGCTTCGATGCAATCGTTTGCGTTATCAGAATATTTGATTTCATTGAAAAATTAATTTAGTAATTAGGTTTGATAAATATACTATCAAAAACAGTAAACAGGAATAAATTTAACATGACATTAATATTACCATTTAATTACAGGTTAATAACATTAGTGTCCGATTAAATCCAGTTGATTTTCAACTATTTACAATATAGTTCTTTGACATCTTTGTAATTCTGATTTGTAAGTAACTCATTTAGAGGCGTTTTGTCGAGTAGAGATATGCTCAATATTTGCAATATTTCGTAGGTTGAACGGTCAACTTTCAATTTATTACGAACTAATGCAACCAGGCAGTAGACTATTATTGCCGAGTAAACCTGGATTTTTACTGCATTTAAGGGTTGTTCCCCAAAATGATTTGACTTTCAAGTGCTGTTTTATCCACTTAAAAAATAGTTCGACTTTCCATCGATATTTGTAAAGTTGAGCAACTTCCTCTGCTGTTATATCAAAGCTGTTGGATAGAAACTCAAGATCATTATCCGTTTCTTCGTCGTAGAATTTTATCCGTCGAAGTTTTTCTGGATAGTCTTTTGAGACATAAAATCCAGTCAACTTACCAATTTGGTCAAGCAATATTCCATTGTCCTTATTTACTTTGTTTGAGTACATTCTTCGGGACTGTAGATTATTTTTTGCTCTGACAACAAAGTAAGCAGAACTCTGGTGTATTATAAAAAGCTGTTCATAATCTACATATCCACGATCAAGAATGTAATAGCCACCTGGTTCATAATAAAGTAGATCCAAGGCATTTACATCATGCGATGCAGCGGTAGATATATGGATAAACGAAGGGATGGAGGTTTTAACATCATACAGTGTATGAAGTTTTATCCCACCTTTTGTCGTTCGAAACTTGGCCCACCAGAATATACTTAAACACAGATCAATGGTTGTAGAATCGAAAGCATATATGCTCCCATCTATATTCAGCTGAAAATCCTGATCCACAATGGAAGATTTTCTTGCCAGATCAATCAGATAGAAAGCATATTCTTCAAAGATTCTACAATCGCGTTTCTCATTGGAGTTAGCAAAGTTGGATATTGAAGTACCCTTTCCAAATCCAAGATGATAATATTTGGGTTTGTGAGGTTCAATACTAACCATCAGATCCCTTAGACTATCTCTGCCAGTCAACTGACCAAAGATCATACTGAGTAGCTGATTCCAACAGGAGAAGTGCCTAATATGCTTATCCCCATTGTATTTAGCAACCATACCATCAAAAATACGCTTTGGTAAAAAATCTGTAAGTTGCGAGAAGATATATTTGCCTTGATTCATGATTTTCAGCTTTTTACAAAGCTAAAATCCAAAATTCAATTCAAATCGACACGCACCTAAAAAGCTCTACAAGTCAGTTATATCAAGGATTACAAAGAACTCTATATTAAATTAATCGGACACTAGTAACAATGAATATAAAGTATAGCAGGATCAGGGCTTTTATATTAAACCCGGGGAAATCCATAAAGTCATTAATAATACAAAAGAGAATATAAGATTTCTTGTGATCTCAAACCCTGCAACGAAAGATGACAGGTATGAAATGGATTCGAATAAATAAAACAAGTTAAAAATGAGACAACCGGTACTTATAGCCATCCTATCTTGTGTTATATTTTCAAACCTGTTCTCCCAGGTATTTGAAAATGATGATCTAAAGATTTCTGTTCTGGAAGATCTTATCTGGGTAATTGAAACAACCGACAATACTGCTATGTACCTGGTTGAAGGGAGTGATAAAGCATTATTGATCGATACGGGTACAAAGTGCGATTCGCTCGATAAAATTATGAGGCAAATTACTTCAAAACCTGTTGATGTGGTAATTACACATGGCCATCGCGATCATTCGGGAAATATAAAGTATTTTGATACGATTTATATGCACCCTGCTGATACAATATTTATTGATAGCTCTTACAAGGGTGTAATTAAATTTGTATCAGAAGGAGATTTTTTCGATCTGGGAAATAAGGTTACTGAGGTTTATCATATGCCAGGACATACTCCCGGATCAATAGTTTTAACTGATAAACATTCAAAATGTTGCTTTACAGGTGATGCATTCGGTTCAGGATTAGTTTGGTTACAGATGCGTCCTTATGCATATATGCAGACTTATATTAATTCGTGTTCGAAGATGGAGACTCTTATGGATAGCGGAATTGAAAAAATATATTGCGGTCATTATCCGTATCTGAAAAAGGCATTGTACAAAGATTATATAATGAACATGAAAAAGCTGGCCAATGCAATTTACGATGATACAGCTCAGGGTGCAAAGCCTTATTCAATTAAAGTATCGATCAGTTGCGATAATCCTATGGAAGTATGGTACAACGATGTAGGAATAATTTATAATCCGGATCACATTAAATCGAAGTAGTTCAAAAAAAATATTTTAAAAGTAATAGTTTTAAATTTCTCTTAATTTCAAATCCTTTAACCAAACCTTACTGTTATGAAAAATTTTAAAATGGGTAATTCATTACCAGTTACAAGTTGTCTTTTAATAATCTTAGTTATTGGTTTACTATCATCATGTAAAGATGATAAAGAGACAGGCACAGGCATACAATATATTGGAACCCGGGAGTATTCAAAAGGAATTTCAGATCAGTTATGGTATTAGCACTTGACAGCTTTGAAACAAATGCGTATTATACAGTAGACGAAGAATATGATTATTTATATGCTTCGAATGTTGGGGATCTGGAAGTGACCGAAGATGCATTGAATATGAAAGTCAACCAGGTTATTATGGATACTGCTTTTTTTAACGGTTATATTCCAAGCGAAGAATATGTAGTATTTAACAGGGGAACTGCCGAATTCTACGATTTATTCGGGAGTGGAGAAGCTAGTTACTATTACGAAATAAATGGAGATGTATTAACAATTTGGATCGACGCATCAAACACCGCAGAGTATGACAGAATTGAATAATATCATACACTATTAACGACGTATGAACATTCAGTAACAAAACGTGTTTCTACATTTCAAAAAATGTTTAACAAAAAGTATTAAAATGAAAAAAAATATGGGTGTTGCAGATAGAATTATCAGGTTGATAATTGCTGCAGTTGTAGCTATTCTGTTTTTTACAGACACTATTTCAGGCACACTGGGTATTGTACTTTTGATTTTAGCAGGAATCTTTGTGCTGACAAGTATTATCAGTTTTTGCCCGCTTTATTATCCTTTTGGTCTGAGTACTTGTCGAAAAGAATAAAAACAAACCGAATTTAATGCAGGATGAATTCAATCCTGCATTATTTTCTATAACATTCCCAACTCCAGCAGTGCCTCTTCCGACATCATGGTCTGATCCCATGGCGGGTCAAAGACAAGATTTACGTTACACGATTTTATATTGTCGACAGACTCTACCCTGCTTTTAACTTCCATCAGAATCTGATCGGCAATAGGACAATTTGGGGCAGTAAGTGTCATAACTATTTCAGCATTGTCTTCATCATCGATGTTGATTTCATAAATCAGCCCCAGATCATATATGTTCACAGGGATCTCCGGATCATATATTGTTTTCAGTACCTGTACAATATTTGTTTCCAACTGGAGCAATGCGTTATGATCTCTTTTTTCACTCATCATTTTCTTTCTTTTCAGTTTTTCTTTTCTTTCGCATCGTAGGCTATGGCGTAAAGCTTAATTTGTTTTATCATAGAGAGCAGACCATTGGCGCGTGTTGGTGAAAGGTTTTGCTTCAGGCCGATCTCATCGATAAATTTCAGATCGGCATTGATGATTTCCTGAGGTGTTCTGTTTGAAAGTACCCGGATAAGCAATGCAATAATTCCTTTTGTTATGATTGCATCGCTATCTGCTGTCAATATTATCTTATGGTCTTTATACTCTGCATTCAGCCATACTTTCGACTGGCAGCCCCTTATAAGATAATCGTTTTTCTTGTATTTCGCATCAATTACGGGTAAATCTTTGGACAGCTCGATCAAATAATTGTACCTTTCCATCCAGTCGTCGAATAGTGTGAACTCATTTACAATTTCCCTTTGTACTTCCTGGATATTAGTCACCTCTTTTGTGCTTTAACAATGAAACGGTCAGATTTGTTCATACTTCAGCTAAGCATAGCTTTAACCTGGTGTATGGTTTGACAAAGATAGTCAATCTCTTCTTTTGTATTATACATCGACATTGATGCGCGCACAGTTCCGTCAATATTGAAATGTTGCATTACAGTTTGTGCACAGTGCGTTCCAACCCGCACAGCAATTCCAAGTTTATCGAACATCATACCGGCATCTGCCATATGTACTCCATCAATTAAAAATGAAAGGATTGATGCTTTCTCCGGGGCATTGCCGTAGATTGTTACAATACCTGTTTCTTTAAGTTTTTTGGTGGCGTAATGCATTAGTTCGGTTTCGTATTTACCGATATTCTCCAACCCGATACTTTCAATGTAACGAAGTGCTTCTGCCATACCAATTGCTCCAATATAATTGGTTGTACCCGCTTCGAATTTAAAAGGTACCTCGTTATATGTGGTATTTTCGAAAGTTACTATATCGACCATATCACCACCGCCCTGGTAGGGAGGTAAATTTTCAAGCCACTTTTCTTTACCGTAAAGAATCCCGATGCCGGTTGGTCCGTATGCTTTATGTCCTGAAAAAACAAGAAAATCGCAATCAAGTTCCTGCACATCAACTGAAAGGTGTTGTATCGATTGGGCTGCATCTATCATTACCGGAATACTTTGCCGGTGAGCAATTTCAATAATATTCTTTATAGGATTTATTGTGCCTAGTGTATTGGAGATATGAATTACGGATACAAGTTTTGTTTTTTCGGTGATTAGGGTACTTAAAGATTCTGTTTGAAGAATTCCTTCATCGTTGAACGGGATTATTTTGAGTTTTGCCTTTTTTCTTTCGCATAGCATTTGCCATGGAACAATGTTAGCATGATGTTCCATCTCGGTAATAATAATCTCATCACCCTCACTTACAAATTTTTCCCCAAATGAAAATGCAAGCATATTTATTGATCCGGTGGAACCGCTGGTAAATATTATCTCTGATGATTTTTCAGCATTGATAAATTCAGCTACTTTTTTTCTGGCATCTTCATAGTCGTTGGTGGCCTGGTCGCTTAGAAAGTGAACTCCCCTGTGAATACTGCTGTTAAGCTTTGAGTGATATTTATTGATAATTTCAATTACAGGGGATGGTTTTTGTGTGGTGGCTCCGTTATCGAAATAAATCAATTGTTTATTGTATACCTTTTCCCCAAGAACCGGAAAATCATTCCTTATTTTATCTATATCGAAACTCATATTGCAGAATACAGTGTTATAAAACAATAAAAATTATTTCACTTCTTCAATGATCAATAAAGATATATATTTAATATTCGTCGAATATATACATTCATTTTAATCCATTCAAGAAAGGTGAACAGGAGTACAGATTCTTTTATAAATGATAGTAAGGTAATTTTGGATAATTCTACTAATTCTTAGCTAAGTAAACTATGTGAAATCTCATAATTTTCTCTACTCAGCATTTTAATTGCCCAGATGGTGCACTTTACAATTTTCGCATCTTGCCAGCTCACCTCTCAATCTTTTTTCAATCATCTCATTCATTCTTTGTCTGAGCGGATCCAGCTTAATATCGGCAATAACTTCGTCGGCAAAAGCATACATAAGCAGGTGACGTGCTTCCTGGTTACTGATACCACGAGAGCGTAAATAGAATAAAGCATTTTCATCGAGCTGGCCAACTGTGGCACCATGGCTGCACTTAACATCGTCGTTATATATTTCAAGTTGAGGTTTGGTATTCATACGCGCAGTTTTCGAAAGAAGGATGTTGTTATTTCTTTGATAAGCTTGCGTTTTAACTACAAATTTATCTACCAGGATCTTACCGTTAAATGCACCGGTTGAATTACCATCAAGTATTCCTTTGAATAGCTGATCGCTCTCACAGTGTGGTTTAGCATGATGTATATGTGTATAATTTGCCACATGCTGATCGTTGTCGCCAAAGAAAATGCCATAAGTTTTATTCAGAGCCCCTTCGCCATTGAGTTTTGCAAAGGTGTTGTTTCTTATAAGACCGCCATGAAGTGATATTGTATTAGATGAAAACCTGCTGTTGGCTTCCTGATAAACGAATGTATTTGATATTTGTGATGAATTGCCATTTTCATTTTGCATTCTTATAACATTAAAAGAAGCATTATCACCGGTATATATCTCCGTAAGTGAATTGGTAATGAAACTTCGTGGACACAGTGTATGATCACAAATCAGTAGTGAAGCAGAAGAATCTTGCTCAATAACAAAAAGATTTCTTCGAGTTATTCTAAGGTTCTTAAATGAAAAGCCTATATTAATTATCTGGATGGGTTTATCTATTTTTATATTCTTTGGAATGTAAATGAAGATACCATCCTGAGCAAATAATGTATTTAGTGCAGCCAAACTGTCAAGCTTTGTGTCTGCATACTTGGCGTAATGCCTGTTTACGATCTCGGGGTACTGTATTGAAGCTTTGGCAAAGCTGCTTATGATAACTCCTTCAGGCAAACCCACCGGGTTATTTTGTTTGTAATAAAAACCGTTTAAGACCAGCACAATAAATGTGTCTAATTCTGGTATATCACATCTGAAAAGGTCATCAAGATCTACAGAGAATTTTGAAGGAGCAATTTCATAAGAATACTCTCCTTTCAGATAACTCATCAGATCGGTATACCTGTAATCTTCGTTTTTTTTACTTGGAATCCCGAGTCTTTTAAAATCTTCAAATGCCTGTTGGCGGTGTTTGTTGATAAGCTCACTGGTGTCTTCTGCAATATGCGATGCATTTTTGTTATATAGTTTAGCCAGTTCTTCCTGTAGTTCCAGAGTTGTCATAACTAATAAATTGTTTTTGGTTCTAGACTATTCTTCTTTTAACCAGTCATATCCTTTTTCTTCAAGCTCAAGAGCAAGTTCTTTACCGCTGGATTTTACAATTTTACCCCTGTAAAGAACATGTACATAGTCAGGTATAATATGTTCCAGCAATCGCTGGTAATGAGTTATAACTATGGTAGCATTATCTTCTCTGCGTAATTTGTTAACTCCGTTTGCTACAATTCGCAGTGCATCGATATCCAACCCGCTATCGGTTTCGTCAAGGATAGCTAGTTTCGGATCGAGCATGGCCATCTGAAAGATTTCGTTTTTCTTTTTTTCTCCTCCCGAAAAGCCCTCATTAACCGAGCGGTTTGTAAGATTTGAGGTAATCTCAACAACCTCTTTTTTTTCCCGCATCAACTTAAGAAAATCGGTGGCTGATATAGGTTGTAAATTGTTGAATTTCCTTTGTTCATTGATGGCGGTTTTCATAAAATTTACCATGGATACTCCAGGAATTTCAACCGGATACTGGAACCCTAGAAATATTCCTTTTCTGGCTCTGTCCTCAGGTGAGAGTTCCAGTAAATCTTCTCCCTCAAAAGTAACTTCTCCTTCTGTAACTTCATAAAGGTCTCTGCCGGCTAATACAGCTGCCAGGGTACTTTTCCCCGATCCATTCGGTCCCATTATGGCATGTATCTCACCAAGTTTTACTGTCAGATCAATCCCCTTGAGTATTTCTTTGCCTTCTATTGCAACGTGTAAATTTTTAATATTCAACATATACTGATAAACGTTTAAAATGATTAACCAACACTTCCTTCAAGACTTATCTGTAATAGCTTTTGTGCTTCAACAGCAAATTCCATAGGAAGTTTATTTAATACTTCTTTTGCGTAACCATTAATAATTAAACCGATGGCGTTTTCGGTATCTATACCTCTCTGGTTACAATAAAATATCTGGTCTTCACCAATTTTTGAAGTTGTTGCTTCGTGTTCAATAATTGCAGTTTCATTATCTACTTCAATATATGGAAAGGTATGAGCACCACACATATCACCAAGAAGTAATGAATCGCACTGTGTAAAATTCCTTACGTTATGCGCATTCTTCAGCACTTTAACCAAACCACGGTAGCTATTCTGACTTTGTCCGGCTGATATTCCTTTGGAGATAATTGTACTACGTGAATTTTTACCAATATGTATCATCTTTGTTCCTGTATCGGCTTGCTGATGATTGTTTGTCACTGCTACCGAATAAAATTCACCGGTGGTATTATCACCTTTAAGAATGCAGCTTGGATACTTCCATGTTATAGCGGAGCCTGTTTCAACCTGAGTCCAGGATATTTTTGAGTTATCGCCTTTACAGATACCACGTTTTGTCACGAAATTATAAATACCTCCTTTGCCATTCTTATCTCCCGGGTACCAGTTCTGCACAGTACTGTATTTCACTTCGGCATTTTCCATGGCAACAATTTCAACTATAGCGGCATGCAATTGATTCTCATCTCGCTGAGGTGCAGTGCAACCTTCAAGGTAACTGACATAACTGTCGTCTTCTGCTACAATGAGGGTTCGTTCAAATTGTCCTGTGTTGGCAGCATTTATCCTGAAATAAGTTGAAAGTTCCATAGGACACCTCACACCCTTAGGTATATAACAGAAAGATCCGTCGCTGAAAACTGCCGAATTGAGAGCAGCAAAATAGTTATCGGTGTATGGTACAACTGAACCCATATGTTTTTGTACAAGGTCGGGATGCTCCTGAACAGCCTCACTAAATGAACAAAAAATGATTCCCAGCTCTGCTAATGTTTCGCGGAAGGTGGTCTTTACTGAAACACTATCCATGACAGCATCCACTGCAACTCCTGTAAGTTGTTTTTGTTCTTCGAGTGGTATTCCCAACTTTTCGAATGTTGCCAACAGTTCCGGGTCAACTTCATTCAGACTTTTTAACTTGGCTTTTTGTTTTGGAGCTGCATAGTAAATTATATCCTGATAATTTATTTCAGGCAGTTTCAGATGTGACCATTCCGGCATTTTCATAGTTTGCCAGTGTCTGAATGCTTTCAGCCGAGATTCGAGTAAAAACTCAGGTTCTTTCTTTTTTGCTGAAAGCATTCGGATAATATCTTCACTAAGCCCTTTGGGTAAGGTTTCCAGTTCAATATCAGTATAGAAACCATACTTATATTCGTTCGATGTTACTTGATCCAGTATTTGATCCTGTTCTGCACTCATATCACAAGGATTTTGAAATTCTAGTGTATTATTTAGAATTTTTCTAAATAAGAACAAAGATACAAAAACTAAATAAATCCCAATGAAAACAAAAGAATTTTGGAGTGAAGTTCATGGCGGTTAATTTAATGTTCAGTTCAGACATAGGAATAAGGTTAATTAATACCTTTGGAACGAAAAAATAAAACAGATTTAACAACAATGGCAGAAAAGAAGAAAAATAATGAAATAAGCCAAATGGGTGAGTTTGGATTGATAAGATTACTTACTGAAAAAATAAAGATAAAAAACAGATCTACGCTTTGTGGGGTGGGTGATGATGCTGCAATTATGGATACCGGAAAAAACAGGACTGTTGTAACTACAGATTTATTAACTGAGGGCATTCATTTCGATTTGATTTACACGCCATTAAAGCATTTAGGTTACAAAGCTGTTATTGTTAATCTTTCTGACATATATGCGATGAACGCAATACCGTCACAGATATTAGTTTCCATTGCAATATCTTCAAAACTTACTACTGAGATGGTAGAGGAGTTATATGAGGGGATACATTTGGCCTGCGAACTTTATAAAGTTGATATGGTAGGTGGTGATATATCCAGCTCACTTACTGGTCTTACAATTTCAGTTACAGCAATTGGTGAGGCTCCAGATAATATGATAGTTTACAGGAAAGGAGCAAAGGTAAATGACCTTATTTGTGTTTCGGGTGACCTGGGAGGTTCATATATGGGATTGCAATTACTTGAACGTGAAAAACAGATTTTTGGCAAAGGAGGAAGTCAGCCCGATTTAGCGGGTTATGATTATATACTGGAAAGACAATTAAAACCGGAGGCAAGAAGGGATATAATCAATCTTCTTGCTGAAAGACAGATAAAACCTACCTCTATGATAGATATTTCAGACGGATTATCTTCGGAGATACTTCATTTATGTGATGCTTCAGAAACCGGTTGTAATATATTTGCTGATAAAATTCCTGTAGCACATGAAACTCGAAAAGCTGCAGAAGAAATGGGGATGGAACCGGTTACAATTGCTCTGAATGGTGGCGAAGATTATGAGCTCCTATTCACTGTTTCACTCGATCATTTTGATTTAATCTCTGCAATGCCCGGGATAAGCATAATTGGCCATATGGCGTCAGCTGATAGTGGTATAAACTTAATAATGCCTGATGGCAGTTCAGCAGAAATTATGTCGATGGGATGGAATAGCCTCCGGGGCAGGAAATAGTGCTAACGAATACTATTTTTCGTCGTCGAAATAACCTTTTATAATACCTCTTTTTGAATTTCTCACGAAAAGAATTATTTCGTCACGTTCATCTGTCGCTGGTAAGTTTGCTTCTATAAACTCTACAGAGTCAGAGATATTTAACCCGCGTTGATATATGATCCGGTAAATTTCCTGGATTTCATAAATTGCTTCGTTTTTAAAATTACGACGACGAAGACCAATAGAATTTATTCCGGTATATGATAATGGCTCTCTGCCTGCAAGAACGTAAGGGGGTACATCCTTACCAACTTTACCGGTTGCCTGAACAAATGCATGCTTACCAATTCGGACAAACTGATGAACAACTGAATACGGACTTACTATTGCAAAATCATCAACTTCAACTTCACCAGCCAAACCAGCGTGACTGCCAATAATACAGTGATCACCAAGTATACAGTCGTGAGCTATGTGTGCATATGATTGTAATAAACAATCCTTTCCCACCTTGGTCATCCCTTTTGCTTTTGTACCTCTGTTCAGTGTAACAAACTCTCTTATAGTGGTATTATCACCTACTTCAGCTGTTGTATTTTCACCGGCGAATTTCAAATCCTGGGGAATAGCTGAGATTACTGCACCCGGAAAAATTTTACAATTTTTACCAATACGTGCTCCGTCCATTATAGTAACATTTGGACCTATCCAGGTTCCCTCTCCGATTTCAACATTGCCATAAATAGTTGTAAAAGGTTCTACTATTACATTTTTAGCTATTTGTGCATCAGGACTTATATAAGATAATGAATTTTTCATTCCTTTGTTTTTATGAGTATACCTTAATTTGGTTGAGGTTTTTTAGCCAGCTGGGCCATGAAATTCCCTTCAACTACGAGCGTATCACCTACAAAAACTTCACCATGTGTTAAAGCTATACCGTGTTTTACTTCATTGAGAAGTACCATTCTGATATTAAGGCTGTCCCCAGGTACTACTTTCCTTTTAAATTTAATATTTTCAATTTTAAGGAAATAAAGAACATAATTTATCGGATCCGGAACACTGCTGAGTAATAAAATCCCACCTACCTGTGCCATCGATTCTATCTGAAGTACGCCTGGCATAATTGGTTCTTTCGGGTAGTGTCCGGTAAAATAAGCTTCATTCATGGTAACATTCTTAATACCACAAATTACTTTTTTATCCATGTATGTAATTTTATCAACCAGTAAAAAGGGGGGTCTGTGTGGAAGTATTTCTTTGATCTGGTTAATATCATACACAGGAGGAATGTTAGCATCGTAATGAGGAGCCTTAGACTTTGAATTCTCTTTTTTAATTGCTTTACGAATAATTTTTGCCAGCTCAGTATTAGCATGATGACCTGGTTTTCTTGCAATAATTTTTGCATTTATAGGCATTCCGATCAATGATAAATCACCAATAATATCCAACAATTTATGCCGTGCTGGTTCGTTCTGATAAGTTAGCTCCGTATTGTTTAAATATCCTTCAGGCAATATTTCTACCTTAGGTTTATTGAAAAGTTCAGCCAGTTTATCCAGCTGTTCTTTGTTCATATGTTTTTCTACTATCACAAGGGCATTATCAAGGTCGCCTCCCTGAATCAGATTATTTTTAAACAAGGCTTCTACTTCGTGCAAAAAAACAAATGTTTTACAAGATGCTATCTGATCCTTGAAATCGCTAATATCTTTTAAAGATGCATATTGATTACCCAGGACTTTTGAATTAAAATCCACATGAACATCGATACTGAATTTATTATCGGGATAGGCAACGATCTCAACATCATTTTTCTCATCGCGATAAACAATTTTTTCTTTGAGGTTATAATAAACTCTTTCTTCCTGCTGTTTCTTTATTCCTGCTTTGCTCAGAGCCTCCATGTAAAACCTGGAACTTCCGTCCATAATGGGAACTTCAGGACTATTTAATTCAATAATTACATTGTCAATCCCTGAACCCAACAAAGCTGCACAAACATGCTCTATAGTCATTACTTCTGCACCATTTTCCCTGATAGTTGTACCACGGGCTGTACTTACAACATTTTCAGCAAGTGCGCGAATTACAGGCTGGTTTTCCAGATCGACACGTTTGAACTGGTATCCGGAATTTGGCTCTGCAGCTTTAAAAGTGATTAATACTTCTTTTCCGCTATGAAGTCCCTTTCCTTGTAGACTAATCTCTTTAGAAATGGTTTTTTGCTTCTCTGCCATAGGTATTTCCAATGAAATCAAAAATGCGTGCGCAAGATATAAAAATCTTCTTAAATGGTTTTAAGTTATTCTTTGTTACTGCCATCTTGTAATTCCTTCAGCTGTTTTTCAAGCTGGTTGATATTTGAGTAGATTTCCGGTAGTTTTCTGTATACTGCAATAGATTTTCTGGCATCTCGAATATCAATTGCGGGCGATCCCAGAATTATTTCACCTTCATTTTTAACATCACCAACTACTCCCGACTGAGCTGCTATTGTAGTTTTATTTGCAATGTTAATATGACCCACAAATCCTACCTGGCCTGCTATTATACACTGTTCACCAATTTTTGTGGAACCGGAAATACCTGCTTGTGAGGCAATCCCAGTATTTTTGCCAATTTCAACATTATGTGCTACCTGAATTAAGTTATCCAGTTTTGCACCTTTACGAATTATTGTTGATCCAATTGTAGCTCTGTCGATAGAAACATTCGATCCAATTTCAACATCATCCTCAATAATCACATTTCCAATTTGCGGTATTTTCTGAAATTTACCTTTTTCTGTAGCGAAGCCAAATCCATCTGAACCAATTATAGTTCCTCCATGAATTATACAATTATTACCAATTTTACATTCTTTATACACTTTAACACCGGGATATAAGATAGTATTATCTCCAACAGTCACGTTATCACCAAGGTATACATGAGGATAAATTAAGGTACTTTTCCCTATTTTCACATTACCGCCCAGATATGCAAATGCCCCGATATAGCAGTCTTCTCCAATGGTTGCATTATCATTTATAAAAGCCTGAGGTTCGACACCTCTCTTTTTTGGGAGAGAACTGGTATATAAATTAAGCAACGAAGCAAATGCCTGATATGCATCACTTACACGTATCAGGGTGGCTTTTACTTCACCCTCAAGCTTCAGATCATTGTTTACCAGCACTATAGAAGCCTCTGTAGTATAAAGGTATTTGTTATATTTTGGATTGGCCAAAAAAGCCAGAGTGCCTTTCTTACCTTCTTCAATACGTGAAATGTCTGTAACTTTTTCTTCGGGATTACCCTCTATAGTTCCTTTTAGAAAATCGGAAATGATTTTTGCGGTGAATTCCATATTTAAAATTTTGTGTCAAAAGTAGAGAATAATATTTATTCTCCACAGTCCTTTGGGAAACACGCAAAATATTTTTTTTCGGACCTTTGCAGGTAAGGAACATTCAGAATGTCAGAAACTTCGGAAATATCGTAAATACTATTTTGACTATACATTATTTGAATAATGTCATCGGTATTACCAAATGCATTGTTTGAGATTTCTCCGGTCTCAAAAAAATATCCCGTTTCATCGTTGTTAATATTATATTTTAATTGTATACTGTCCTTGACCGAAGAAAGATATTCTTCTGTAAAAGGGTTTTCACTAAATACAACTTTAGGAAGGTTCCGTTGTACCAAATTATTCGCTAAAACTGATAAAATGGAATCATTACTATTTATCCAGCTTTTTGCAGATACGACTATATCAGTATCATCCAGCTGAATAAAATGATTAAGTATTTCGGTCAGGCTCTTGTTTAGTATCTCTTTATTGATAGTATTGTTAAGAAAGAATTCTAATGAAGGAGTTGCAAATGGCTGATCATTTTTTTCTGCCATAAATTTTGCACGCCGGAGTAAATTAAGCAGAAGATATTCTGCTGCCATAACAGTCTTATGAAAGTAGACCTGCCAATACATAAGTCTTCGGGCAATCAGGAATTTTTCAACCGAGTATATTCCTTTCTTTTCTACAACAAGGTCGTCATCAACGACATTAAGCATTTTAATAATCCTGTCGGTTCCGATAGTTCCTTCCGTAACTCCGGTAAAAAAACTGTCTCTTTTTATATAATCAAGACGGTCCATATCTAATTGACTGGATACAAGCTTATGTAAAAATTGCTTGTGATATTTGTTTTTAAAAATATTAATTGCCAGGTCCAGCTTACCTTCGAACTCCCGATTCAGATTTTGCATAAGCAACTCTGAAATGTCCTCATGGCTGATTTCAGAAATAATACTTTTTTCCAGAGCATGTGAAAAAGGACCGTGACCAATATCGTGAAGTAGAATAGCAATTTGTACTGCCTCTGATTCATGCTGTGTGATCTCAATATTTTTGCTTCTGAGATTATCGATAGCCAGACTCATCAAATGCAAGGCCCCGAGTGCATGCAAAAATCGGCTGTGTACGGCTCCGGGATAAACGTAATGAGTAAGTCCTAATTGTTTTATTCTTCTCAGTCTCTGAAAGTAAGGATGTTCAATCAAATCAAATATAAGTTCAGAAGTAATATTGATAAAGCCATGCACGGGATCATTTACAATCTTACGCTTATTGGTTTGTTTTTTTTGTAGCCTCATTTCTAATTAATTCCTGTACAAAACTATTACATTCTTCTGCAATTGGAAATTAATAAGTTCAATCATGATATAAAATTTTAGTACATAATAAAAAACTTTATTTATTGACTTCCAATGTTTTTGTTGTTTATATTATATTTTATACTTTTGCATCGCAAGGTGATCTGAGTTATAGGGGACAAGCGTCCCCTATTTTATTACATGTAAATGATTGAAAAAAGTAAAATAGAAAATCTGATCAGTGATGTTCTTGTTGAAAAAGGAATATTTATAGTTACACTAAATATAAGTACAAATAACAGAATAACACTTTTAATTGATAGTCAGGAGGGAGTTAAAATAAATGACTGTGCTGCTATTAGCAGAGTAATTGAAAACGGAATGGACAGGAATTCAGATGATTTTGAGCTGGAAGTATCTTCACCCGGAATAGATTCTCCGCTCAAAGTAATACAGCAGTATAAAAAGAATCTGGGTAAGGAAATTGAAGTAACGAATAAAGATGGATCTAAGGTTAAAGGGATACTTCTGGATTTCGATGATGAAAAGTTTAGTGTTGAAGAGAAAAGAACTATAAAAGAAAAAAATAAGAAGAAAAAACAAATTGTAGTTGAAAAACTCAGTTTCACTTACGATGAAGTAAGTAAAGTTAAAACAGTATTAAAATTTTAGGAAGAAAGTAATAATAAAGAGTTATGGAAAACTTAAACCTGATTGAGACTTTTTCTGAGTTCAAGGAACTTAAGAATATCGACAGGGCAACAATGATTTCTGTGTTGGAGGATGTCTTTCGCAGTATGCTGCAGAAAATGTTTACAACCGATGAAAATTTTGATGTAATTATTAACATTGACAAGGGTGACTTTGAGATTTGGAGAAACAGGGAAGTTGTAGAAGATGGAAAGGTTGAAGATCCCAACAGGCAAATAGCACTATCTGAAGCAAAAAAGATAGACGAGGATTATGAAATAGGTGAAGATGTTACTGACGAAGTTAAATTTGCTGATTTTGGACGCAGGGCCATTCTTGCACTGCGACAGAATCTTACGGCAAGAATTCTGGATCTGGAGAAAAATAACGTGTTTTTAAACTATAAAGATAGAATTGGTGATATAATAACCGGAGAGGTGTACCAGGTTTGGAAAAGAGAAATTTTGATTCTTGATGAGGATGGCAACGAGCTTATCCTTCCTAAATCTGAACAAATACATTCCGATTACTTCAGAAAAGGAGATACAATCAGGGCTGTGGTAATTAAAGTGGAAATGAGAAACAACACACCTCTGATTATTCTTTCACGTACATCGCCCATATTTCTTGAAAGATTATTTGAGCTGGAGGTACCAGAGATATTTGATGGTCTTATCACAATTAAGAAAATAGTCCGTATTCCCGGTGAACGAGCAAAAGTAGCTGTTGAATCTTATGATGAAAGAGTTGATCCGGTTGGTGCTTGTGTTGGTATGAAGGGATCAAGAATACATGGCATTGTGAGAGAATTGAAAAATGAGAATATCGATGTTATTAATTATACAAACAATATACAGCTTTATATTACCAGGGCACTTAGTCCTGCTAAGATTACCTCGATAAAGATTGATCAGAAAAATAAAAAAGCCGAAGTATTTCTTAAACCGAACGAAGTATCACTGGCTATTGGTAAAGGCGGTTTAAACATTAAGTTGGCCAGCCAGCTTACAGATTACGATATCGATGTTTATCGTGAAGCTGATGAAGACGATGAAGATGTTAATCTTGAGGAATTTGCAGACGAAATTGATAGCTGGATCCTTGATGAACTTAAATCAATTGGTTGCGATACTGCAAAAAGTGTATTAGAATTGTCAGTTGAAGATCTTGAAAAAAGAACAGACCTTGAAGAAGAGACAATCAATGAGGTGATCAAGATTTTAAAGGCAGAATTTGAATAATAAGCATTATATTAGCGTCCGGTCAATTGCGTACTGCTAATATCGATTGAAAATTGAGTTTTTTATATGACAGATACAAAGGCAACACGACTGAGTAAAATTGCAAGGGAATTTAATGTTGGAATTTCCACCATTGTTGATTTTCTTCATAAAAAAGGTCAAAAGATTGATACCAACCCCAATACGAAGATATCAACGGAACAATACGAGATGTTATTGGATGAATTCAGTTCTGATTTGTCCATAAAGAAAGAATCGGAAAAACTACATCTTAGACATTTAAAGGAGAAACAGCAGGTGATTTCATTAGATGATGTCAGTGAATCTGACACAGAATCTTCTAATGACCAGGAAGAGTTGTTAGTTAAAGATTCGAGTGGGACTTCAACTATTTTTGAATCCGAGGCTGTAAAAGATAAGGAAAAACAATATAAACCCGGTGCAGTTGATAAAAATGATCTGGAAGAAAAAAAGAAACCTGAAGAACAAGTATCTGATAAATTAAAGGAAGAAGAAGCGGATTTATTAAAAGAAGGTGGTGAAAAAGAAAAACAGAAAAAAGCAGTCACTTCTGATAAAGAGGGTAAACCCGAAGATGAAGAAGAAAAAAGTAAAGTAAAGGTTGTTGGTAAAATTGACCTGGATGCAATGAACCAGCGAACTCGTCCTGTAAAATCAGTTAAAAAGGAAGATGATAAAGAAAAGGAACAAAAGGCTGAGACTGAAACAGGAGATGAAGATTTAATTATTGAAGACGATTTAGAGTCCGGCATTGATGAAGATATTCCTGAAGAAGTAAAAGAGGAAATCATACGTGCAAGGGTTGAAAAACTTACAGGACCTACTGTATTAGGAAAGATCGATCTGCCAAAAAAACAGGAAAAAGAACCGGCAGAAGACAGGTTTCATGAACATAAGAAAAAACGAAAAAGAATAAGAAAAGATAAAGAAAAGGTAAGTCTCGAAGCAGATAAACAAAACAAATATGAAGGTAAAGAAGAGGCTCCTGCCGCAGAAGAACGCCTGAAGAAAAAAAGGCCAAAAAAGAAATCGCTGAAACAGGAAATAAGTGAAGAAGACGTACAAAAGCAAATAAAGGATACTTTGGCCAGACTTACCAAGAGTAAATCGAAAGGTGCAAAATACAGAAGAGAAAAACGCGATGCCGTAAGTCAACGCCTCGAAGAAGAAACGTTAAGAA
This sequence comes from Bacteroidales bacterium, assembly GCA_016929525.1. Classification (GTDB taxonomy): domain Bacteria; phylum Bacteroidota; class Bacteroidia; order Bacteroidales; family UBA10428; genus UBA10428. The sequence continues at coordinate 21,898 of JAFGIP010000024.1, forward strand.
AAGAAGAAGCAAAGAATATTATTAAAGTTACTGAGTTTGTATCGGTAAACGAACTGGCTGCAATGATGAATGTGCCAACAAACGAGGTGATAGCAACATGTATGAGCCTTGGTTTATTTGTTTCAATAAATCAGCGTCTCGATGCCGAAACAATGTCACTTGTTGCTGAAGAGTTTGGTTACAAAGTCGAGTTTATTAGCGTGGAAGTGCAGGAATCAATTCACGAAGAAGTCGACCAAGATGAAGATCTTAAGTCACGGCCACCTATTGTTACTGTTATGGGGCATGTTGATCATGGTAAAACAAAACTTCTCGATTATATCCGTCATGCAAATGTAATTGAAGGAGAAGCTGGTGGAATAACACAACACATAGGAGCTTATGTTGTTAAACTCGACGATGGACGGAGTATAACTTTTCTGGATACACCCGGACATGAAGCATTTACTGCCATGCGTGCAAGGGGAGCCCAGGTTACCGATGTGGTTATTATTGTTGTTGCTGCTGATGACGGAGTTAAACCGCAAACTGTTGAAGCAATTAACCATGCTCAGGCTGCAGGCGTTCCAATGGTATTCGCCATAAATAAAATTGATAAACCTACGGCAAATCCTGAAAAAGTTAAAGAGGAACTGGCAAATATGAATATTCTTGTTGAAGACTGGGGTGGAAAATATCAGTCTCAGGAAATATCTGCCAAGAACGGAATCAATATAGAAGAATTGTTGGAAAAAGTACTTCTTGAAGCTGAAATTCTCGACCTGAAAGCTAATCCTGATAAAAATTCCATTGGTACTGTTGTAGAATCTTCATTGGACAAAGGAAGAGGTTATACCACTACAATACTTGTTGAGGCAGGAACTCTTAAAATTGGTGATGTTTTGCTGGCAGGATCTCATGTAGGAAGGGTGAAAGCTATGTACAACGAGCGGGGAAAAGCAGTTAAAGAAGCCGGTCCTGCTACACCGGTATTGATTCTTGGATTGAACGGAGCACCACAGGCAGGTGATAAATTCAATGTAATGGATAGCGAAAGAGAAGCAAAAGAAATAGCAAATAAACGTGAACAATTACAACGTGAGCAGGGCATGCGCACACAGAAGCATATAACACTTGATGAAATAGGCCGTAGAATAGCCATAGGGAATTTCCAGGAACTGAATATAATCGTTAAAGGCGACGTTGATGGTTCGATTGAAGCATTATCAGACTCATTAATTAAGTTGTCAACAGAAGAAATACAGGTTAACATTATTGGGAAAGCTGTAGGGCAGATATCAGAAGCAGATGTATATCTCGCCGCGGCATCGAACGCAATTATCGTAGGATTTCAGGTAAGACCTTCTTTAAGTGCAAGAAAGCTTGCCGAAAAGGAAGAAATAGATATTAGGATATATTCAGTTATATACGATGCTATAGAAGAAATCAAATCTGCAATGGAAGGAATGTTATCTCCCGAAATAAGAGAGGAAATAAAAGCAACTCTTGAGATTCTTGAAGTATTTAAAATTACAAAGGTTGGAACAGTGGCAGGCTGCATGGTTAGAGAAGGGAAAATCCGCCGCGATTCCAAGGTTAGGGTTATCCGTGACGGGATTGTAATTTATACCGGTGAGTTAGGTTCACTAAAACGCTTTAAAGATGATGCAAAAGAAGTTGTTTCTGGTCTAGAATGTGGTTTGAACATTGAGAACTTCAACGATATTAAAGTAGGTGATTTTCTTGAAGCATTCGAAGAAATAGAAATTAAGAAAACTCTTTAAATTTATATACCATTTATATTAGAGGGTGTCTAAAAAATCCTTAATTCGTCATTGCGAACGATCCCGATTTTTATCCGGAGTGGAAATCTTATCATATTAATTTTTAAATTACCGCATCTTTCCTCCTCGCAATGACGGTATCTTTAAGCTTTTTAGACACCCTCTTTGTTGTACGATGGAACCTTTAAAAAGGAAAATATCTCGGATTATTAAAAATAAAGCACTTGAACTGGGCTTTTCAGATTGTGGTTTTGCTCCTGCTGTAAGACTCAATGCAGATGCCGAAAGACTCAGGAAATGGCTTGATGAAGGTTTGCACGCCGGTATGGGCTACATGGAAAATCATTTTGAAGAACGAGTCGACCCTGAAAAATTACTTTCGGGAACCAAATCGGTAATAATAGTATTAATGAATTACTTTACAGAAGAAGAAATTTTCTCTGAAAACGACAATTTTATAATATCCAAATATGCCTATGGTAACGATTATCATTTTGTGCTAAAAGAAAAGCTTAATATGCTTTTTACTTTCATAAAGTCAAATGTATCTTCTCTTGAAGGGCGCATATTTGTTGATTCGGCACCGGTTTTAGAAAGATCATTGGCAGCATTGGCGGGTCTTGGCTGGATAGGTAAAAATACAAACCTGATCTCACCAAAATATGGATCGTTTATTTTTCTGGGAGAAATTCTTGTTAATATCGAGCTTGATTACGGAACACAATTACCTGATTACTGTGGTGGATGTACAAAATGTATTCAGGCTTGTCCGACTGGAGCAATAGTAGATTCACGGAAAATAGACAGTAACAAATGTATCTCTTACCTTACAATTGAAAATAAAGGTGATATTAGCAATGAATTCACGGGTAAACTGAAAAACAGGATATTTGGCTGTGATATTTGCCAGGATGTCTGTCCTTGGAATCGAAAATCAGAAATTAACACTGTAGATAATTTTCAACCAAAACCTGACCTGGTTGGTATGACTAAATCTGACTGGCAGAAACTTACTAAAGAAAAGTTTCTGACACTTTTTAAAAACTCTGCAGTAAAAAGGGCTGGTTACAAAGGTTTAAAGAGAAATGTTGACTTCGTTTCACAAAATCAGGCCGGATAGATATATGTTTTTAGCAATATTATATTTCTAAAATACTGACAATAATTGATCTGGTATTTCTGGGTCCGTCAAATTCGCAAAAAAAAATATTTTGCCATGTTGAAAGCCCCATTTTACCGCCAACGATTGGTATACTTTCACTGGGTCCGATCAATCCCGCTTTTAGGTGTGCATCGCCGTTATTATCCTGTGCATCATGTTGCCATACACCTTGTGGGATAAGCTTTTTTAATAATATAATTACATCGTTCTGAACAGATTCATCCCAGTTTTCCTGGATCATTATTGCTGCTGTTGCTCCCTGAGCATAAACATTAACCAAACCATTTTTAACTTTACTTTCTGATACAATCTTCTCAACCTGGTTTGTAATATCATACAGTCCGTTGTGACTGTTTGTTGTAATTTGTATAACTGATTGCATTTTTCTAATTTTGTTTTCTCTTAAATAACAGATAGTTATATAGTAGATTTATATCCTCACTGAAGTTAAAATTAATAATTCATTATTTCTCAATTACAAATATGCTGAAGAGTAAGCTGTTGCGCAATAATCCGGAAGTGGAAAGTTCAGAAAAATTTTTCAACTCGCATGATGGAATCAGATTAAATTCAACAACCTGGTCTCCTGATGTTGAGCCGAATGGGATCATTAGCCTTGTTCATGATTTTGGCGAACATATTGGTCGCTATAATAATCTGGCAAACAAATTAGCAACTAAAGGCTTTATTGTAAGAGGATTTGATTTTCGGGGACATGGCAGATCCGAAGGTAAGAAAAGACAGTGTGGAGGTTTTCATAAGATGATAAGCGACCTTGAATTGTTTTTAATGCTTTGCGATAAAGAATTTGAAGATATACCTCATTTTATTTATGCGCAGGGTTTTGGTGCGACCATTGTATTAAACTATGCAGCTAACCATATTTTTATCACATCAGGGATTATAATTACATCACCCTGGTTTGAGTTGACAAAGAAAAAAAGCTTTTTAGGAATGATGCTTCTTTCATTAATAAGTGTTTTTTTCCCTTCCTTTCAAATGTCTATTAAATTTCGGGCCGAAGATATGTCAAGGGATCTTAGAATGGTACATAATTACAGGGTAGATCCTTTAATTCATAAAAAAATAAGTATCAGATTATTATTGGAAACGATAGATGCAGGTATTAAAGCATCGATGAGTATTTATAAAATAAATAATCCGCTTTTGGTTATGCATGGTACGGATGACCGCATAACTTCATGTAAGTCTTCCCGAAATTTTGTCAGAAACTCAGGAAACAAAACATCATATATTGAATGGGAGGGGGGGGTATCATGAACTCCATAACGATATTATTGCAGACAGGATAGTGAACACAATAACTGAATGGTTGAATGCCAGAATAATTTAATAAAATATTATGTCTGACTTGTTTACTAAAGTAAATATTCCTACACCAGATTTTAATATAAATCATCAATCAGGAATTTTTTTAACAGGATCCTGTTTTTCCGATAACATAGGGAAAAAACTGGAGCAATTTAAGTTTAATGTCTGTAGGAATCCTTTCGGAGTGGTTTATAACCCCGTTTCTATTGCCAACGGAATCACAATGCTTTTACAAAAAGACAAGTTCAGGGGGAAAGACCTTTCTTATTACAATGAACTTTGGTTTAGCTTTGCACATTATACATTATTTTCTGATGCTGACCCGGACAAATGCCTTGATAAAATAAATATTCGTTTTATTGAAGCAAAGAAAAAACTTAAAAATACAGATACTCTTTTTATTACTTTGGGAACTTCTTGGGTTTACACATTCAAATCTTCCGGTCAGGTTGTTGCCAACTGTCATAAACTTCCGTCAAAGGAATTTGAACGACATTTCAGCTCTGCAGGTGATACGTATAATACAATGAAAAATTGTTTGTTAAACTTATGGAAGTTAAATCCTGCGATGCAGGTTATTTTTACAGTTAGTCCGATAAGACACTGGAAAGACGGAGCAATTAACAATCAAAGAAGTAAATCATCGCTGATTACTGCTATTTCGGAGCTGGAATCTGAATTTAAAAGTGTGTATTATTTTCCGGTATATGAAATTTTTATGGATGAACTGCGTGATTATCGTTTTTATTCTTCAGATATGCTTCATCCTTCTGAACAGGCGCAGGAAATTGTATGGCTACGTTTTTCAGAAACATTTATGAATGATAATACAAAAGAATTGTTAAAAGATATAAATAAAATAAATGCTTCATTGAATCATATACCAAGGCATCCCGGAACAAAGGCTTACAGAGAATTTTTAAAATTGCAGAAGACTAAAATAACAGAATTATCTCAGTCATATCCGTTTCTTAGTTTCAATGATGACCTTATTAAAATTGATAATCTTCTTAAAGGTCTTAATTAACTCCATGTCATATTAGGAAGTTATTAAAAATCACATGAAGGTTGTGTTTTCAGCTTTCACTCAGGATGGATTTTTTATATAATTTAGTAAAAGATGATCTTAATCACCTTAATTAGATAATACATGTCACTTTCACTATAGTAAACATATCTGTAAGCATTTGTAACTTAAATATAAAATTCGCTCTTATGAAGGAGTATCCTGTTAAATGGTCACAGTTTATATGCACTGTTATAATTTTATTATTATTTCAGATCATATATGCTTCTGATTCTAATGATATTAAAAGCCAGATAGAACAGTATAAAACACTTTTTAAAAAATATGAATTAGAAGGGAACACTACTGAACTTGCAAAAAGTGCGAGTAAGCTGGGTTATCTGTACTGGCAGATCGATGCAAAAAAGGAAGCGATTGATTATTTCGATCAGGCAATTCAACTTAATCTTCAAACAGGAAACAAAAATGCGCTAAGGGTTATTTACAGCAACCTGGGGCTGATTTATTCGGAGCAGGGAAATTACCAGCAGGCAATAGAATCTTTTAAAAAAAGTCTTGAGATTAATCTCGCAAAAGGCAATAAAAACGATGCAGCTTCTGATTATCTGAATATTGCGTTATCATTCCAGGCACTAGGTTATTATGCAGAATCAAACAGCAGAGCTAAGCAGGCACTTGAAAAGGCACTTGAACTGGATAATCTTACATTAGCAAAGTCATGCTACGGCGCTTTGGCTGAAAATGAGGAAAAACTTGGAAATAATAAAGCAGCATCCGGGTATTATGAAAAATATACCACTCTGTCAAAGCATTTGCAGAAACAGGAAATGGAAGCCATGGCCAGTAAAACAAAAGAGATTGAAAGACAGGTTCAAACCAAAGAAAAACAACTTCGCAGCACACTTGATACTTTGGGTGAAGTGCTGGAGCTTAATCGGGAAATGCAGCTTGAAAATGCATTACTTAATAAAGAAAATCAGCTTAAGGAAGCTCAAAAAGCAAGACTTGAAGCGCAACAGGATAAATTAAAGGCAAAGGAAAAAACACGTCGCACACAACTTATTGCGATGGGGGTTGTGGCTCTTCTGATATTCTGTATTGCCGTTCTTATATTTTGGCAGTTTAGTCAGAAGAAAAAAGCCAATAATTTGCTTAAAGATCAAAATGCAGAAATAGAAAGACAAAAGACAGAAATTGAAAAACAGAGGGATTTGGCAAATATTCAAAAGAAAAAAATTACCGATAGCATACAATATGCACGTCGTATTCAGACAGCTGTTATCCCTCCTGTAAGTGTTATTGAACAAAAACTCAGTGATTATTTTGTACTTTATAAACCGAAGGATATTGTAAGTGGGGACTTTTACTGGTGGAATCTGAAAGATGATGTTTTAATAATAGCAGCTGCAGATTGCACCGGACACGGAGTCCCGGGAGCTTTCATGAGCATGCTTGGAGTGGCATTTTTAAATGAAATTGTTAATAAGATTGTAGTAAATAAACATATAAGTGCACTAAATGCCGATGAAATCCTGAATCAGTTACGTGAGATGGTTATTACTTCCCTGCACCAGACAGGGGATACAAACGAGAACAAAGACGGGATGGATATTTCATTATGTATCATTGATTTTGAACATAAAAAACTACAATATGCAGGGGCAAATAATCCGTTATATATAATCAGAGATAGTGAAATTATTCAATACTCACCTGATAAGATGCCTGTCAGCTTCCACCAAAACAGGAATAAACCTTTCAGGAAACATGAGGTGATTTTAAAACATGATGACAGAATATATTTATTTTCTGATGGCTTTGTTGATCAGTTTGGAGGGGATAAGGGATTGAAATTCCTTTCTAAAAGGTTTAAAGAAGTATTGGTTAATATCCACAAACAGCCTATGGAGGAACAAAAAAAACTTCTCGAGAAATCACTTACCGACTGGATGGGAGATCGTCCTCAACTGGATGATATACTTGTAATCGGACTTAGATTTGGCATACAAAAAATAGAAGAGAAACCTGTTTCCAAGATAAACTGGCAGTCAAAAACAATTTTAATTGCAGAAGATACAGATGTCAATTATTTTCTTCTGACAGCTGTTTTAAAACAAACCAATGCAAATTTAGTGAGAGTAAAAGACGGACAGGAAGCTATCGATTTTATTAAAAACAATGAAGTAGATTTAATTCTGATGGATATTAATATGCCGCGAATGAATGGTTATGATGCAACTCGTACAATTAAACAGATAAGGAAAGATATACCGATTATTGTTCAGACAGCAATGCATTTTGAGGAAGAAAGCGAGGAAGCGTTTAATGCCGGTGCTGATGAATATATTACAAAACCTATTGATTTAAAGACTTTTATGAGTAAGATGGAACGTTTTCTTAGTTAATTGTACCGGAGACCTGATGTATTTTATTTTAATATTTGATTTAATGATTTGTACTTTGTAAAACTGTTTACTTAAAATTAATTCAGTAAATTGGTGGAATATTCTTTAATACCTTTAATTAATGGAACCTTTATTTTTAGATGCAACGGAAGATTCACCGGAAATAAATTTTAACAAATCGAAGAAAATCTTCTCGATTACAGGACGTTCTTTGCCAGAAGATGTCATTTCGTTTTATACTCCAGTTTTCTCATGGCTTGAGCAATATGTTGCCGATCCCGCTGAAGAAACAAACCTGAAAGTGAAAGTAGATTATTTTAATTCCGCTTCACAAAGAGCCCTTAACGAGATATTTATTATACTTAACAGAATAGCTATCAAAGGTAAAAAAGTGAAAATAGACTGGTATTATAATGAAGAAGATGAAGAGATGAAAGAAGCCGGGGAAGAGTACGCGGATATTACAAAGCTTTCCTTTAATTATATTAGCTATGTTCCTTAGTTTATATATTGAACCAATAGAAAACAAGTATTATGTTAAAAACTGTTACTCTTTTGTTTCTTACGTTGTTTTCTTTATCTGTTTTTGCGCAGGAGCAGCTTAAGCATGAAAAGAAAACATACACATCTCCGGATGGAAGGTTTTATGTTCAAAAAAGTCTTCCGGTTTACATCTGGATGTCGACTTCAGAATCTGAAGGCTCTGTAAAATACAGGCTTAAAAGTGAAGTAACCACAAAGTATTCAAACCCGATGTATTTTGATACAGAGGGTTATAATACAGTACGTTCTCCGTCAGCTGTTGATACATCAACGCACAAAACAATATACCCTTTAAGGGATATAATATTCGAAGTATATGCAGACAGCAGATCACCTGTAACCAGTATCGATTTTGGAGAAGTTATGCTTTATAAATCTGAGGGGAAAATTAACCTGGGAACAGGAACCCGGATTACACTTAAGGCCAAAGATCAGCTTTCCGGTGTGGAAAATATTTATTATTCAATAGATGGAGCGCCATATAAGCCATATTCAGAACCAATCAATATCGCACAGGAAAAGGAGTATATCCTGAAGTATTATGCTGTGGATAATGTTGGTAATGTTGAAGAAGTTCACGAACTAACTCTTGTTTATGATAAAACAGCACCATCGTCCAAGCTGGAAATTGAAGGAGATAAATATGAGAACATACTCTCAGCTAGGTCAAAGATTATTTTAACCACGGAAGATCAGGGAGCCGGATCAAGCAAAATAGTTTACAGTTTGGATGAGGGAGGCGAAAAAGTATATACCAGTCCCATTCTTGCAGCTTATATATCACAGGACGACCATATTTTATATTATCATGCTGAAGATAAAGTTGGGAATAAAGAGGTAAAAAGATCTTATAATTTTTATGTGGATAAAACTCCGCCAACCATAATTGAAGAAATTATGGGGAAGAGTTTTTTTTCAGGAGGAAAAGAATTTTCCTCAGGGAAAACGAGACTTAAGTTAACATCGTTTGACAATAAGGCAGGAGTTAGGGAGGTTCGATATTCAGTGAATAATGGAGAGTATGAATTCTATGATAATCCGGTATTTCTGACACAAACATCAGGTAACCTGGTTATTAAATCATATGCTGTCGATAATGTAAATAACAGGTCGAATAGCCAGACAGCCAATGAAAAGACATCAATTCCATATATCGATCTTACAGGACCCGAATTGTCACATATATATAATGGGCCAAAATTTATTACCAGAGATACTACATTTATTAGCGCTAAAACGAAAATAATATTAAGAGGGGCTGACTCTGAAGCTGGAATGAATCGAATAGAATATTCTGTTGATGGCAGCGGTCCAAGGGAATATACAGATCCTGTTATTATCAGTGACGAAGGTTATAAAGTAATTGATATGACAGGGTTTGATAATGTTGATAATACTAGTGCAAATTCTTTTGGTGTCAAGGTTGATGCTTCAGGACCAGAATTATCTTATTCATACGGTACTTCATCACTGGGGAAAAAAGAAGGTAAACAGGTTTATCCGGCACATACCGTATTATTTATCTCGGCCACTGATAATGTTGTGGGTTTTGAAAAGATGACATATAGCCTCAACGGAGGCATTTCAAAACCATATAACGGAATGATAGGTAATCTGCCAAAAGGGAATAACGAAATTAAAATTATTGCCCTGGATCAGCTTGGAAACAGTTCTGAGTTGGTTGTTAATTTCATTATTGAATAAAATGCCTCAAATAATTCTTTCACCTGCCGAAATTAAAGCTGCAGGTAATAAGCCCAAAACAATATTGGAATACATCGGAAGAGTTAATTCTGACTCTTCAGAAATAAGCGTGGCTCAAATGAAAAGCCCTACCGGGTGGATTGAATCCGGACAAAAGCCTGAGTTTAATGAATATACGTTAGTGTTAAAAGGTATTCTGAAAGTTGAAACAGAAAATGAAACATTTGAAGTAAAGGCAGGTCAGGCAATTATTATTGAAAAAAACTGCTGGGTACGTTATTTCACACCATTTCAGGATACCGAATATATAGCAGTTTGTTTACCCGCATTTTCTCCTCAATCCGTACATAGAGATAAATAAAAACCCCTGTGCTTACACACAAGGGTTTTGATAATATAGCGTGTAAATGATTATTACATCATACCGCCCATTCCGCCACCACCCATTGGAGGCATTGCAGGTGGATTCTCTTCAGGTAATTCAGCAACAACACACTCTGTGGTTAAGAACATTCCTGCAATAGATGCAGCATTTTCAAGTGCAATGCGAGCTACTTTTGTAGGATCTATAACTCCTGCCTGCAGCAGATTTTCATATTTATTACTATTAGCATTATAACCAAAATCTGCTTTTCCATCTTTAATTTTCTGAGTTACTACTGAACCGTCAAGACCTGCATTTTCGACAATCAGACGAAGTGGTTCTTCCAGTGCCCTGCGAACAATCTGGATACCGGTATCCTGATCTTCATTGTTTCCTTTTAGCTTTGCTAAAGAATCGATAGCACGAATATAGGCAACTCCACCACCGGGAATAATACCTTCCTCAACTGCCGCGCGTGTTGCGCTTAATGCATCTTCAACACGGTCTTTCTTTTCTTTCATTTCCACTTCTGAAGCTGCTCCAACATAAAGTACGGCCACACCTCCGGCAAGTTTTGCAAGTCTTTCCTGAAGTTTTTCTTTATCGTAATCAGAAGTAGTATTATCAATCTGAGTCCTGATCTGCTTAACCCGTGATTCGATATTTGCTTTATCTCCGGCACCATTTACGATTGTAGTATTTTCTTTATCGATTGTTACTTTCTCACAGGTTCCCAGCATATCAAGCTTAGCACCTTCAAGTGTTAAGCCTTTTTCTTCAGAAATTACAACACCACCGGTAAGAATAGCAATATCCTCAAGCATTTCTTTTCTTCTGTCTCCAAATCCGGGTGCTTTCACAGCGGCGATCTTTAATGAACCACGCAACTTATTTACAACAAGTGTAGCAAGTGCTTCACCATCTACGTCTTCTGCAATGAGTAAAAGAGGTTTCCCTGCCTGTGCAACCGGTTCAAGTACCGTAAGGAGATCTTTCATGGTAGAGATCTTTTTATCATGAAGAAGTATATAAGGATTTTCTAGAACTGCTTCCATCTTATCTGTGTCAGTAACAAAGTATGGTGAGATATAACCACGATCGAACTGCATTCCTTCTACAACCTCAACATTTGTTTCTGTACCTTTGGCTTCTTCAACAGTAATGACACCTTCTTTTTTCACTTTATGCATTGCTTCGGCAATCAGCTTACCAATTTCTTCATCGTTATTGGCTGATATTGCAGCTACCTGCCTGATCTTTTCACTGTCTTCACCAACTTCCTGCGACTGCCCTTTCAGACTTTCTCTGACAGCAGTAACAGCTTTGTCGATTCCTCTTTTCAGATCCATAGGATTAGCACCTGCAGTTACATTCTTTAAACCAACAGTTACTATAGACTGGGCTAAAACAGTAGCTGTAGTAGTTCCATCTCCTGCATCATCTGCTGTTTTCGATGCTACCTCTTTTACCAGCTGTGCACCAATGTTTTCAAAATGATTTTCAAGTTCAATTTCTTTAGCAACACTTACACCATCCTTAGTGACTCCCGGAGCACCAAATTTCTTATCAACGATAACGTTTCGACCCTTTGGGCCAAGGGTTACTTTAACTGCGTTGGCCAGCTGATCCATTCCTCTTTTAAGCAGATCGCGGGCTTCAATATCAAATTTTATTTCTTTTGCCATATTATTAGATTTTTACAAAATTTTACTGATGATTTTTAGATGATAGCAAGGATATCAGACTGTCTCATTATCAGGTAGTCTTTATTGTCGACAGAAATTTCTGTACCTGCATATTTTCCATATAGAACAGTATCTCCAACTTTGATCTGCATTTCAATATCTTTGGTACCGTTCCCGATAGCAATAACAGTTCCTTTTTGTGGTTTTTCTTTGGCTGAATCGGGGATAATTATTCCACTGGCGGTTTTTTCTTCTGCGGCCTGTGGTTCAACAAGAACCCTGTCTTCAAGAGGTTTGATGCTTACTTTTGACATTTTATTTTTGTTTATTTAGTTAAACACTTGTATTCAAAAATTCGAATTGCCCTGATCATATTTTGTGCCATTCAAACTTATTCCTGATTTTGACACATTCATAAGACATTCTTACACGGAATAATATGTTGATCCAATATACTGTTTGGGGCCGGTTTATTATAAAATTCACAAAATCAATATCTTAACGCTGCATTATTATTTAAGAATAGGTATAAAAAAAGTGTCAGCCTTATGACAGACTGACACTACCTATATTAAATTATAAAGTATTATTCTTCATTATCATCTAAATCAAGTGGCAAACCGAGTGGTTGATCTGTGGTTGTGACATTGTTTTGTTCTATTCTTGTTTTTACTTCTACATCAGGTTTTTTAATTGCCCAGCTGGCAAGTATGCTTAATGTCAGTAAAATTGAAGCTAAGGTCCAGGTAGCCTTTTCCAGGAAATCAGCAGTACGTCTTACACCCATCACCTGGTTTGAACCCGTAAAGTTTGCCGAAAGTCCTCCTCCTTTTGAATTTTGTACAAGCACTACTAAAACTAACAACAGGCATACAATAAGTATTAATACCGATATTAAAGTAAACATGATTTTAAATATTTATGTTTTTCTAATAAGTTTCTTTATTTCTGAAATTTGAGTCGCAAAGTAAGTACTTTTTTCGGGATATTTCAAGCTTAATTTTTCGTAGGCAAAGATGGCCTTTGCATATTTGCCTTGTTTAACATAAATACCTGCGAGGGTATCGGTAATGAAACTCTCATGTTCCTTGACACTATCATTAGATATATCTTCATTGGGAATAGAGTCATCACGTGGGACCATCTTCGGATTTGCTTCAATGAAACGATCGATCAGGTCAATCTGAGAATTTTTCCTGTTTTCTGATAATTCCGGTATTTCAATCGCTTCTTTATCAACTGAATCAAGATCATAAGCAAGTTCAATTTCAAGCTCATTATTTATAGCTGAAAATTTTTCACCTGATCTTTCTTCAATAAGCGTTTTCTCAATTAGATTTTCTTCTTTCTCTACTGTTTCAAGCCATTCCAGGAAAGGTTTGGAATCTGCCTCTTCAGTTTGTTCTTTAGGTTGTGTTTCATTTTGCTCTTCAGCATCAGTACTAACTTGTGATGCAACTGTTCTTTCACTATCAGCAGATTCCCTCGTACCGTGATCAGTATCAAATATAATTGATTCATCCAGTGTAATATCTGGTATTTCCTTAACAGCAGTATCTTCAGCTATTGTTGTTTTTAATGTTTCATCTGATAACTCAAAGAATTCGTCATTAATCTTAATGAGTCTTGGATGCAACCCAAACGATAAATCATCAAGCTCGATTCCGTCACCATATTCCTTTCTTATGTCAATAGCTAATCCGGGAATAAGTTCAAATTCCTGAGATATCTCTTCATCATAAGAGCTTAACTGATTAATTACAGTGTCAGAAATATTTTCCCGTAATGTATCCTTTACTTCTTTTCCTCCTTTTATTGCAATATCATTCTGAAAATTGTTTTCTTTAATTTCAGATTCACTATCCGGATATTTATATAGAAGGTAATAAAGCACTTTCCTGTCGGTAACATAAGCAGCGGTAAGATTCAGATCATTTTTATCTACACTTTGCTTAATATTAAACATATTCTTTACATACAGCAACCTGGCAGTTTGAAAGTACGGATATGCATCAATTAATTCTTTCAGATTACCAAGGCTTTCTTTATTAAGCTTTTCAGGTGAATGAATATATTTTATAAATTTCTCGCGTAGCATTTATAGATCTGAGATTACCAGTTTACGAAAGTTTTATTAAATATCTGTTCTATAATTTCTTCAATTATTTCTTCTGTTAATCCTGCTTCCACAGATGAAAAATCCTCGGTACTATCGAATTCCCGGTATCTGGAGAATTCAGTATCGTAATTTTCATCCGGATTTACTGAATTAGTATACTTTACTCTTACTGAAATAGTAAAGCGTGTTTTTGCTGCAACATCTCCTGAAGTAATGGCTGCAGGTGATATTTGATAATCTTTAATCTCTCCTGAGAAATCAACATCACCGATTGTGTTTACAATCCTGAGTTTGGTATTACTTTCAATGTATTCCTTCAAAGCATCGGTAAAATTTTGACTAAGAGTTGGCTCAATGCGGGTAGCCCTGTTATTGAAATATTGAACAGATACAGTTGTAATTTCCGGTGGAATATCTGCGCCTTTAAAACTGTAATTAATTGTAAAACAGCTTCCTGCTAACGTTGCGCCAATAGTCAGTAATAAAAGTTCTTTTATTCTCATTAATTAATCTTCGTTTAAACTATATTCTTTGATTTTTCGATATAGTGTGCGCTCTGAAATACCGAGTTCCTGTGCTGCATACTTTCTTTTACCATTATGTTTTGCCAAAGCTTTCATTATTAGCTCTTTTTCTTTTTCTTCAAGTGATAACGACTCTTCAATAATCTCTTCGGTATCCTGAATTCGATCGTTTTCTTCGTCGTGCAACCTGTCGAAAGCAGCTTTTTGGAAACTGTCTTTTTCAATCAGAGCAGAATCATCATGGTAAAGTTTCTTCAGTATTCTGGCATTGTTTTCTTCAATTTCTTCATCTACAGGGCCTTTTTGTATAATTTCATGTACAAGTTTCTTCAGATCATTGACGTCGTTCTTCATATCGAAAAGAATTTTATACAGCAGTTCGCGTTCCGTGTTAAAAGTCTTCTGATCAATTGGCCCATCATATAATGCCGGAAGTTTATCTTCATAGTAATCGGGAAGATAATTCCGTAAAGTTTGTCCGTCTATTTGTCTGTTTGTTTCAATGACTGATATTTGCTCTGTTATATTTTTTAACTGACGAATATTTCCCGGCCAACGGTAATTGGCAAGTATCTTAATTGCATCCTCATTTAAAGATATTGGAGGCATTCGGTTTCTGTCAGCAAAATCAACAGCAAACTTCCTGAAAAGCAAATGAATATCTTCTTTTCTTTCTCGAAGAGGTGGAATATAAACAGGGACAGTGTTAAGACGATAAAAAAGATCTTCACGAAATTTATTTTCACTTATTGCTTTGTGAATATCAACATTAGTTGCTGCAATTACTCTGACATTGGTTTTAATGGTCTTTGAAGAACCTACACGGAGAAATTCTCCGGTTTCCAACACCCTAAGTAATCGAACTTGTGTTGATAGAGGAAGTTCGGCTACTTCATCGAGAAAAATTGTACCTCCGTTAGCTTCTTCGAAATAACCTTTACGACTTTCATAAGCTCCTGTAAATGATCCTTTTTCATGTCCGAACAATTCAGAATCGATGGTACCCTCAGGAATAGCACCGCAATTTACAGCGATGTAGGTGCCGTGTTTACGTGCACTGAAACTATGAATTATTTGCGGGAATACTTCTTTACCCACTCCGCTTTCTCCTGTAATAAGCACAGAAAGATCAGTTGGCGCAACTTGTACGGCTATATCGATTGATCGATTCAACCCGATGGAGTCACCAATAATTCCAAACCGCTGCTTTATTCTTTGTAAATCCATTTTTAATTAAGAAAAATTGTCAGTATAAAAGCTCTAATTTTCCATTTGGCTTAAACCATAAAGAAAATCTGAAACAGATCAGCTGACAAAATTACAATATTAAAAGATTTTTGCATATTTACCGTTTGCAAAAAGAATAGTTATCTACATGGATCAATTTATTGCAATTATACCTGCTCGTTATGCCTCAACCCGCTTTCCGGGAAAACCTCTTGCCAGCCTGGCCGGTAAACCGATGATTCAATGGGTTTATGAAAGAACTGCTGAAGTAATTACCGAAACGGTTGTTGCTACCGACGATAAACGTATCGAAAATGCCGTTAATGCTTTTGGCGGAAATGTGATTATGACTGGTGAACATCATAAAAGCGGTACGGATCGTTGCGCAGAAGCTTTATTGAAATACCAGGAATTAACAGGGAAACAATATACTGTTGTAATTAATGTTCAGGGTGACGAACCTTTTATTCAACCATCGCAGATAGAGAAAATCAGGGAGGAATTTTCCGATCATGAATGTCAGATTGCAACCCTCATTAAGAAAATAGATACACAGGAGGTATTATTCGATCCGAACAGACCAAAGGTTATAACTGACAATTCAGGATATGCTATCTATTTCAGTCGCTCTGTGATACCTTATGTAAGAGGGAAAAATCAAAAAGTCTGGTTAACCTCAAATACATTCTATCAACATATTGGTATGTATGCATACCGGTCTGAAATATTACTGAAAATAACAAAACTTAAACCTTCAGCTCTGGAAATGGCTGAATCGCTTGAACAGTTGCGCTGGCTCGAAAACGGATTTTATATTAAAACAGCTTTAACCGAGTATGAAAGTATGGGTATTGATACCCCGGAAGACTTAAATAATCTGATTAATTCCGGTGTTTTCAATAAAAACTAAGATTCAATATTAGCTGATTTTTCCCAGACCACTCTGTTTCGCTGTATTATTTACATTGGTAAGAACCTATATCAATAATAGTTATGTGGGAGAAAATATAAAACAGACCCTGTCAGGGTATTTCCACCCTGACAGGGTCATGCTATTAATATCTTCTTGAAATAGTCTCCCAGTCTAATATATCCCAGAAAGATTTTACATAATCAGGCCGTCGATTTTGATAGTTTAGATAATAGGCATGTTCCCAGACATCGCAGGTTAATATTGGGATTAATCCGTTACGCAAAGGATTTCCTGCATTACTTTCCTGTAATATTTGTAAATCTCCGGAATCATTCTTTACCAGCCAGGTCCAGCCTGAACCAAAAAGTGTAATAGCAGCATTGCTGAACTGCTCTTTAAATTTGTCGAAAGATTTAAAAGTATTATTTATAACACTGGCTAATTCTCCTTCCGGCTTACCACCTCCTTTTGGCTTAAACGACTGGAAGTAAAACGTATGATTCCAAACCTGGGCTCCATTGTTATATATTCCTCCCTCAGCCTCTTTTATGATTTCTTCCAGCGAAGAATTAACAAAAGGGGATCCCTTTATAAGTTCGTTAAGTTTATTAACATAAACCTGATGATGTTTTCCATAATGAAACTCCATGGTTCTTCTGTCTATAACAGGCTCTAAAGCATCTAATGCATAATTTAGTCTTGGTAGTTCAAAGGCCATAGTACAAAGTTTAATATAAGATTAGTTAATGTATAAAATTAAATAAACTCTTCTACAGCAGAAAAATAAAGGAATGGTATTTCGAAAAAATTTTTAGTAAGAAATAAAAAATCCCGACCCTGAAGGACGGGATGAGGAATCATCTTAAAATTTAAATTAACCCTTATGTCGTTTTGCTACTTCATCCCAATTAATTACATTCCAGAATGCTGCGATATAATCGGGACGGCGATTTTGATATTTCAGATAATATGCATGTTCCCATACATCAATTCCAAGAATAGGAGTTCCTTTTACCTCACTTATATCCATGAGCGGATTGTCCTGGTTTGGTGTAGATGTAACTTTTAATCCATCTTTAGTTATAACAAGCCATGCCCATCCTGAACCAAATCTGTTGGCAGCTGCATTCGAGAATTCCGATTTAAAATTATCGAATGACCCAAAAGCTTTGTTAATAGCATCTGCCAAATCTCCCAGTGGTGTACCGCCTCCGTTTGGGCTCATAACTTTCCAAAAAAGACTGTGGTTATAAAAACCACCCCCATTGTTTCGCACTGCTATAGAAGCAGAAGAAATATTTGTTAAAATCTCCTCGATTGATTTACCATCAAGAGAGCTTCCTGCTACCGCATCGTTTAATTTGGAAGTATATGCTGCATGATGTTTTGTATGGTGTATTTCCATAGTGCGTGCATCTATATGTGGTTCGAGTGCACTATAATCGTATCCTAGTTTTGGTAATTCAAATGCCATAATTTCAACTTTATTTAGAATAATTTAAATAATCTTTTATCTATGAAACCACTCAAACTGAAAAAAGTTCACAGGTTCATTTAATTGTTCTATTTTCTTACTTTCGCAACATTAATATCACAAACTTGAATAAACAAATTTTACAACTGGCAATACCATTTATTGTCAGCTGAATTTTACAGATAATCTGTTATAAAAATGCTATTTTAAACAGTTTTTTATCGTTGATATATGAGCTTTTTTTATACCACGGCAATATATTTATACTATTTAATAGTATTCATTCTGTCTGCTTTTAATTCTAAGGCAAAACTCTGGATAAAGGGCAGAAAGGATTTATTCAGGCAACTAAGAAAAAGCGTTGAAAAAGATGAAAACATTATCTGGTTTCATGCTTCATCCTTAGGAGAATTTGAACAGGGAAGGCCGCTTATCGAAGCATTAAAAAAGGAAGACCCCGAACAAAAAATACTTCTTACATTTTTTTCACCATCCGGTTTCGAAGTAAGAAAGAATTACGATGGAGCCGATTATATCCATTATTTGCCACTTGATACCAAAAAAAATGCAAAGCGGTTTGTAAAAATTGTAAATCCCAAAGCAGCAATTTTCATAAAGTACGAGTTTTGGTATCATTTTTTAAAACAGTTGAAGAAAAATGAATCGAGCGTAATTCTTGTTTCAGGAATTTTTCGTCAGGATCAAATGTTTTTTAGAAAAATAGGAGTATGGTACAGGAAGTTACTTTTTTATTTTGATCATTTCTTTGTACAGGATCAAAATTCAGCGGAATTACTAAAAGGAATATCTTTAAAGAATATAACTGTTGCAGGTGATACCCGCTTCGACAGGGTAAACAGAATTGCCGGTGAATCAGCCGGTAATACGATTGTATCTGAATTCACACAAGGCAAATTCACTTTTGTTTGCGGAAGCACATGGGAAAGAGATGAAGAAATCCTGATTTCTTTTTTGGAGAAAACCCGTGAAGATTGCAGAGTTATTATTGCTCCACATGAAATAAGCATTTCACAAATCGGGGCTCTGACAACCAGATTGGAACCTGATGCGCTACTGTACTCAAAAGCGAATCCTGAGAATATATCTGATAAAAAAGTGATGATAATTGATAACATAGGCATGCTGTCAATGTTATATAAATATGGAGATGTAGCATATATTGGCGGTGGTTTTGGCAGTGGTATACATAATATTTTAGAAGCGGCAGTTTATGGTATTCCTGTCGTTTTTGGGCCAAATTATCAAAAGTTCAGAGAAGCTCACGAGATATTAAAAGCAGGTGGCGGTTTTTCAGTTTCAAATGCTGTTGAACTTAATAAAGTATTTAATGAATTAATTAGAAATAAAGAAAAATTGAAATTTGCTTCAAAACAGGCAGATAATTATATTCAAAAAAATCTTGGAGCCACCGATATAATTATGAATTATTTAAAAATGATTTAAAATCATCTTAAACAACTTTTTCTTTTGTCGGTGTAATTTTACAGATAAATATTAAACTGAACTTTTCCCTTTTTTGGGTCAAAATAGATAGTAGCGTGCAGACGCTTTAATACAGCCCTGTTCGGGGCTTTTTTATTTGGGACATAAACACAAATCAAAAATTGTTGTTTAATTAAGTATTGTATAGTATATCTAGGTTATTGAAAATATCCTGATTAGAATAATAAGTAAATTGTATTTTTTAAAAAGAGAAATTAAATTTATTAAGGATAGAAATTCAGATTTAAAGTGATTTCAAGAAAGAGTTATATTGCAATTTCCGATGCGTCAGTTAAACAAATCAGGGATGGATTCAGGCATTATGCATCAGGATTCCATAAGGATGATAAAGTTTATAACAGTCATATACAACTGAAATATTTTCACACCCAAAAGGTATGCAAAGAAATACTATATATTGGCAAAGCACTCGGGATGAATAATGATCAGCTTAATTTTGCCGAAGCTATTGCCTGGCTCCATGACATTGGTCGTTTTGAGCAATTTCACCGTTATAAAACCTTTGCTGATGCAGAATCGGAAAATCATTCAGAAATTGCAATACGTGTGATAGAAAATTTGCAGATACTTAAAGACTTTAACAGAGAAAAAAAGGAAGTTGTTTACAGATCAATCCTGAACCATAATATTGCACGAATTCCTGATAACGAACCTGAGAAGATTGATTTTTACTCACGACTATTGAGGGATGCAGATAAGCTGGATATATGGCGTGTTGCTATTGAGCAAAATATTTTTCACACAATTAAAGATGAAGCGCAACCAGACCATTATCAGGTACCAAAGACAATTCTGGATTCTTTTCGTAATAATAAAATATTAATGCTCGACCAGATCAGGTCTTTTTATGATTCTCTGTTATTCAGGATAAGCTGGATTTACGATTTAAATTATCCGGTTACTGTTGAGCAGATGATGAAAAGGAATATCGTAAAGCTTTTATTGGATAAAATACCTGATTTTCCTGAAAAGGACGAGATATCAGATATTATTACCAAATGGGCGGGTAATAAAACCTCAATAGCAATATCCTGATGAACAGATATTATCCTTAATGAATAATTTCCGGAGATTATTTAATTAACAATATGTTCAAGCAAGTTGATTTGTTTGTTTGGATAAAATGGTTTTTAAGCCAGACAACTTTAATGTACTTTTATAGTGATAATTACAATTCTTCAGTAAATAATAAAATCCATGCTGCTTCAGAGAAGCAACCTTTTAATATCTCAGTGCATCAGTATTGATGTCAGAAGAGTAATTTGATAATTAAGGTATAATGAAATTAGTAAGATTTATATTGGCGGTCTGTTTTATCGCCGGAAGCATTGCATTAAAAGCAGGCGATGATGAAAGATGCTTTAACAGCATGGGGAGCCACTGCTATACGAAACTTGAAGGAGAAGAACTTATTGTTCTTTTTGATACGGTATTTTCAGCATTTCAATATGAGTTACTTTTCAGTGAAATAGAAGATTATGGATTAATTAGCTATCTGCCGGTCGATACCACACGTAAAACACAAGTTTTCAGACCACTCTATATATATTCCGATTCGGCAATGATTGATTTAATTTATAATCTCGATTTTGTAGATACTATTTATTGGCCACTGGTAAATGAAGACAATGGAGTGGTTTATTACGATATTGAAAAGATCTGTGTATGGTTTGATGAATCTTTATCAGAAGAAAATATTGAAGAAATTGTTGATACATCAGGTTGTAGTATATTTGAAGAAGGTTTTAATAACAGGTATGTTCTTGTTCTTGAACCAGGGAACGAGTTATTTCAAAGCCTGAACAGATTTTCAAAATATACAGAAGTAGAAATGGTTGACCTTGAATTTATCGGCTATGGAGGTCGGGTAAATGAGGACTGTGATCATATCATTGATTTGAACGATTATGAAAGCAATCTATTCAACGTTGAATATGAAGGCAGTAATCTGTATTTATTGATCAATGTAAACTATACATCATCACCTTGTATTAAAGTGAGTGATCTGGTTATTCAGGAAGGGAATATTGTTAACTATTATGGTGTTTATACTTCGGGAGATGCTGCCAGTCCGTGTCAGCTAACAGACACTGTAGTTATTGAAGTAATCGATCCTTACGATATTTCATTTATCGCGAACTTCATTGATCAGCAAAGCCGTTGTATCTATCGGAAAGAACTTCAGTTTAGTGAGGTGACATTAAATACTTTAAACGAAGCAGAGCAGGATGAAGTGAATTATTCCTTAATTCATAATGAATTTTCTGTATATCTTTCTGAAGAAGGGAATCAAATCAGGGAAATAACCGCTTACAACATTCTGGGGAGCCCGGTTCTGACAAAAACTATCAATGATAACACCCGTTTTATTACGACAGATCTTTCAGGTCTGAACGCCGGCATTTATATTATTAATATTCTGTTCGAAGATCTGAGTTCGGAAAGTATTAAAATATTGAAGTATTAACCTTAAGGCTGTTCTTTAAACCGACAATCAGATTACTTTTAAAGATTTTCCAATCTTGATAAATGCGTCAATGGCTTTTTTCAGGTGATCTAAAGTATGAGCTGCAGAAATCTGAACTCTGATCCGTGCCTGATCTTTAGGCACAACGGGATAATAAAATCCGATAACATAAATGCCTTCTTTTAACAGTGCAGCGGCAAAATCCTGCGATAGTCTGGCATCATATAACATAATTGCTACAATAGCAGATTGTGTTTGTTTTATATTGAATCCGGCTTTGATAATTTTTTCTTTAAAATATTCGGTGTTATCGTAAAGTTTCTTTTGCAATGCATTTGTCTCGGTCATCATATCAAACATTTTAATGCCTGCACTGGCTATCATCGGTGGCAGTGAGTTTGAAAACAGATAAGGCCTTGATCGTTGCCGGAGCATTTCTATGATTTCTTTTCTTCCTGTAGTAAATCCGCCGATAGCTCCTCCAAAAGCTTTACCTAATGTCCCGGTAATTATATCAACCTGCCCCCTTATGTTAAAATGTTCGGTTACGCCTCTTCCTGTTTTTCCAACCACCCCTGCCGAATGGCATTCATCTACCATCACCAGGGAATCATACTTCTCTGCAAGAGCACATATCCGGTTAACAGGGGCTACATTTCCATCCATCGAAAATACGCCGTCGGTTACAATTATTCTGAATCGCTGGGCCTGTGCTTCTTTAAGCTTTATTTCAAGATCATTCATATTGGCATTTTCGTAACGATAACGCCGGGCTTTAGAAAGCCTTACCCCATCTATTATCGATGCATGGTTAAGTGAATCGGAAATAATTGCATCATCTTCGGTTAGAAGCGGTTCGAATACTCCGCCATTAGCATCAAAACATGCTGCATATAGAATAGTATTCTCTGTGCCAAAAAATTCAGAAATTTTTTTTTCTAAAGTTTTATGCAAATCGGTAGTACCACAAATAAATCTTACCGATGACATACCATAGCCGTGTGTCTTTAATCCTTGTTCTGCAGCTTTTATCAGTGCAGGATGTGAAGAAAGGCCCAGGTAATTATTGGCACAGAAATTTATAACTTCTTTACCTTCTGATGTTTCTATCACTGAATCCTGTGGTGAGGTAATTATACGCTCTTCCTTATACAGACCTGCTGATATTATATTATCCAGTTCTTTCTTTAGGTACTCTCTTATATTACCATACATTGCATTTTGTTTTAATGTTTTGCTTTCTCAATTTTTAAACCTATTTCTCTTATCATAATTTTTGTTATTCTTTCGAGACTGTATACAGGTTTCCAATCGTCGTGGAGACGGGCCATATGATCATCGACACTCTCGGGCCATGTCATTGCAATTTCCTGGCGGAAGTCAGGGTTATATCTGATTTTAAAATCCGGAATATGTTTTCTTATTTCAGATGCAACATCCCCCGGACTAAGACTCTCTCCCATAATATTATAACCGGTATGTAACATTAACCTGGCCTTCTCAATTTCCATGAGGCGTGTAGTGGCCTTTATGGCATCATCCATGAACAGTAATGGTTGTTTGGTGTCTTCTTTCAGAAAGCAGGTATAACTTTTATTTTTAATGGCTTCATAAAATATTTCTACTGCCCAGTCGGTTGTGCCTCCTCCGGGTTCGGTCTTATAGCTTATAAGTCCCGGATAACGTATGCTGCGTACATCTAAATCGTATTTCTTATAATAGTATTCACACCAACGTTCTCCGGCCAGCTTACTAATACCATAAACCGTAGATGGTTCCATGGTTGTCAGCTGGGGTGTGTTTTTTCTGGGTGTTGTCGGACCGAATACTGCAATTGAACTTGGCCAGAAAACCTTTTTTACATCTTCCACAAGTCGTGCAATTTCAAGAATATTGAGAATACTGTTCATATTTATATACCATGCCTGCAACGGAAGTTTTTCTGCATTTCCTGAAAGCACTGCTGCCAGATGATAGATTTGTGTAATGCGGTGCCGTATTACAAAATGTATCAGATGTTTATCGTCCATAACATCCAGCAGTTGGAAAGGTCCGCCTTCCCTGATTTCCGGTGGCGGGTCTTTAATGTCTGTAGCATAAACATTTCCATTACCAAATTGTGTCCGTAATGCAAGTGTGAGTTCCGATCCGATTTGTCCGGCAGCACCAATTATGAGTATTCTTTCCATACATTTAAGTTTCTTAATAAGCAAGTTACATAGATTTCATTGTATATAGAATGATAATTTTCAGCAAGGTCATTTTTGTTTGTGAACGCCAGCATAACTGCTAGCCTTATTCTATATTAGGGTCAAAACTATATCTTTACCAAAAATTATATTTATGTCGAAAGAAGTTCGGGTACGTTTTGCCCCGAGTCCGACCGGGCCACTCCATATTGGCGGAGTGCGCACCGCCCTTTTTAATTATCTGTTTGCGAAGAAGAACAAAGGGACTTTTATACTTCGCATTGAAGATACAGATCAGACACGGTTTATTGAAGGCGCCGAAGAATATATAAATGAATCGCTGGAATGGTTAGGCATTATACCCGATGAGGGAGTTAAGCAGGGCGGAGAATACGGTCCTTACAGACAATCGGAAAGAATGAATATTTACAGGCAGTATGCTGACAAGCTTATTGAAAAGGGTTGGGCATATTATGCATTTGATACTCCTGAGGAACTTGATGCTTTACGTAATAAATATGAAGCAGAAAAAAAGACTTTCTCATATGATGCAGTTTCACGAACTGAACTGAATAATTCTTTAAAAATTGGTGATACTGAAACAAAGAACAGGATTAATTCAGGGGTACCCTATGTGGTGCGTTTTAAAATGCCGGGTGATGAAATTATACAGGGTAGTGACCTGGTACGTGGAGATGTAAAATTCAATACATCAACTTTGGATGATAAAGTAATATTCAAATCCGACGGGCTGCCAACGTATCATTTGGCCAATGTTGTTGATGACTACCTCATGAAAATATCGCATGTAATCCGCGGTGAAGAATGGCTACCCTCGTTACCGTTACATATTATGCTTTACAGGGCTCTGGGGTGGGATTCGAAAATGCCCTGGTTTGCGCACTTACCATTAATTCTTAAGCCGAGCGGAAAGGGGAAACTAAGCAAACGTGACGGAGATAAAGAAGGATTTCCTGTTTTCCCTTTGGAATGGAAATCGACAGCGGGAGAAATTTCTTCAGGGTACAGAGAAGAAGGGTATTTTCCTGAAACCGTTGTAAACCTTCTGGCTCTGCTGGGATGGAACCCGGGTACTGAACAGGAGATATTCACTATCGATGAGCTTACACGGCAATTCTCTCTGGAAAAAGTGAATAAAGCAGGAGCCCGTTTTGATCCGGCAAAGGCCAAATGGTTCAATCAGCAGTATCTTCAGAAAAAACCCGATAAAGTCCTGGCAGAACAGTTTTCGATTTTGCTTAGAGCAAAAGGTGTTGAAAAGGAAATGGTCTTCCTTGAACGAGTTGTAAAACTGGTTAAGGAAAGATCTGTATTTATTTCGGATTTCTGGGACCAGTCTTCTTTCTTTTTCGAAGCACCTGTCAGCTACGATGAAAAAACAAAAAAGAAATTCTGGAAAGAAGATAGTTCTACGTTGGTAAAAGAATGCCTGAAAATCATTAAAGAAGCAGAACCATTTAGTTCTTTAAAAATTGAAGATAAAATTAAAACGTATATCGAAAGCAATGAGCTGGGTTTTGGTAAAGTGATGAATCCGTTGCGTCTGGCACTTGTAGGCGCCGGAAAGGGGCCGCATTTATTTGATATTATGGAAATGATAGGTAAAAAGGAAACAGTAGAACGGATTGAAAAAGCACTGAAAATTCTATAGAATCTGAGGGCTTATAATTTGCTGTCAGAACTAAGGATCATCATTTTCAGTTCATTTTTATAAAGATGAAAATCGACATTCACAGACATGCAAATGATGCAGGCAAAGCAGACAGGGTGGTGAGAAACCTGTTTCATTATCAGGAGGACGAGATAGTTGCTGAAAGGTATTATACAATAGGTTTGCATCCCTGGCATGTGCGCGAGGAATCCTTGCATAAGGATATTAATAAGGTATCTCAGGCTGCTAAACATCCACAGGTGATTGCGATTGGAGAAGCCGGTCTTGATAAAACCATCGATATTTCCATGGGTTTACAGCGCAATGCTTTCAGGGCACAAATCGAAATAGCCAAAGAGGTAAACAAACCACTCATTATTCACTGTGTGCGGTCGTACAATGAAATATTTGATCTCTACATTAAATCAGGACACAGGAAACCGTGGATAATTCACTGGTTCAATGCAAGTGACCAAATGGGGAAGCAGTTGACAGCAAAAGGGTTTTATCTGTCGTTTGGGCACATGCTATTTAAAGATAACAGTAAAGCATTTAAAGCTTTTACAGAGATACCGGTGAGTAATATATTGTTGGAGACTGACGATGCTGGTTGCACAATAGATGAAATTTATACCAGGGCCGCCAACTTATTAGCTATGTCGCAACAGGATATTGAAAAGCGAATTGAAATAAATTTCGAAAACTGCTTTGGAATAAAACCATGAATGAATCGGATTGGAGAAACAGGACTCTTTTATTACTGGGAAAAGAAAAACTTGCCAGATTAAAATCTGCACATGTTCTGGTAGCAGGACTTGGCGGAGTAGGGGGTTATGCTGCGGAACAGCTTTGCAGAGCGGGAGTCGGGGAACTGACATTGGTCGATAATGATATTGTTCAGCCATCGAACCGCAACAGACAAATTATAGCTTTACAATCGACAGAGGGGAAACCTAAAACAAAAATATTAGAGGAAAGACTTCTGGACATCAATCCGGATGTAAAAGTCAGTGCGAAACCGGCTTTTCTAAATGATCAGACAATCAATGAAATATTAATTATTTCATATGATTTCGTTGTGGATGCAATTGACACCCTTAAGCCAAAAGTTACCTTAATAGCCGAAACATACAGGAGAAATATACCCATTGTAAGTTCAATGGGTTCGGCGGGGAAAACAGATCCTTCACAAGTACAGATTTCCGATATTGAGGAATCTCATCATTGTCGTCTTGCATATATGGTGCGTAAACACTTGCACAGGCAGAACATCAGGAACGGAATTAAAGTTGTTTATTCACCGGAACCTGTCGATAAAGAAGGTATTGTTGTAACCGACGGGAGCAATAACAAACGTTCGTTGGTGGGGACCATTTCCTATATGCCAGCCATATTTGGATGTTTTTGCGCAGCGGAGGTTATAAGGAATATTTGTGAAATGAAATAACCGGGGGTAATGTTAATGAGCATTACTTAATTTTTCTGCGATCGGATATATCCTTTCCGACTGAAATTCAAAATCGTAAATGGGCTGCCTCTGTTCCATCTCAATTAATTTAAATCCATGCTTATCCAGAAGATCAATTAAATCTCTTTTTGAATATGTCCGGAAAAAAACAGGAAATTCATTCTCACCGTAATAGCCATAAAAGTCTCCGGCATGAACAGTTATCGAAATTTTACCATTCATTTTCAGGATCCTGTTGAAATCATTGAACAGACCATTCAGCTTTTCATCTGGAATATGGATTATTGAATAGAATGCACAAATTGCATCGAATGATCCGTCTGCAAAATCCATTTCGAGCATATCCATCTGCAGAAAATCGATACCTGGGAAATTTCTTTTTGCTGTTTCTATGCAATTCTTTGACAAATCAATACCGGTTACTACAAACCCATAATCTCTGAAAAATCTTGCCTGCTGGGCAGTGGAGCAACAGCCTATATCAAGAATTCTTACACCCTTTTCAATTAGGGCTGAAAACCTGGTAAGGAAATCTTTATCATAAGGCTTTTTTTCCAATTCATCAGAGTAATTATCGTAATAATCCTCATGAGTCTTGTCATAATAGTCGGAGCACGATGACTTTATTTTTTCTATTTTGAATTTACTTTTCAGATTGAACGGATGAACGTTAATTCACGGTTGGTTTTATATGATAATATCTATCTTTAAACGTTTAATATTCTTTTTTATAAACTGACAGGTCTTCGTATTTATTATAAATGGCAGCAGTAGATAAGCCCTTTCTACGGAGGACAGATTACAATTTGTACATAAATATTGTCCATTTTAAAACTAAGAATACTACTTGAGAATTTTGAAGGGATTAAAATTAAGATATTGAAATAATAAAGCACTTATTATGTATAACAATCTCAAACAGATTCTGAAAGGTATCTTACCCAGAAAAGCTTTATTTCAGTGTGAACCTTTTTTACACCGGATATTATATTTGTTTTATAAAGGGAATAAGTATCAGTGTAATATTTGTAATGGCAATCTGCGAAGTTTTATTGTGCTGGCCGATGGTGACAAGCTTTGCCCTAAATGTGGAAGTATTTCACGAAACAGAAGGCTATGGGGACTTCTGAAAAAAGAATTCATTAGAGATAAAATAACGATACTTGATTTTTCACCTTCACGATGCCTTTACCGGATATTAGAAAAAAATAATTCCATTACATATATCGGTAGTGATATTTCAGGCGATTTCCTTTCCGAAAAACAATATGATATAACGAAGATCGATGCAAAAGATGATTCTTTCGATCTGATAATTTGTTATCATATTCTTGAACATATTGAAAATGATATAAAGGCAATGAAGGAGATTTATAGGATATTAAAGAAAAAGGGCTCGTGCATTATTCAAACGCCTTTTAAAGAGGGTGATATATATGAAAACCCTCTGATCAAAACCGAAACGGAAAGACTAAAACATTTTGGCCAGAAGGACCATGTAAGAGTATATTCGGTCGACGGATTAGCATTAAGATTATCAGATTGTGGATTTAAAACAGATATAAGATATTTTGAAGAATCATCCGATAATGAATTTGGATTAAATATCCGGGAAACTATTCTGGTATGCTCAAAACAGTAATTAAAAATCAGCTTCTTTATGTTATCCTCATAAACAGATATTTGAACAATAACGGAAATTGACTGAAATAAATACAATACTGATAGTGTTTAGTGAACACTGTTAGACGGTTAAACGTTATTTTTTTGTAACTTATACTATATTTCTTCTGATACTAAGATATGTGCTGATGACTTTCTTATTATATCCTGATCTCGATTATCATGAATAATAAACTGCTTTGCAATGAATAAAAGATATTCAGAAGTAATTATTCGTGAACCGCGAACTACAAAAAAAGTAAGTATTGGCTCTAAATTAAAGCCAAAGATCATCTCCTCAGTAATAGAAAGGTGGCAGTCGCTGATTGATGTAACTGCAAAAATTGTGGGAGTTCCTGCCGGATTGGTGATGCAGTTGAAGGAGGATTCTATTAAAGTGTTCCTAAAAAGCAATACTGATGGAAATCCTTATGAAGTTGGAGAAGAAGCAAAACTTATTTACGGATTATACTGCGAAACTGTAATTGGCAATCAAAAGAAGTTATTAGTCCCTGATGCTACGAAAAGTTCTGTGTGGAAAGAAAATAATCCGGATATCGATCTGAATATGATCTCTTATATAGGACTTCCCATAAACTGGCCCGATAAAGAAGTATTTGGAACTGTATGCCTGTTGGATAACAAAGAGAACAGTTATGATAATTCTGTAGATGAACTCCTGCACGTTGTAAAAGATCACATTGAAACCGATCTGAGGTTACTTGTTACCAACAAAGATCTGGTGAAAAAAAATTCTGAACTGAAGAAACTGAATATCTTAAAATCAAGATTTTTGAGTTTATTATCGCACGATTTAAGAGGGACTATTGGTACACTCGATGAATTTATAAGACTGTTATTGTTGAGATTCTCAGAGACAGACAGAACTACAATAAAAAATGGTCTTAAACAAATGAGTAACAGTATTAATTCTATCTATCTGACAATGGAAAACCTGATAAGCTGGTCTAAGAATGAACTATTGAAACTTGAAGCAAATAAAAAGGATGTCAATCTGGTGGACATTTTCGGGAATATTTTAAAATACTTTGATCAGACTGTTAAACTTAAAAACTTAAATGTAAAAACAGAATTTATTTCAGATGAAATTATTGTTAATGCTGACAAAGATATGCTTGAAACGGCATTGCGAAATATTATATCGAATGCTATAAAATATACAGAACCCGGAGGTATGATCATTATCAGAATCGCTAAGAAGGATAATCAGATTATCATTGAAATAGAAGATACCGGAGTTGGTATCGACAGCGAATCATTAAAAAAGTTATTTACATTTAATAAAGATCACAAAACAAAAGGTACCAAAGGTGAAAAAAGTGCCGGTATAGGACTTTTTATTATCAAAGATTTTCTCGATAAAAACGATGCAAAGGTGAAAGTAACCAGTATTATTGGCGAGGGAACTAAGTTTGTTATTACAATTTAAGGTCGACTAACTTAATTACTGCAATAAGAGAAATAGATACTCGTTATTGCTTATAAGGTAAAATTAATCAGTGATAAAAATATTTAGAAAACCGTGATTCAGATTATACTAAGGTTTTCTGCTCTGTAATTTATATGTTTGTGAAATCAGAACTTTTGGATAAAAGTATTTTAGAAAAATATGGACCGATTAGTTCCCATAAAATCCCTCAAAGACATTTTACCTGAATATCGCAGTACTCCGATAGGTAAACTCCTGGAATATCATAATCTTGGCCGGCCTTATGATAACTATGATACTGCAGAACTGCTGGTTGGCATGTGCATGGATAACCGGAAACACCTGCATATCCCCGACAATTTTGCCTATATCATCAGATCTGGCGGGGCAAACCTGCGTTACAGCGAGTTTAAAGTGTCGTATGCAATTTCTGTTGGCCAGGTGCATCATATAGCTTTAATAGGACATAACCAGTGTGGTATGGTAAACCTTGTATCAAGAAAAGAACAGTTTATCGAGGGATTGGTAAACAATGCCGGCTGGGACAAAGTACGGGCAGAAGAACATTTTATCCATTTTTCTCCAATGTTTGAAATTGGCAACGAAGTTGATTTTGTTTTTAGCGAAGCACAACGGCTTAGGATCAAATATCCTAAAATTCAGATAGCGCCAATAATGTATCTGGTTGAGGATAATAAACTATATCTAATAAGGGAATCCTAACGATGCTTAAAAAACAACCCTGTCAGGGTATTAAACCCTGACAGGATAGGTAAATTTAAAGCAATGTTGATTTAAAAATAATTTGGACAGGATTGCTATAATGAAATAATAATCACTGCTTAACAAACTTCTGGCTGTAAAATCTTCCATAATCATCTCTGGCAGAAATAAAATAAATACCTGCCGGAAGCTTGGAAATATCAACCTGTGACGTTTGATCTCTATGGCGGATAGCTTCTTTTCCTGTCGCATTGAATATTCTAATCTGATACAATTCTTCAGTAAAATTAACTACATCATAAGCGGGGTTTGGAAAAAATCCTAAAGTATTGTTCTCAAAAGTACATTCCGGAACTGAAAATTTTTATTATTTTTAAATGGATATGAATATAAACAGAAGAAAGATGATGAAATTTAAACTTTATCCTGGTTTGACAGTTATTGCTATAATTATTTTATCACAGTGTAAGACCGGAACTGAAATGGAAGAAACCATCCGATATGAGCCTCCTGTAAGCTTTGAAGAAGCAACCATTTGGGCCGACAGTATTGTAGATCTTATGACACTGGATGAGAAAATATCACTGACGGGAGGGAACCTTATTTTTTATACCAATGCCGTACCCAGACTTGATATCCCTGCAGTATTCATGGCTGATGCCACACAGGGAATACATATTCGCAAAGAATTTGATACTATTAAATATAATCCTACCCTGCAAAAGTCTACAGCATTTCCTTCACCCATTCTGCTGGCTTCAACATGGAACCCTGTTCTGGCTTATGATTATGCTAATGCAGTCGGAGAGGAATGCCGGGCAGGAGGAATTCCTGTTTTGTTAGGCCCCGGCATGAATATATACCGGTTGTCGCAGTGTGGAAGAAATTTCGAATATTTTGGGGAAGACCCATACCTTGCAAGTCGAATGATCGAAAATTATGTTGTGGGTTTGCAGAAGACAGGAACCATTGCCACTCTGAAACATTTCGTTGCCAATAATACAGATTATTTCCGTCGAAAAAGTAACAGTATTGTCGACGAAAGGACATTAAATGAAATTTATATGCCCGCATTTAAAGCAGGTATCGATGCGGGAGCAATGGCTGTGATGACATCGTATAATCAACTGAATGGTGAATGGTGCGGACAAAGTTATCATGTTATTACCGGGATACTTCGTGAACAACTTGGTTTTAAGTGGCTGGTGATGACCGACTGGTGGTCGGTAAACGATGGGGCCGGTGTTATTAAATCGGGACAGGACATTGAAATGCCTGCACGGGAAGCATTGGAATATACGCAGGAATTGATTGATAGTGGAGTAGTTAATGAAGCTGATATTGATCGTATGGTTACAAGTCTTTTGAGAACCCTGTATGCCATGAATTCATTTAAAGTAAAACCTGACCCGACATTGCTCACCAGGTTTGCTCATCATGAAGAAGTTGCACTCAATACCGCCAGGGAAGGGATTGTATTATTGCGTAATGAAAATAATATTCTTCCGCTTGAAGTAACCAGTAAAAAGATATTGTTAACCGGTGATTACATTAACAAGGTAGCAGCAGGTGGCGGAGCAGCTGAAGTCGAAGGCTATAATCATGTTGTACTTGCCAATGCCCTGAAAAATATTCTGGCAGCAAATCTGATGATTGCTGAAACAGCCGCAGATGAAGAGATTAAAGTTGCTGACGCTGTGATCCTTAATATTGGAACATACGACAGCGAAGGTTACGATCGGCCTTTTGAATTACCCGATTCAACAGAGAAACTAATTTTGAGAGTAGCTGCGTTAAATCCAAATACGGTAGTTGTTGTAAACTCGGGTAGCGGAATCGATTTGAGTAATTGGTACGATAAAGTAAGTGCTATAATATATGCCTGGTATCCCGGTCAGAATGGAGCTACAGCCGTTGCTGAAATCCTGACAGGGATTTTAAATCCTTCAGGTAAACTGCCAATGACCATTGAACGTAAGTTTAAAGATTCACCGGGTTATGGGTATTTACCGGAGGGAGAAGAATTATATGTCGGATGGAATAGTGAAGCTGAAGAAGCAAGAGAGGTTTATGATGTAATATATGATGAGGGAGTATTTGTAGGGTACCGCTGGTATGAAAAGAAAAATATTAAACCATTGTTTGCATTTGGCTTTGGCCTTTCTTATACAAGTTTCAGCTATAGTGACCTGAAAGTATCAAATGAACAGTTTACATCCGGCGATATTATAGAGGTTAGTTTTGTTATAAAAAACACCGGTGAAAGAACCGGTGCTGAGATAGCACAACTTTACATCCACGACACGGAAGCTTCAGTAGAACGACCTGTTAAAGAACTTAAAGGTTTTAAAAAGGTGAAACTGAATCCGGGCGAGTCAAAAACTGTAACTCTTCAGTTGGGCAAGGAGGATTTTTCATTCTGGAGCCCCGAAGCAAAAGACTGGATTGCCGAGCCGGGAAAATTTGAGATCAGAGTAGGTTCTTCGTCAGATAATATTTTACTTAACAAAGAAGTAGAATTGATATAAGTAGAGGATCAGACATTTTGGAATCTGATTGTTTAGCAGCTCGGCATAACTCTATGCTTAAATTAAATATACCACAGATTTTAGTGGAAAGCTGATAGAATGCATAATTAGATTAGTCAGGTTCAACAGCAAATGTTTTTACCCAGAAATTTGAAACCAACTGCTCCAGGAAAATTTTCCCGCACCGGTGTAGTAACGGAATTTAACTTTCCTGGCCTCAGCATCGATAGGTTCCCAGCCAATTTCCATGGCTCCTTTATGTGTGAGGTCTGTACAATATCCCTTCGATTTCTTTCGCATCTGTTCGGCTTTGAAAAACGAAATGCGTTTCTGTATGTCTAATTTCCATTTCTGATATTCATACGCATCGTCGAGGTTTTCATCTCCCAAAACAACAATTTCAATACCCTTAAAATGAGTAATGTATCCTTTTCGTGGAGGTATGGATTTCCCTTTCTC
Organism: Bacteroidales bacterium; assembly: GCA_016929525.1. Taxonomy (GTDB): domain Bacteria; phylum Bacteroidota; class Bacteroidia; order Bacteroidales; family UBA10428; genus UBA10428. The sequence goes on from JAFGIP010000024.1 coordinate 56,282, forward strand.
TATTTCCTCTACGTCGGACCAGAGCAATGGCCGGCTTTTCTTTTTGATGATATAATCTGCCTTATTACCGTTATCAATATCTTCAAAAACCACATGTCTGTAATCATCACCATCTTTTGATTCGCCAATCAACCCAAAACACACTATTTTCAGAAACTGATCCGGCATAATATTACTATAATTTCAGTGACAATATGCAAGTTACTAATTAACCAACCATGCTGTTTATCTATTAATTAACCTTTAGGCAAAAAGATTTATATTTTAACTGGATAGCAGTTCTAAAAGTTGTTAACTTGCATTGTTCTTTTCCTGAGAATTACTTTTTATATATTTGTGCAAATTCATTTCAGATGAATCCTAAAAAAGGTAAAAGTTCATTTTTTAAAAAATTACGGTATAAGTACCGCTTATCCGTATATCGTGACCAGTCGTATGAAGAAGTGTTGAACTTACGACTTTCAAGATTAAATGTATTGGCTTGGGGAGGGCTGTTTACTTTGCTTGCTCTTGCAATTGTCATATCAATAATTGTATATACCCCGGTGCGTGAATTTATACCCGGTTATCCGGATGAAAATACAATTATTAACAGCTATCGGAATAAACAACGATTAGATTCAGTAGAGATCGAACTTGCCCGCCGCGATATGTACCTGGAGAATATCAACCGTATAATTTCTGGTAAAGAACCTGAAAACTACGACAATATTGGAGATACCAATAAAAATTATGATGATATTTCATTTACTCGGTCTGTTGAGGATTCTTTGCTTCGTGAATATTATAAACAGGAAGAAAAATATAGTGTGAATCCGGCATTAAGCAGAAGCAAGCTGGGAGGTGTATCGCATATGCATTTTTTCCCACCCGTAAAGGGGCTTGTTACCAATTCGTTTAATTCGGTTGCAAACCATTATGGTACAGACGTGGTTGCAGGCACCAATGAAATTGTTAAAGCAACTCTGGAAGGAACAGTTACAATGGCAACCTGGACTCTTGAAACAGGATGGGTTATTCAGGTTCAGCATGAAAATAATATGCTCTCGGTTTATAAGCACAATGCAGAATTATTGAAACGTGTTGGTGATTTTGTAAAAGCAGGAGAACCGATAGCAGTTGTTGGAAATTCGGGGGAATTAACAACCGGACCTCATTTGCATTTCGAACTATGGTATAACGGAATCCCCCTTAACCCTGAAGATTATATCTCTTTCTGATGAGAAAAAGAGTTGCTATTCTTGGATCTACTGGTTCTATTGGTACACAGGCACTAGAAGTGATTTCGAAACATCCGGAAATATTTGAAGTTACCATTATTACCGCTCGGAGTAATGTAGAATTGTTAATTTCACAGGCACTGGAATTTATACCCAAACATGTAGTTATCAGTAATGAAAATGAATTTCATGCAGTATATGATGCACTTAGTGCGCTTCCAATAAAAGTTCACGGTGGTGACAATGCACTATCCCAGGTGGTTCGTATTGATGAGGTGGATATTGTACTTACTGCATTGGTAGGATTTGCCGGACTTATACCAACTCTTAATGCATTAAAGGCAAAAAAGGATGTTGCACTGGCAAATAAAGAAACACTTGTTGTGGCCGGTGAACTGATCACTGAAGAAGCCCGCAGGAACAGCAGAAAAATCTACCCTGTTGATTCTGAACATTCAGCCATTTTTCAATGTCTTGCAGGAGAAACCGGTAACGAAGTAGAGAAAATATATCTTACTGCTTCCGGGGGGCCGTTTCGCGGAATGACAATTGACGAACTTAAAAAAGTAAATAAGAAAAAAGCACTTATGCATCCGAACTGGTGTATGGGGAATAAAGTAACAATCGATTCCGCATCTTTAATGAATAAAGGACTTGAAGCCATAGAAGCCCGATGGTTGTTCAATTTAATGCCGGATCAGATAAAAGTGATTGTCCATCCTCAGTCAATTATTCATTCGATTGTTCAGTTTACCGATGGTTCAATGAAAGCACAGATGGGGCTGCCTGATATGCGTCTTCCGATACAGTATGCACTGGGATACCCCTATCGCCTGAAGAGTGATTTTCCCAGATTTGATTTTACTGATTATCCGGAACTAACTTTTGAAAAACCTGACACGAAAGTTTTCAGAAATCTGGTGCTGGCATTCAATGCTCTGGAGAAAGCCGGCAATATGCCTTGTATAATGAATGCAGCAAACGAAATTGCCGTTGAAGCATTCTTAAGTGATAAATTAGATTTTATTCAAATCCCGGAAATTATTGAAAAGGTAATGGAAAGATCACATTTTGTTGTACATCCTACCCTGGAAGACTATACAAAAAGCGATAAACAGGCAAGAGACATTGCACTGTCCTTAATATAATTTATACCTTCCTTGAGGTTATGACCAAATATTATATTTTTGCTAAGCTTTTAAAAAGAAGCTTTTTTAATTTAAAAACTTTCGCAGATAGATACTGTTATACATAAGTTCAGAGACAATGATTACTAATTTAATACAACTGTAAAGAAGTGAAGATAATTATACAACTGGGACAACTGTTACTCTCTCTTTCAATACTCATTATTCTGCATGAATTAGGTCACTTTATACTTGCCAGGGTTTTTAAGGTAAGGGTTGAAAAATTCTATCTTTTTTTCGATCCGTGGTTTTCCATATTTAAACTGAAAAGAGGTGAAACTGAATATGGAATCGGTTGGCTCCCTCTGGGTGGATATGTTAAAATATCGGGCATGATCGATGAATCAATGGATAAAGAGCAGCTTAAGAAACCTCCCCAACCTTACGAATTCAGAACTAAACCTGCATGGCAGCGTCTTTTGATAATGCTTGGCGGGGTAATGGTAAACCTTATTCTGGGTTTCATGATATACAGTTTTATCCTGTTTATCTGGGGGGAAAAATATCTGCCAAATAAAAGTCTTACTGATGGTATTTGGGTGACAGATTCAATTATGTATGAAACCGGTTTGCAAACAGGCGACAAGATAATTTCAGTTAATGGTGTTGAACCGGATTACTACCGTGAAGTTCTTGAGGAAATGTTTTACGGCGGTGAAATGTTAATCGAAAGAAATGGTAAGGACACTGCACTGATTATTGCCATAGATTTTCCGGGAAAGATATCAGATTATAGAATTCATAACAAAGGACCGCTTATTTTAGAACGTCAACCCTATATAATCAGTAAAGTTCCCGATACCAGCATTAATGCTGATTTTTTCAAGTCCAAGGACCAGGTAATTGCTATTAATGAAATTCCTATAAAATATTATGACCAGGCTGAAGGATTACAAAAAAAATACAGTGGCTCCAGGATTAAAGTAACTGTCATTCGTAATAGCGAGGAAATATCGGATTCCGTGTTAATAAGTGATAAAGGTAAGTTTGAGGTTGAATGGGGTTATCTGACATACGAACAGTTGGAAAAGTTGGGATATTATAAACTGGCAAGGCATGAATATTCATTTTTGCAATCAATACCTGCAGGATTTAAAAAAGCGAAAGATAATATATCGTCATATCTAAGACAGTTTAAACTGATTTTTGATTTCAAAACCGGGGCCTATAAAGGCCTTGGAGGGTTTGGTGCTATTGGGGGATTATTTCCGCCGGTTTGGGACTGGCAGACTTTCTGGGAAATAACGGCTTTTCTATCGCTTATGCTGGCAGTATTGAACCTCCTTCCAATACCGGCACTTGACGGTGGACATGTTACTTTTCTGATGTTTGAGATGATAACCGGAAGAAAACCAGGAGACAAATTCCTGGAGTATGCCCAGATAGCCGGAATGATTCTTCTGCTTTTCCTTCTTATATATGCAAATGGTAACGATCTTTACAGGTGGATACTACGATTGATAGCAAAATAATATTACCTTTGATTAAAATATGAAGCAATGAACGGATTTATTCTTATCGGCCCTCCTGGTCCATTCGAGATTATAATAATTGTGATAATCTTGTTGTTGCTTTTCGGAGGAAAAAAAATTCCTGAACTGATGCGTGGTTTGGGACAGGGAATGAAGGAATTTAAAAAAGCGACCAAAGAGGAAGATCCGCCAAAAAAGGAAAACGATAATTCAAAATCGATAGAATCTGATAAAAGCAAATAATATTTGCTTTTTGTTCATATACCTTAACTAAACCTTTTCATTCTCCGGCTGTAATGAGAACAGGCCTCGTATTTATAATAGGATCATTATTTATATATCAAGGCTTTAGAATTAATGCTCAGACTTTACATTTCGAACAAACGTTTTCTTCAGAATTAGTCATTAATCATTCATTAATTCCGGAGGTTTTTCAATCGCCTGAACAAGGGTATGAATATTATATTGGTTTGCTCGACAATTGTTCCCCGATCGACCTTGAGTATAATGAATATGTAGAAGAATACATCAATATATTTCTTGGAAAAAGAAAAAAAGATCTTGAGCTGTCGCTGCAGAGGGCACAAAAATATTTTCCACTCTTCGAAGAAATACTGGATAAAAACGATCTTCCTCTTGAACTCAAATATGTTGCAGTAATAGAGTCCGGGTTAAACCCATATGCGAAGTCGCCTTCAGGCGCAGTTGGTTTATGGCAGTTCTTGTATAAAACGTGTTCGATGTTGGATCTTACAGTAAATTCTTATATCGACGAACGCAGAGATCCATATAAATCTACCGAAGCCGCCTGCCGGTATTTCAAATACCTCTATGCAACATTTAACAACTGGAATTTGGTGCTTGCAAGTTATAACAGCGGTCCCGGGGAAGTCAGAAAAGCTATAGCCCGTTCCGGCGGAAAGACCGATTACTGGGAAATTCGCAAATACCTTCCTGAACAGGCTGTAAACTATGTACCGGCATTCGTTGCAATAAATTACCTGATGAATAACTACAAAAGGCATGGTATTGAAATCTTTCAGGGGAAAATGGGAAAAATAAAGACCGATACAGTCCTGATTAATTATTCATTATCCTTCAGGCAGATATCGTCAGTGCTTGATATTAGTATCCAGACTTTGCAGGAATTAAACCCAACGTATAGCAAAGATTTCATACCTGACCTTGAATATCCTTGTATTCTTGTTTTACCGGAAGATAAAATTTTAGAATTTATCACAAATGAAAAAAGGATTATTGGATACAGAATGCCCGAAACCGATTATAATTACCTGCTGGCAAATGCCGGTAATAAAGAAAATCGCAGAAAAATAATACATGTAGTTCAGTATGGCGAATATTTTCATAAAATTGCAATGCACTACAATTGTACACTTGAAAATATAATGGCATGGAACAATTTGAATAATTTGTCGCTTCATCCGGGGCAGATACTGGAAATCTGGATACCTGAAGATAACTAGTGATGCTCAGTGCTGAAACGGCAAAATATTTGTTAACTGCTCGGCTGTTATAAATAAACCTTTATACAATGAATATTAAGCATTTTTCTGTATTAATAATTGCTTTTACAGCAGTTTCTTGCCTTAATAAATCCAACCAGCCATTATTGCCGGCAGCATCTGGGGCACCAGGTGACGTACTTGTAGTAATGAATAATAGTAAGTGGGAGTCGGCTCCGGGTGAAGCAGTTAGAAATGTACTTTCATTGCCAATGGAAGCAATTCCACAAGATGAACCAAAATATGACATTATTAATATTCAACACCATGCATTTTCTAATTTATTCAAGAAACAAAGGAGTATACTTGTCACCAAAATTGGAAAAGACCAATCTGAGGTAAAGAGTCTCGTGCAGAAGAATATGTGGGCAAAAGGACAAATAATTATTACAGTTGTAGCACCTTCAGATTCTGCATTTATTGAATACATCGAAAATAATGCTGTTAAGATTATTTCACTTCTTGATAATATGGAAAGGCACAGACTTATGAAAGCCTTTGAATCCAGTTCGGAAGCTACTTTGATCGATAAAATAATCAAAAAACATAATATTAAAATAATCGTTCCAAAGGGTTATAAACTGGGAGAAGATAAAAATGGTTTTATCTGGCTTACTCATGCTTATCGTGACATAATTCAGGGAATTTTAATCTATTATTATCCATATACCGATACCAATACTTTTACAAGAGATTACCTGGTTGCACGCAGAGATAAGATTTTAAAGCAAAATGTTCCAGGTGATATTGAGGGCTCATATATGCAGACAGAATTATTATTTCCGCCAATTATGAGTGAATATAAATTGAATAACAAAATTTATACAGCTGAACTCAGAGGTCTGTGGCGAATGGAGAACGGACTTGCTATGGGCGGGCCATTTATCAGTATCACACAACTGGATGAAAAACGAAACCGGGTTGTAACAGCAGAAGGTTTTGTTTATGCTCCGGCACATAAAAAACGCGATCTATTGCGTCAGGTGGAAGCCATTATACTATCAATGGAATTTACAGACAATCAAAGCAACGAAAAATAATATATTATGGAAAAATTACCGGTTGGTAAAGAAGACCTGGCAAAATACCATGATGATGTAGAAATTGTCAGAAAAACAGCCAAACAGGTAATTAAAGATTTTGCTGAATTTGGAATTGACATTTCATTTCCAACCAACCTGAAATTTGCGTACAATCAACTTTTCGATGAGCTTTCTCCGATTATTCAGGAAATCATAGATAAAGATATGTCACGACTTTATTCTTTACTTTATCGCATAGATATTCACGAATCAACAGTAAGGAAAGGCACTCATGAAATGAATAAACTTGAATTGCACGATGTAATTACGCACCTTATACTTGAACGGGAACTTAAGAAAGTCTTAACACGTCTGCATTTTAGTCAAAATAGCTGATCCGGGTACAAAACATAAAATTAATTTAAAACTGACGAGCTTTTTCTAATTAGAATTTCCAAAAACTCTCAATGTATTATTCCGGCTTCTTTATTCATTATTAAATTACTATCTCCAACTGTATCTACAATTCTTTAATATTGTCAGATAGAATTATTATTTTTAGCCAATTTTTAAGTGATGTTGAGAAATTCTTGTTGGAATTTATTGAGAATCAAGAATTTTACATCAGTTCAACCGAAAAGATATTTATGGGATGAAGAATAATAGAATTGTAGTAGGAATTACACATGGTGACATAAATAGTATTAGTTATGAAGTAATTATTAAGGCCCTTATGGATAACAGGATAATGGATTTCTGTACTCCTGTGGTTTATGGATCTCCAAAGGTTGCTGCATATCACAGGAAGGCTTTGAATATTGATAACTTCAGCTTTAATAATATTAAAACTCCCGAGGAGGCAAATCCGAAACGTGCAAATATCATTAATTGTATTAGTGAAGATATCCGAGTGGAACTCGGGAAATCTACTTCAGTTGCCGGAGAAGCATCAGTTAAGGCGCTTGAAATAGCATGTCAGGACCTTGCTGATGGTAAAATTGATGTACTGGTTACAGGGCCAATTAATAAATATAATATCCAGTCGGAGAAATTCACTTTTGCCGGACATACAGAATTTCTTGAAACACGATTTAATTCGGCCGGAGGGCTCATGTTTATGGTTAACGATTTTTTTAGGGTTGGTGTTGTTACAAGCCACATTCCAATTGCTAAGATTCCGGAGTATATTACAAAAGATGCAGTTCTGAATAAGATCAGGATCATGAATAAATCGCTCATTGAGGATTTTGGATGCAGGAAACCACGCATTGCTCTGCTAGGGTTGAACCCTCACGCGGGAGACAATGGGGTGATAGGAGACGAGGAAAAAAGAGAGATCAAACCAGCCATTGAAGCTGCCCGGGAAGAAAGTATACTTGCATTCGGGCCGTATCCGGCTGACGGTTTTTTCGGATCAGCAAATTTTAACAAATTCGATGGCATTTTGGCAATGTACCACGACCAAGGGCTTATACCTTTCAAAGCATTGCTCACCGATGAAGGTGTAAATTTTACAGCAGGATTATCGGTTGTAAGAACTTCACCGGCACATGGAACAGCATATGAAATTGCGGGAAAGGGCGAAGCTTCGGCCAATTCCTTCAGAAAAGCCATCTATCTGGCCTGTGATATTTTTAAGCGAAGAAATGGTTATAAAGAATTGACGGAAAATCCGCTTAAATCCTATGATATTTCAGAAATTTAGATTAACATTTCAAAGTTTCAGTAAACCCTGATCATATTACCATATTGAATAAATTTAATATATGCTTGAATATATAAAAGGAGAAATAACAGAATTGACTCCCACCATGGTAGTGCTGGAACAAAATGGTATTGGATACTCAATTAATATTTCCCTTAACAGCTACACACAGTTACAGGGCGTTGAACATAGCAGAATATTCATTCACCAGGTAATCAGGGAAGATGTACATTTATTATTCGGATTTACAACTACCGATGAAAGAGAAGTTTTCAGATTACTTATTTCTGTTTCTGGTGTTGGAGCTAACACTGCACGGATGATACTTTCATCTATGAGTTCCGATGAAGTCCGTATGGCTGTTAGTACTGAGAATGTTGATACTTTGAAAGGAATAAAAGGAATAGGTGCAAAATCGGCCCAAAGAATAATAGTTGATTTGAAAGATAAGATAGGTGAAGTTACTTCCGGCAATGAAATATTCAAAAAAGTAGACAATACAATAAAAAAAGAAGCGTTATCTGCACTGGAGATTCTTGGTTTCTCCAAAAAGAATGCAGAAAAAGCTATAGATAAATTGCTTTTGAAAAATAGTTCAATGCCTGTTGAAGAACTTATTAAACAGGCATTAAAATTATTGTAACAATCTTATTACGTGTGTATCTGAGGTACAGTGGAACAATACAGGATATAGTCGGAGGTAGCAGAGTTCTTTTGCGCTTATTGTTTTGTGTGTTTTTATTTCTGGTTTCAGCTTCTTCATTAAACGCGCAGGAAGATGACGTTAGAGAAGATGAATCAAGACAACCGGGTTCCGGCGAACTTCGATACCCTATAAATGAACGTTATAATTACCCGTTCTCAACATCAGGGACACAGTCTCCTATACTGTTGCATCCGCCATCGAATGTTGAACAATCTGTTATTTACGATCCTGAGTCACGTCAATATGTATTTTCTGAGAAGGTGGGAGAACTGAATTACAGGCCACCGAGTTCAATGTCGCTGGATGAATACAGGAAGTACTCGGCGAAGGAATCAGAAAATAAATACTGGAAAAAACGTTCACGGGAAGAAGCCGGCGAAGGGCCATCGTTTATGCAAAACCTGAGGTTAGGAAACCAGGCAATTGATAAAGTATTTGGTACTGATGTTATAAATATTACTCCATCAGGAAGTGCTACCCTTTCATTCGGATATGGTATTTCAAGAAATAAAAATCCAATAATACCGGTAAACCAACAAAGAAATGGTTCATTTGAATTTGATGAAAAAATTATGATGAATGTTACCGGTTCGATCGGGGATAAAATGGAAGTTGCTCTTAACTATAATACAGAAGCAACATTCGATTTTGAAAATAAAACCAAGCTTGAATATGCCGGTAAGGAAGACGAAATAATTAAAAAGATTGAAGCCGGAGATGTTACGTTTTCACTTCCTGGTTCGCTAATAACAGGAAGCCAGAGCTTATTCGGATTAAAAACCGAATTGCAGTTTGGAAAGCTAACCGTTACAAGTGTTATAAGCCATCAAAGAAGCGAGTCGAGTTCTGTTAATGTTGAAGGAGGTGCCCAGCTTACCGATTTTGAGATCAATGCTGACGAATATGATGAAAACAGGCACTTTTTTTTATCACATTTTTTTAGAGACAATTACAATGAATGGCTTAAGAATCTTCCTTATATTGAGTCGCAAGTGCAAATTCAACAGGTTGAAGTATGGGTGGTAAACAGGCAGAATGACTTCTCTGAAGCCCGCAATATAGTTGCTTTTATGGACCTTGGTGAAGGTTTCGATCCGGATGGTTTAGCCAATTTCTATGCAGATGAGAACCTTATCAGACCAGCACAAAGAACAAATCAACCTACGGAGAATGCACTGAATAATATTTACAGAAGTATTTCAAGTAACTCAGCTATCAGAAATCTCAGTAGTGTGGAAACTGCTATAAGAAGTTATAGCAACGGAACATATACTGCAGGTCGTGATTATGTTACTCTTGAAAGTGCGCGTCCTTTATCAGAAAGGGAATATTCAATCAATCGCGAGTTGGGGTATATCTCTCTTAATTCTCCATTAAGAAATGATGAAATACTGGCTGTGGCGTTTACCTATACTTACAGGGGAAAGACATATGTAGTGGGAGAACTGTCTAACAATATTAATGCTCCGGATGTACTAATCCTGAAAATGTTGAAAGGTACTACACCGACTCCAAAATATCCAACCTGGGACCTGATGATGAAAAACGTATACTCTATTGGTGCATATCAGGTCAGTCGCGAAGGTTTTGAATTAAATGTATTGTATCGTAACGACAGAACAGGGTTACCGGTTAATTATCTATCGGAAGAGGACTCTGCAGCGATGTCTCCACAGGTTCAGAATCAGATTCTGTTAAAAGTATTTGAGCTTGATAATCTTGACAACCGAAATGAACCAACCCCCGATGGTTTCTTCGATTTTATTGAGGGTGTAACTGTAAATTCAAATAATGGCAGAATATATTTTCCATTACTGGAACCATTCGGAAAGGATCTGCGTCGAAAAATTACCGACAACGACCCCACTGACGTTATTAAAAATCGAACGGCGGATAAATATGTATTTGAAGAATTGTACGATTCTACTAAAACTAAAGCAGAGCAGGTCGCTGAAAAAAACAAGTTTTTGCTAAAGGGACGATATCAGTCATCATCGAGTTCGGAAATACAGTTAAACGCAATGAACATTCCGAGAGGTTCTGTTATTGTAACTGCAGGGGGAATAACACTTGAAGAAGGAACTCATTATACTGTTGATTATACGCTTGGCAGGGTTAAGATACTTGACCAGGGATTGCTCGAGTCGGGTACACCAATTCGTATTTCTTTAGAGAGTAACTCATTATTTAATATACAGACTAAAACCCTTCTCGGCACTCATCTTGATTATCGTTTTTCAGAAAATTTCAATATAGGTGCAACAGTTATGAATCTTACAGAGCGCCCGCTAACACAAAAAGTGAATATGGGTGAAGAACCAATTTCAAATACAATTTGGGGTTTAAATACTTCATATCGTACTCAAAGTCAGTTATTGACCACTTTGGTTGATAAAATACCGCTTATTGAAACAAAAGAACCATCAAGTATATCTCTGGAAGCTGAGTTTGCTCACCTGATCCCCGGACAATCTAAAGCCATAGGTAAAAACGGAAGGGCTTATATCGACGATTTTGAAGCTGCACAAACTAAAATTGAAATGAAAAGCTTTATATATTGGAAACTTGCCAGTCCGCCGAAAAACAGTAATATTTTTGGTACTCTTAGCGCTGAAGGACTGGCAGTTGGTTATGGACGGGCAAAGTTAGCATGGTACACTATCGATCCACTGTTTTATGGATCAAGTTCATATCGTCCGGATAACCCGCAGGTGGATATTGATGTCCATAGTCATTATGGCAGAAGAATACAGGAACAGGAGATCTTCCGTGAAAAAGACAATGCTACTCCGGGTATTAATCATATTCCTATTTTCGATCTCGCTTTTTATCCCAACGAACGTGGCCCTTATAATTATACTGATATTGAGCCAGACGGAACTTTATCTGAACCCGAAACCCGTTGGGGAGGTATAATGCGTGAAATTCAACATAGCGACTTTGAAACTTCTAATATTGAATTTATTGAATTCTGGTTGATGGATCCGTTTCTTGAAAATACTGATCATGAGGGAGGCGACCTGTTTATTCATCTTGGTGAAATATCAGAAGATGTGCTTCCCGATAATAGAAAATCATATGAAGGTGGACTACCGGTCGATCCTAATGAAGTAGTCGATGTTGATGAAACGGAATGGGCAAGAGTGCCCCGTGGACAGGCATATAACAATACATTTGATCCTGAAGGAAGGAATAATCAGGATGTTGGCCTGGACGGTTTGCGAAACCAGGATGAAAGATTATTTTATAGTGATTTTGTAAATAGATTACCTGCAAATTTGCAGATTGATGATATTTCTGCTGATGACTATGTTCATTTCCTTGATGATGTCCCGGGTGATAATGACAGGGGCATATTTGAAAGGTATAAAAATTATAACGGGATGGACGGTAATTCTCAGGAACAGGGTGATAGCGAATATTCTACGACGAGTCAGACCGAACCTGATAACGAAGATATTAATAACGACAATACATTAAATACAACAGAAACATATTACCAATACCATGTCAGCCTTAAAAAAGAAGATTTTGTTGTTGGTGAGAATTATATCATTGATAAAGTAGAATACCCTCATTCCAGTTTCGAAACTCCTGCTGTCTGGTACCAGTTCAGAATACCGTTGAGTGATTATGAAAGTACATATGGTGATATTGAAGATTTTAAATCAATCCGCTTTATGAGGTTACTTCTTAATGATTTCCGGGAAGAAGTGAAGCTGCGTTTTGCTACATTGGATCTGATTCGGGGGGAATGGCGCAGGTACTATTCCGATTTAAATGAAACAGGGGCAGTTGTTACTCAGGAGGTTGATCCTGCTTCATTTGAAGTTTCCACTGTTAATATAGAAGAAAATTCTTCTAAGGAACCTGTGAATTACGTTTTACCTCCCGGAATCGACAGGGTCATCGATCCGGCAAATCCTCAGGTAGCTCAGTTGAATGAGCAATCGATAGTATTAAAAATTGAAGACTTACCTGATGGTGATGCCAGATCAGTCTTTAAAAACGTGGAACTGGATCTCAGACAATATAAAAACCTGAAAATGTTTATTCATGCCGAAGCATTTCCCGGAATGCAGGATCATTTAGCGGATGGGGATTTAACAGCATTTCTGCGACTGGGATCCGACTATCAGAACAATTATTATGAAATAGAAATACCACTATATGTTACACCTCATAGAGTTTATAATAATGACAATTTGGACGACAGGAGGGAAGTATGGTATGACGGACATAATGATGAAGGTAAGGACAACACAATAGACCTTGTATTGAACGAACTTGTTGAATTAAAGAAGGAAAGAAACCGCCGGGTACAGGAAGAACCATTTAACTTTACTGTGCAGGGTGTTTTTTCCTCAGTCGATGAACAGGGAAGAATTAGAAAAGTAAAAGGAACTCCAAACCTGGGTAATATCAGGCAGATAATGATTGGTGTGCGAAACTCAGGTGATGCAACAAGCTATAACAGGAGAAATGATGGTCAGGTAAAATCGGCTGAGATTTGGTTTAATGAACTCAGACTTGAGAACTTCAATAATAAGGGCGGATGGGCTGCAAACGGACGAATTCAGACCCAGCTGGCCGACTTTGGTGTTGTTAACCTTGCCGGCAGTACTAGTAAACCTGGTTTCGGGAGTATAGAGGAAAAGGTTGATGAGCGTTCAATGGAAGAAATTAACCAGTATGATATTTCTTCAAACCTTGAAATGGGGAAATTCTTTCCCGAAAAAGCCAATGTATCAATTCCCCTTTATTTCGGGGTGTCAAAAACAATAATAAATCCTGAATATTACCCCAAAGATCCTGATATCAGGTTCGAGGATGTACTTAGAGAAGCAGACAGTAAGGCAGAGAGAGATAGTATTAAAGAAATTTCACAGGATGTTACAGCACGAAAAAGTATAAATCTTACAAACGTAAGATGGAACAAGAAATTTAAAAAATGGAACGTATTTTCGCCGGGTAACCTGTCTGCAAGTGTTGGATATACAGAGACAAAAGCACATAATTACAATACGGAGTATAATAATTTATGGAAATATAATCTTGGATTAAACTACGTATTTAATACACGACCAAAAAATATACAGCCGTTTCAAAAATCGAAATCTCTTCGTAAACCAGCTTTCAAACTAATACGTGATATAAATTTTAATCCGTATCCTTCACGTTTTAGTTTTGGCAGCATGTTCGACAGGACTTACCAGGAATCTAAAATGCGTGATATATACGATGATGTTGAACTGATAATTGACCCTTCTGTTAACAAAGATTTTAGTTGGGATAGGCAATATGATTTAAAGTGGGATATTACGAGAAGCCTTAAATTGGATTATTCAGCTACAAACAGTGCACGAATTGATGAACCGGCTGGTCAACAGGATTTATTTATTAAAGACAATGAACACTGGAAGGATTCGGTTTGGACAAATATTTGGCAAACTTTTGGGCGTAATATGTCATTCTCACAAAAACTCAACATTAGTTACAATGTTCCTATCAATAAAATCCCGTTTCTTGACTGGACAACAGTAAATGCATCATACGGTTCAACATACAGTTGGGTGAGAGGTGAGCAACTTCGTGACGAAACCCGGGAACTTGGGAATACATTAAAGAATTCTAATACTGTCAAGCTGAACGGTAGTTTTAATATGCGTAGCCTGTATAATAAATTTGGTTATCTGAAACGACTTGATGCAAAATACAGGGGGAGCAAACGTCCGGACCCTTCAGAACAACGTTATAAAACTGTCGAATATGAAAAAAGAACATTCTTCAGGGCAGGGAGTTCGAAAACTATAACACATCGTCTTAAAACAGAAGATGTGCAGATTAAAGTGATAGACGCAAATGGGGCAGAAGTAGAGGTATCCAGTGCAATTGAGGATGAAAACAAAGTATCTATTACTTCTGAGGAAGATTTAACAGGTGTAACTGTTATTATTACGGGGAAGATACCAAAAGGGGAGAGTCCTTTGGTCCTTTTAACTGAAAATTCAGTCCGCGTACTAACAGGTTTTAAGAATATTAATATATCATGGACAAGGACTTCAGGTACACTGCTACCAGGTTATCTTCCGGAAACAGATTTTATCGGATTACATGAACAAAGCGGAGATTATTACGGGGCACCAGGTTTACCTTTCGTCTTTGGATGGCAGGATATGAACATACCATATTCGAGTATTGATAATGGTTGGCTTACCAGAGACTCTACTTTCAATAAGCCTGTTGTGTTTACACGTAATGATGAATTATCATTCCGTGCTACTTATGAACCATTTAATGGTTTCAGGATTGACTTAACAGGATCAAGAAGATATGGCGAAACCAATGAACAACTTTATTACTATGGATATAACGACTTGGAAGATTCAACACATTATTACCAGGGATATTTTGTAGATAACCGTTATAAAGGTGGTAACTTTTCTATATCAATAATTACAATTGCAACTGCATTCGAGGAGGTATCAGAAGACAACAACTGGAACTCAGCTGCATTTGACAGATTTAAAGCAAACAGGCAGGTTATTTCTGCCAGAAGGTATAACGAACTGAGTGCAAGGTACCCGGGATTATTATCACCAGGGCAAAGTCTTACCGGAGGAGGATATCACGATGGTTACGGCCCTACCTCGCAGGATGTGCTTATCCCTGCTTTCATCTCGGCATATACAGGTATTGATCCGCAAAAAGTAATGCTTGATGAATTTTTCTGGCTTATAATGCCTAACTGGAGAATTACTTTCGATGCTTTATCGAATCTCGAAATTGTAAAAAAGTTATTTAAGAATGTAACATTTTCACATACATATAAATCGATGTATTCAATTGGTTCATTTGCCACCAATGTTACGTATTTTGAAAACCTGGATAACGACCTGTTCTTTAATGAAGATGGATTTCGGGGACTGTTAAGAGACAATGAATTGAACTTTATATCTGAATATCAGATCAGTTCAGTTTCTATAAGAGAACAGCTCAGTCCGTTAATAGGAATAGATTTGACCTGGAACAACAGTTTAATTACGAGCTTTGAACTGGGTCGTAGCAGGACCCTGGCATTAAGTCTTAATAATAATCAGGTTAATGAAACCCGTAGTAAGGATTTTGTTGTTAGAGTAGGTTATAGATTCAAAGAGGTGCCGATTACAGTTAACGGTAGAGCTATTGAAAGTGATCTAAATGTACAGTTTGATCTTCAGGTTGGTGATGATTTAACGATAATGAGATTTCTTACCGAAACGGAAGAACTTGAAAAAGATTATATGGTTTCAAGCGGCAGCAGAAAAATTAATATAGGATTTACAGCCGATTATGAATTTAGTAAGAATTTCAATATCCAGTTTCATTTTAAACGTACTGTTAATGACCCATATACATCTCAGAATTTCTTTAATGCTGAAACCAAATTTGGATTTAGTTTAAGTTTAAGATTATAGAATGAATTATTTAATAAATTGGATTTTTTTCCCTTGATATACCTTTGTACATTTAATTGTAAATTTGAAACCTTTAAAATCTTAGTTAATAATGAATATACCTGAAAATTTAAAGTACACGAAAGATCACGAGTGGATCAGGAAAGAAGGTGATACAGCTGTGGTTGGTATTACCGATTATGCCCAGAATGAATTGGGAGATATTGTTTTTATTGAAGTTGAAACAGTTGGTGAGAAATTGAATCAGGGAGATGTATTTGGGACGATTGAAGCTGTAAAGACAGTATCAGACTTATTTATGCCGGCATCGGGTGAAATTTTGGAAATGAATTCGGCAATTGAAAATTCCCCTGATCTTGTAAACGCGGAACCATTCGATAATGGATGGATTATTAAAATAAAACTTAGCGACGATTCGGAACTTGATAATTTATTGGATTCAACACAATACAAAGAGCTTATTAGCGCATAAAATATTTGTCCTGTTATTTTCTTCAGTTAAATTGAAATAATTCTTCTTCAGAATAGTCTCATTTGAGGTTCATCCCACAGGGTCGGGTAGTTTTCGTCGAACTTTCGAAGTACTTCAGTAATAATAGCTTCACGCATAAACTTTGATTTATTTTGAACCTTGAATTTTTCGCAATATTGGTTTATTGCACTTAGTTCCTTGTTATTGAAACGAATTACCTGGGCAATATTTCTTTTTAAATTTTCTTCCTTTACTTTTTTTCGTTTCATAAATAAGGTCAACTTACGTTAATTCGAAAGTACCAAATAATGAAGAGTTGCTTAAATAGTACTTTTCAACAGTAACAAGGCGTTCAGAAATGTTGCAGGGTTATAATTTTAAAATATAGATTACTTTAATCTTCTGTGTGTTAAAAAAATACAGTTTCATAATTTTAAATAGCATACAGAATTAAATCAAATAATTAATGAAAATGTATTGTTGATAAGTTTTCAGGATAAATCTTCTCTGCGAAGGATAATAAAAATTCCCCGGATACTTATAAGACCAGTGACAAATGCAAGGAAAACCCCAGTTGTAATAATAACGATTGTCCCGAAATACCAGTCTAAATTAAATCGATTCACTATTAAACCTGATAATAAAAGTACGGCAGAAAAAAGAATTAAACGTAGGATAGTCGCGTACTTTATGCTTAGTTTAAATATTCTCCGTGCAATAAGAATATGAACCAGTATTGTGAAAATCTGTGTTGAGGCATTACTTATCGCAGCTCCCATTACTTTGTATTTTGGTATAAGGATAAAGTTTAATGTTATGCTTAGTACAACAGCACATGCAGCCATAATAATAAGTTGTTGCAGATTACCGTTTGCTGTCAGCAGTGCTCCGAAAGTATAACTAATACACATGCCCAGAAAACTTATTGTAAGAATGGCAAAAGCATCAGCCGATAAACTGATTTGCTCATCATAGAGTAATTGAAACAGCTCTATCCTATATAAAACAGCAGGTACAAGTACAATAAATGAAGGCACAATTAGCAGGAATGTCGATAACTTTAAAAGTCCGTCAATCTTTTTTCCCTGTTGAATCGTTTTTGAAAACAACGGCAACAAAAGAATAGGGAATAACAAAGCATAATTTGACATAAAATCGAGAATTCTGAATCCATGTGCATAAATCCCTGCCTGTTCATCACCGTCGTGAAGTAATATGCCGAGTAATACAGAATCTCCTCTATAATAAATAGCCATTAATAATACCAGTGCTGCATAAGGTTTTAGCCGATTAATTATTGGCCAGATAAATTTTAGGTTGAATTCAGGCTTAATTGTTTTTGAACTTCGCATCAACAGAAGGAAACTTATTAACACCACAACTGAATAAGAGAAAGTTTGTGCAAGAACAAACCATTCTATTCTGAAAACAGAACGGGTTGATACATTTATCAGTAAATATCCGACGATTAGTATCATTAGTATGCGGTCTAAAACAGAAACAATACTTTCTGTTTTAAATTTTTGTAACCCCCCTAAATTTGACCTGAAATACAAAATAAATGAAGCCGTAAACTGGTTGATCAGTATTATTACCAGAAGTGGGATTTCTGTTTTGGTTAATCCTCTTGCAAATGCAACTCCTGAACAAATCAGGAAATAAGGAATAAGCAATAAAATTTTAAGCACTGCTATATTGGAAAGATATCTGCCCAGCAGCTTTGGGTATTTCGAAATTTCATTTCGTATAAATGTTTCAATACCCAGGTCAAGGAGTATTTGAAAAATAAGTGCTACATTAAAAAAAACAAAATAACGCCCATATATTTCTGCACCAACTTCATTTTGCACAGTTCGGTCAATTCCAAATACGTAAATGGGCTTAATAATTACATTCAGCAGTAGAAAGAAACCCAGGTTTGTGATAAATTTACGTTTCAAGGCAATCCAATTTCACTGCAAATGTAACAAGTTATACTAAACAAGAAACTCATGATTCATGATTTAGATAAAATTGCCAGAATAAACTTATTTTCCTAATTTCACAAGTCTGGTATATATCTCACAAAATATTACTATACTTATTGTTAGAAAAGTATTTATATAAGGATAAAATTGAAGCCGGTTGCGATGAGGCTGGAAGAGGATGTCTTGCAGGGCCTGTTTGTGCAGCAGCAGTTATTATGCCAGTAAATTATTCAAATCCACATTTGAACGATTCAAAGAAATTATCTGAATCGAGGAGATATAAATTACGCACTGAAATAGAACATGAGGCACTTGCTTATTCAGTTGCTTTTATTGATAACATAGTCATTGATAAATTGAATATTCTGAGAGCTTCAATAATGGCAATGCATAGAGCAATTGAAAATTTGAAAATAAAACCTGAATTTATATTGGTAGACGGTAACAAATTTATACCCTACCGGAATATTCCATACAGATGTATTGTTAAGGGGGATAGTAAGTATAATTCAATTGCAGCAGCCTCTGTTCTGGCAAAAACTTATCGTGATAACCTGATGGATAATTTACACAGTGAGTTTAACAAATATGGATGGAATAAGAATAAAGGGTATCCTACTCAGAATCATCGGGAGGCTATAGCTAAATATGGAGTTACAAAATATCATCGAAGTTCATTTCAACTGCTTAATTTTCAATTGGAACTTGAATTTGAAAGAACATGAAATTTTAAATTACTTAATGGTCAAATAATAAATTATGAGAAACATTGTATTTGGTGTATGTAGTCTGGTAGTGTTTTCGTTAAATACTCTGAAAGCTGATGAAGGTATGTGGATGCTTAATCTCATTGAGCAGCTTAATATGTCTGATATGAGGGAGATGGGATTGCAACTTACTACTGAAGATATATATAGTATTAATAATTCAAGCCTGAAAGATGCCATTGTAATATTTGGCGACGGGTGCACGGCGGAAGTTGTTTCAAATAATGGTTTGCTGTTTACAAATCATCATTGCGGCTTCGATGAAATCCAAAATCATAGCTCCGTTGAACATGATTATATGACCGACGGTTTTTGGGCAAAGTCAAGAGATGAAGAAATACCCAATCCCGATCTTGAAGTCAGATTTTTGATCAGAATTGAAAATGTCACTGAAAAAATAAATTTAGAACTCTCTGAAGAAATGGCTGAAGTTGATCGGCAGGGGAAAATATCGGAACTGATCGATGAGATAGAAACAGAAGCTTCAGAAGATGAAAGATATGAAGCAGAAGTCAATAAATTTTACGCCGGCAATGAATTTTATTTATTTGTATACGAAGTATTTAAAGATGTCCGACTGGTTGGTGCACCACCATCGTCGATTGGGAAGTTCGGGTATGACACGGATAATTGGGAATGGCCCCGCCAAACGGGCGATTTCAGTATATTCCGGATTTATACAGCTCCCGATGGTTCACCTGCCGAATATTCAGTCAACAATATTCCACTAAAACCTAAATACTATCTTCCAATTTCAATTGACGGTTATAGCGAAGGCGATTTCACATTTGTCATGGGTTATCCAGGTTCCACGAACAGATATCTTTGTTCATTCGGAGTAGAAGAAACCATGCTGGTGACAAACAAAATTCTGATGGATGTACGAGGTATCCGCAGGGAAATTCTGGATAAGGATATGATGGCCGATGATGAAATCCGTATAAAATATGCAGCTAAATTTTCGCGGTCAAATAATTACTGGAAATATGCTATTGGCCAAAACAGAGGTATTCTTCGTTTAAAAGTAATTGAAAAAAAACAAAGTGAAGAAAAGAAATTCCGGGAGTGGGTTGAATCCGATTCAGCACAAAAAGAAATTTACGGAGATATTCTTGGTGAAATGGAAAATATATATCTGGGTCAACGTAACAGTAAGTTTAATTATCTGTATATAAAAGAAGCATTTTTCAGGGCTTCAGAGTTATTTGATCTGATCTCTGAGTTTCAGTATCTGAATTTACTGTTGGATGAGGGTGAAGACCAGGAAGAAATTAAAGAAGAAGTAGAACTTCTTACAGATTTTATCGATGGTTTTTATCCGGAATATAACGTTTCAACAGACAAAAAAGTTGTTGCTGCAATGCTGAAACTCTATCGGGAAAATATTCCTCCCGGACAATTACCGGATTTCTATTTTACAGTAATTGACAATAAATTCAAAGGCGATATTGACAAATTTGCCGAAATACTTTTCAGTAAGACAATGTTTGTTGATGAAAAAAGTGTGCGTGAGTTTTTATTAAATCCTTCAAAGAGGGCAATGGATAAAGATATTGGATTCAAGGTAACCAAAAGTATTTATAAAAGATATTACAATGAAGTATATACAATAGATGCTTTTTCATCAGAACTTAAGAAATATGAACGCTTATATTTAAAGGGCTTACAGGAAATGTATGCAGATAAAAATATATACCCTGATGCAAATTTTACTATGAGACTTACATATGGTATTGTTGATGATTATTCACCAGGAGATGCGGTACATTATGATTATTTTACAACCTTAAAAGGAGTAATGGAAAAGGAAGATCCGACAAATTATGAATTTGAAGTTGATATGAAACTTAAAGATTTATTTGAAAGAAAGGATTATGGGGAATACGGAGATTCCATTATGGTTGTAAATTTTATCACCAACAATGATATCACCGGCGGAAATTCGGGAAGTCCTGTGCTTAATGCAGAAGGAGAGCTTATAGGATTGGCATTTGATGGGAACTGGGAAGCTATGAGTAGTGATATTATATACGAGCCGGACTTACAACGCTGTATATGTGTTGATATAAGATATGTATTATTTGTCATTGACAAATTTGCCGGCGCAGATTACCTTATTGATGAATTGAGTATTATTAATTAATTGGTGTTTCATTTAGAACATCTGTATTCCAATGAATATCTTAAATATTTTCACCGTTTTCATGGTACTTTTTGCAGTAATAGATATTACTGGTTCCATACCAATACTGCTTGAATACAAGAAAAAGAACGGCAGTCTTGAACCTATGAAAACAACATTGATCGCATTTGCCCTGATGTTAATATTTCTTTTTCTGGGAGAACCTTTTCTTAATCTGTTCGGCGTTGATCTGTCATCGTTTGCTATTGCAGGTGCACTAGTCCTCTTTTTTCTTGGGCTGGAATTAGTATTGGGTATAGAGTTTTTCAGATATGAACATATAAAGGGGACTATGATTGTGCCTATCGCATTTCCACTGATAGCTGGAGCCGGTTCAATGACTACATTAATATCTTTAAAAACCGAATACATTCTTTCAGAGATTTTAATTGCTCTTACTTTAAATATGATATTTGTATACCTTGTACTCAAATTGACTGGTTTCTTTGAACGTTTACTTGGTGAAGCAGGGATTCAGATATTAAAGAAAATATTCGGGATTATATTACTTGCTATTGCTATAAGACTTTTTTTATCAAATACAGGAATACAATTACCTGTCAATGTCTAAAATTACTATCTATACCGATGGAGCCGCAAGCGGAAATCCTGGTCCCGGAGGATACGGAGTTATATTAAAATCGGGGGAACACTATAAGGAACTTTCTAAGGGTTTTCACTTAACAACCAATAATCGTATGGAATTATTGGCAGTAATAGTTGCTCTTGAGGCGCTTAAGATCAAAGGGAGTGAAGTGGATATTTTTACCGATTCAAAATATGTATACGATGCTGTTGAAAAGCAATGGGTTTTTCAGTGGGAAAAAAAGGGATTTAAAAAAAAGAAAAACCCGGATCTTTGGAAACGATTTCTTGTTGTTTATCGTATGCATAAAGTAAAGTTACATTGGATAAAGGGACATGCAAACATTCCCGATAATGAAAGGTGTGATGAACTTGCAGTAAAAGCTTCGCAAGGCAAAAAGCTTTTAACTGACGAAGGCTACGAAAAGGGTGAAGAACAAGGGGCAATGTTTTGATTTTCAGAGATATTTTATATTTTCACCAGTGCTTTTCAACCAAGAATGCTAACACAAAACAACAGCGATACCATCTTAAACTTTAAAGGGCCGATGAGTTTTGATACTATTAGCGATCTGATTCATTCCCTGAAAGAGCAAATGAAATTACGTAAGGTAAGATCAGGTATCTATAAAAAGATACTAACGGTTATGATAGAATCGCTTGAAAATGTTATTCGTTATACAGAACACTTTGAGAATAATAAATATATTCTGGAAAATTATCCTCCCGAATTACAAATTTCTTTCGACTATGACGAGTATATTATTGAGACCGCAAATCCAATTTTGAATGATGATATCCCGGAATTAGACGAAAAATTAAAATTGCTTAATAATTTAGATAAAAAGGAAATAAAAGCATTGTATAAAAATACAATCACAGATGGAAAATTCACCGAAAAAGGAGGAGCAGGTCTGGGAATAATAGAGATGGCAAAAATTGCAGATAATAAGATTGAATATTCATTTTCAGCAATTAATGAAATGTTTTCATATTTCATAATACGAATGATCGTTAAACAGTTTACAGCAAGTAAATCATCAGAAACCACATAATTGTATATTGTCTCTTGTTCTAATATACGTCTCCGTACATAAATTGTCCAATAACGCACACCTGGTATTGTGTATCAATTTTATTAATCTATTGAATACCTTTCATTTAGGATGCATGGCTTGAATATTGGAAAAGCATCAATTATTTTTAAAGCATGTTAAAAAATTTTATCATTATTACCATCAGGAGTCTGGCTACTCAAAAAATATATTCAATCATAAATATACTTGGACTGGCTGTTGGTATGGCAAGTGCTTTGTTAATTGCAATATATGTTGTTCATGAACTTGGTTACGATAAATTTCATAAAAATACAGACCAATTATACAGAGTTACTGTTCAAGGAGAATTAAAAGGTATTGATACGGATATTGCAGTAACTTCACCTCCAATGGCCAAAACTCTTATGGCTGAATATGATCCGGTTAAGGAAGCAACAAGGGTTGCAAGATTTGGGGCATGGCTGATTTCTAATAATGATGTTAGCTTTAACGAAGATGAATTCCTTTTTGCCGATCCTAATTTTTTTAAATTATTCTCTTTTCGTTTTATTGAGGGGAATCCTGATAGTGCTCTTGTTAAACCACGAAGTTTGGTACTAACTCAGAAAGCTGCTAAAAAATATTTTGGGGACGAATCGCCGGTTGGTAAAAAACTGAAAATTGAAAATGAAAAGGAATTTTATACTGTTACAGGTTTGTTGGAAGATATTCCTTCAAACTCGCATATAAAGTTCGAAGTACTTGGGTCCTTGGTTACTTTCGAGAAATATCTTAAGGATATTTGGGTGAGTCATAATATGTATACTTATATCTTAGTAGATAGGAAAGCTGATTTAAAGCAGCTTGAAGAGGATATAAATGGTTTGATTGAAAAATATGTTGCACCACAGGTAGAAGAGTATCTGGGAATAACATATGAGGACTTCCTTGGGCAGCAAAATTCTTTGTCTTATCATCTACAGTCTGTAAAAAGTATTCACCTATATTCTGATCTTGACAATGAACTGGAGGCAAACGGGAAAGCTTTATATGTTTATGCTTTTAGTATAATAGCAATACTTATTTTATTGATCGCCTGTTTAAATTTTATGAATCTTTCAACAGCCAACTCTGCTAACAGGGCACGCGAGGTTATTCTTAGAAAGGTTATCGGTTCGGAACGAAGAGTTTTGATTTTACAATTTATCACTGAATCGATACTTTTCAGTTTTTTCGCACTGGCACTGGCTTTATTATTTGCTGAAATCGCCATGCCATATTTCAACCGTTATCTTGAAATCGATTTACGATTTAATGTTTTAAGTAATTTACCTTCGATAACCATAATAGTTTTATCAACATTTCTTTTAGGATTACTTGCTGGCAGCTATCCTGCTTTTTTCATTTCTTCGTACGAACCGGTTAAAGTATTACACGGAGAATTAAATAAAGGAATAAAGAATCGCCGGATACGATCAGTATTCGTAATATTTCAATTTTTTATTTCTATGCTGATAATTATTATGTCTCTTGTTGTATTTGCACAGGTTGAATTCATGCTAAGCAAAGAACTTGGATTTGTAAAGGAAAGGGTAGTTGTAATTAGAAGACCAGATGCCCTGAAAGAACGAATAGATGATTTTAAAAAGGAAATATTAAGACATCCAAATATTGAATCAGTTACGAATTCCAATTCAATTCCCGGCCGCGATTTTATTTCATCAACTTATATTGTTGAAAATAATGCTAAGCGAGACAATATTGTGATGAACCAGATTTTTGTTAATTATGATTTTCGGGAAGCTTTTGGTCTCAGAATGGTTGAAGGCAGATTTTTTTCATCATCAATCGCTTCTGATTCATTTGCATGTGTGCTGAATGAAACAGCTGCCAGGGGAATAGATATTGATTCAGTTGTTGGGAGTAATATAGAAATGCCCGGCTTTATGAGAAAGTTGGGAAGATCGTTTAAAGTAATAGGCATCGTAAAAGATTTTCACTACGAATCGGTAGATAAAGCTATTGAACCTCTTGTGATTTCATTAATGCCGGGTAACTGGGAGGGTTACCTCATTGTGAGACTTAGTACTATAGGGATAGAGAAATCAGTAAGCTTTCTGGAAGAAACCTGGGATAAATATGAAACAGGTTATCCGTTTGTGTATTTCTTTTTAGATAAAGATTTTGATCGAAATTATAAGTCGGTGATCAGAACAGGAAGAGTATTGTTTATTTTTGCAATTCTATCGGTATTTGTTGCATGTCTTGGTTTATTTGGACTGGTATCTTTTACTACAAATCAAAGAACAAGAGAAATTGGATTGAGGAAAGCAGTAGGTGCAAATGTATATCAAATAATGTATTTGCTGTTAAAAGAGACTGTTGTACTTATTTTTATGGCCACAATTATGGCATGGGGGACAGCTTACATGTTTTCCAAAATCTGGTTGGAAGATTTTAATTCCAGAATTACATTATCTCCGTCTTATTTTGTCTATGCGGCTTTTATAGTTTTAGTATTATCTGTGGTGGTAGTAATTTATCAGTGTATTACGGCATCGCAACGTCAACCAGGACAGGCGTTAAAGGCTGAATGACCCTTTGTTCATCATATATCAACTTATATTATAAATCGAATACAGGTTCTATATTAATATTCAGGTCAATTGGTTCACCATAATATGGCCATGAACTAACAATTATATCTACTCCGGTAGCCGCATATTCTTGGATATTAAACAAATCGATGTTTCCACCTGCAATAAGTTTAATGCCGGGCGATTCTTTTTTGATGTCGTTAACAAGTTTGTTTAAATCGTTAACCGGGATTTTATCAAACTGTATTGCATCGATCTGTGTTTTGGCCAGCTGCATAGCATCTTTAACATTTTTTACTTCTACTGTAATACTTCTTCCTGCGGCTCTTAATTTAATTTCAGAAATTTTACTGATGAAGTTATTAAGTCCTCCCAGAAATTTAATATGGTTATCGAAAATCAGGATTGTATCTGATAAACCTAACCTGTGTACATGACCTCCACCTATACGAATTGCTTTAACAGTTAATTTCTTGGTAAACGGAATTGTTTTGCGTGTTGTCAGAACTGATATTTCAGGAGATACATTTTTAGCTGCATCAACAAGCTGTTTGGTTCTTGTAGCAATTCCAGATGCAAATTCAATAAGGTTTGAAGTTGTACGCCAGATTGCATGAATGTTATTGGCTAGTCCTTCACCTTCAAGAAACTTTATTCCTTCACCAATATGTTCACCTGAAATAGATATTAGCGTAGGATTGATTTTAAACTTTTCAAATATTTTCAGTACTTCTTCAGTACCACAAATTAATGTTTCCTGCCTTGTTGTGTACGATATCCTGGCAACCTTTGTTCCTAGCTTAACGGACAGTGAGGTTAAGTCATAATAAGGAATATCTTCATTAATAAGTTGGTCTATTTCTGAATCTGTAAAGTAGATCATAGTTTGAAGTATTATTTCTTATTGAATTTACGAAAGATTTTTAATACAACCATTATTATTGATTTGATTAATATAAAAGATTGAAAAGCGAAAAAAAGAGGCTAATAATATTATTATATAGCCTCTTTAGGGTAGAATTTATTTTATTTAAATATTACTTCTTGTCTTTTGGTTTAATAACAAGATTGGAAAACAGTAGCATAATACTTCCAAATACCAACATAAATAATCCTGACCAAAGGTTTATATTAGTATTTAATGATAAAGTATACATTTCATCACCATTGGTTGTTAATCCAAAAATTGTAAGTATAATTCCAAAAATAGCGAACATCAATCCGATAGGTATTTTAATATCTAATCCCATTGTTTAAGTATTTATTGATTACCAGAAAATAATTGTTAAAATAAGTGCTATAATTCCTACTATCCATGCCATAGCAGCGGGACGCTGGAACCAGAGTTTACTATCGTCGATAGTCTTTGGTGTTAGCTGATAAACAAGTCCTTTAAGCTGTGCGTCTGTTTTTGTGCGTTTGGTAGCATAGGAAATAATTAATGTTGCAGTAAGTGCAACAGAGAAGGCAACGATGGCTATTGCAAAATTCTGAGCCATTTCACTTGGGAATTCTCTTATAACGGTTCCGGCCCAACCTCCTTTAACAAGACTTGTTGCACCAACAGGGGCAGTGAACCCGTGAACAACTGCTGCAGATAACGTTCCAGAGAGCAGCCCCCAGAAAGCACCATGGCCGGTTGTTCGTTTTGTGAACATTCCCAACAGGAATGCCGCAAACAGCGGAGCATTAATAAATGCAAATATCAACTGCAGAAAATCCATCACATTATTGAACATGGCTGCTACATAAGCAGTAAGTATACTTACTGTAACTCCAACAATTGTAGTTATCCTGCCTACCCTCAGATAATGATTATCCGATTTGCCAGGCACAATGTAGCTCTGATAAATATCGTATGTCCAAACCGTATTAAATGCTGTTACGTTACCTGCCATACCACTCATGAACGAAGCTAACAGTGCAGTGAGTCCCAGTCCAAGAACTCCCGTCGGCAGGTATCTCTTAAGTAACATTGGAATTACCATATCGTAATCATAACCTGCGCCTTTTAAAGGGATATTAAATAACTCATCTCCCATATTTATGAGTGCAATTGCAATTACGCCTGGAATGATAACCAGGAATGGAATGAACATTTTTGGAATTGCTCCAATTAAAGGCGTTTTACGGGCAGCACTCATAGAACCTGCCGCCATTGCACGCTGCACTACTAAGAAGTTGGTACACCAGTATCCAAATGAAAGTACAAAGCCAAGTCCCATTACAATTCCTATCACACCACCCATAGGGTGCGATGAACTGATATTTTTCCAGGAATGTTGGAATCCGGCAGTGGCAGGATCTAAAGCTAATTTTTCAACCATTCCGTCCCAGCCACCAATGTGCACAAGGCCAAGAATAACCAGCGGAAGGAATCCTATGACAATAAGGAAGAACTGCAATACTTCATTGTATATTGCTGAGCTGAGACCACCCAGGTATGTGTAGATTAAAACAATTACAGCCGACACTACCAGATACAGATCAAATTCCGTGAATGGGCCCAGTTCAAAATGAATCGGGAGTAGAACTTTTGCAAGAACAGCTAAAGCATACATTGAGATACCTGATGCAAATATGGTCATTACAGCAAAAGAGAAAGCATTGAATCCACGTGTTTTTTCATCGAATCTGAGTTTAAGATATTCAGGTACTGAACGAGCTTTGGATCCATAATAGAACGGCATCATAAAAATTGCCAGAAATATCATGGCAGGAATAGCACCAATCCAGTAAAAGTGAACTGTGGCCATACCATATTTGGCACCCGAAGCGGCCATACCAATTACCTCAAGTGCTCCCAGATTAGCCGAAATAAAAGCAAGACCTGTGACCCAGGCAGGTAATGAACGGCCTGCTTCAAGAAATGCAGTTGCATCACTCATATACTTTTTAAGTGCCCATCCTATTCCGAGCACGAAAATAAAATAGATCAGTATAATCGTCCAATCTATCCACGTTAATGAAAAACTTTCCATATCAATTATATTTCAGATTAGTGTTAAAAATTTTAGTTAGAATTTTTGTTGAAAGGATAAAAATAGTCATTCTCATTAATTCCCATTATAATGAACCAACAAACTTAGCATTGTCATAGAAAAATCATGTGTAATAATGTTCAAATAATACAGATAAATATGCAAACGTCAATACTTACAAAAAATCAGGTACTTCTAAAGGACAATAAACATAATCATGTATCAGGATTTGTATTATTTATAATCGCAGTTAATCTAAAAATGATAAAATCAAAAAAACAGCAACAAAATAAAAATAAAAAAGCAGATTGTAATAAAACAACTTGCCTTTATACATGGTTTATTGAGCAACATGTTTGCATTTTTTTGAAAGAGATAATTTCCTATCTTTGCAAGCCAAATTAAGGAATGGTCGCGTGGCCGAGTGGCTAGGCAGAGGTCTGCAAAACCTTGTACGGCGGTTCGAATCCGCCCGTGACCTCAGAGAGAAGACTCACCAGGAGGTGAGTCTTTTATTTTTCTTGGAAATAATTCTGAGGGCGGATGAGAACCGTTCGAACCGAGTCTCCCGATGAAATGAGGGAGA
>JAFGIP010000025.1 GCA_016929525.1 Bacteroidales bacterium
AAGTTAGCCATTAGCTTAACCTCTGGCAACATGTACAAGGCCGGATGCTTACATTATGGCAGCAGCAGCCTTCAATATGATGAAAAGACTAAGGCAGATCCGGGATGCCATTTAATTTGTCCTGGATTTACTGACCGGCTACCGGCCAGTAAAATATGCAACTGTACAGAATTATTGAAAAATACGACTTGTTAAGGGTCGACTATGTAACACTGGGTTACATCATCATCATATAAATTAAATGTGAAAAATCATCAGAAAAGAAAACTTATGTTTGTTAATCAGTGGTCTGAAAGAAGAGAGTAGTTAACCACAGCAAAAGACAACATGCAGTATGTTGTTGAAAGCTCTGCCAATACTGATAATCAGACAGGGGTTATCAGTGATGAAATGATCAGACTTACAGGTTGCAAATCGAAAAAACATTACCCCGAACCCATCAGAATGGTAACATATGAAGACTATGCTACCAGTATCGTTTACAGGTTCATTACCAACAACACGGTGTTTGTTCCGATCACCATCTCCGAACTCTACAGGGAACGTTGACAGGTTGAGCTTTTCTTTAAATGGATCAAGCAGTATCTCAGAATAAAATCGTTTTATGGTACGAGTCAAAATGCAATGCAGAATTCTGTCAGATATGGATTACATTATGGATGTTCCTTATTCTCGCTATCGCAAAAAAGCGATGGAAGATAGATCAGTCATTGTACTCATTCTCTCAATCTTGTGGCATTACTCCTTTTGAGAAAGTGCCTCTAAATGAACTCTTTAGCAGATCGCCAACGTTAGTCCCAATTGATGATGCCCCTAACCTTTTCATTAACAGCAACTTTTAACGGGACACTATTGATTATACCCTAATTCTAACTGGACCTACTTCATGGAAGCCGACAATGAGGATCAACTAGTTAAACTTCCTGATTCTGGAAATATAGTCCATTAAGAATATGTCCCACAGTTATTCTTAAGAACAAATTTACTAAACTATTATGTAATTACAATTTTAATAGTCTTTATATACTTCTCCGTTCTCATCATCAGATAGTAACAACCTGGAGTAAAATTTCCGGAATCCCAATTAATCTTATGGCGCCCTGATTTTAATTTCTGGCTTAAAACAGTTTCCACTTTTTGTCCAAAAGAATTATAAATTTCGATTATAACTTGACTTTCATTTGAAATATAAAATTCAATCCATGTATTATCATTGAATGGATTTGGGTAATTTTGCTCTAAAATATTATCTTCTGAAACCAATTTTTCATCCTCATATTTATTCAAATTTGGATTTGCAGTTCCCGAATTATCAGATTTGGATCCACTTGAATAAATAACCTCAACCATCTTGTAAACAGAAGGCTCAAGCTTTATATTCATAATAAGTATATTATTACCATTCAGATTCTTAATTTGATATGTATTAATTGAACCATCTACCAATACATTTTGGATTGTTCTTCCTTCATCAATATCAATTTCAATTGTTGTAACATCAGAAGAGGTGAAAGATGTTTCAAAATTTCTGTTTTCTGAAGATGGTATTGCAAGTCGTGATAAATTAAAAGAAATGGAATTTGAAACCTCGATATAATTATTAAGGATATATCTGTCTCTTTGCAAAATATATTTTATGACCTTCCCTATAGATGTTACCCAAATATCCTTTGAAGCAGAATAATCAATGGAACCATCGTCAATTAATTCATCATGCAAACATGTAATCAGCCATTTTTTCTGGGTGATCGCCTGATCCACCAATAACTTCTGATCCGGCATATCAGGATAATATCCGGGATAATAAGTTTTTAATTCCATCATGTTTTCAGGACTAGAGGATTCTAATTGCTGTGCGCTGTTTTTACCACCTCCACGAGCTGCCAGGAAATATTTTGCAGCAACATTTTCTTCAAGGAAGTTGGCTTTACCACAAGGCCAGGCTAAGGTTATAAATTCGTTACATGCCTGGGGAATATTTGAGCATAGTCCAGCCATATTAGGTTCTATTTCCTGGTATTGCAAATTACTCTCACTAACAAACACACAGGAATGAGTTGTTAAATGAGAGCCTAATTCCATTCCAGCACTAAAAAAATCTGAATAATAACTGGGTGGAGTAGTACCGTGGTAGAAATATGATCCCTGAAAACCATGACTTTGAAGTTTTTCAAATGCCGTAGGCAATCCATCATCAACAGTTACACTCATAACTCCGGAATGGTCATCTTTCCATGTTGTTGGTTTAACTGGCACATCAGGATTGACAATCAATGTTACAGGAACAACAACGGGGCCACCGGTTGATTGGGGTGAGGTAAATGTAATGTTACCGTTATGTATCCCCTGTTGCAAGCCGGTTGTATTAATACCTACCTTTAAAACATCATCTGTAACTCCATTCTGTTTATCCGGAATTATCCATGGTACATCTATTGTATGGGTCCAATTTAGCGTATTATTATTAGCCGAAAAAATATTAATTGACTGCTGAGCAGATAATGCCTGACCTTGTTTTGCATTAAATACAATTATATTTGATCTTACCCGAAGTTCACCAATACCAGAACCCAGAGCAACAATTGTAATACTTGTACCAGTGTTTTGTGCATAACAGCCATTTGCATCCCTAACTGATGTCAGAGTATAAACATATGTGCCTGCCGTAAGAACTCCTGTAGATATATTTGCACCGTTTATATAACCCGTCACCGCTGTCTGTGCTGTACCATTGCGGGTGTAATTGATCGTGTACGGTGATGTGCCTCCCGTTATGACAACATTGAATGTAGTTGATGTATTTGCTGCTATTGTAATATTA
>JAFGIP010000026.1 GCA_016929525.1 Bacteroidales bacterium
CAAGAAGGTTCGTAAAGGAAGCCATCTATGGTATTATTGCATCTGAATCTGTTATGCTTACGGAAATCGGCAGGCAGATGGAAAGCCGGGTGTCGTTAAAAAAGACCGAAGAAAGATTTAGCAGGGACTACAAATACCCTCTGATTATCTGAGGGTTATTTTTTTATGTACTATTTATGAATCCTGAGAGAACGACTGCCATCACTTTATTCTGTGGATATATATAATTCAAATCTTCTCACCCCGACCATATTAAAATTAAGACCTTGTAATTAAACGTTTTACAATGTCTTTTTTCTTTATAAGCCAAATATTAAGCCAATACTTTACGAATTCAACCTATTGTTATTCTGTAGATTGCCATATGTCTACAACTTAAAAATATTGATTTGTGGATACACGAAGTCTTTTATCCCCCATCCACCCAAGCCAGCGTAATTTCTGGATGAACAATTATAAAAAACTGATATTTCACGCTGCATTTTCTTGCCGGTTGTTACGAGACGGTTCATCTCGACTCTAAATAATTCAAGAACCACTGAAAACAACCGTGCTGATTCCATCCATCTGGGGGAATAACTGTTCGGAAAAATTACATGGTGAAGTTGTATTTTAAAAACAGAATCTGTAGTTTAAGCAGCTAAATCTATCCCTCAATAAGGAATATATCCTATTTCCCGGTAATACCGTTCAGCACCGGGATGAAGAGGAACATCATCATTTTTCCAGACCGACTGTGAATCATAGGTATAGACTCGTATATACCATTTCAAACCCGACCTGTGAGTATCAATGGCTTTTGCTATATCATAGGCAGCCTGTTCAGGAATATCATCCCTGGCAAAAATTGCCTGTCCTGATCTCGCAACAGTTGGAATTGCACGATCAACACCCCGTAATAAACCCCATCTGACAACTGTGCGTTCATAACCGGTAACATCATTATCTATTTGCTCCAATAGTTCTTCAGCAAGATCAAGAAAATACAAATTATTATTATAGCTATAAGCTGTCCAGTAAGAACATTCCGGATTTTGAGAAGGTGATGCATTGCCACCGACAATAACATCAAATTTCGCGTCTTCTTCGCCCACGCTTCCTAAAGAACCACCCCATGATTCCAAAGCCTTTTGTGTCAGACCGTAATAATTAAGAACCGCGTTTTCAACATCACCTCCTCTCGTAATGATCCTTACCGGTAACCTTTTCTCTTTGATTTGAGATAAGCTTGTAATGCCGGTTTCTTTTCTGACACCGACTAGCAAATAGCTGGGATCTTCAATATGCGCAATTAACCGCAGATTTGAAAAATGATACTCTCCCGGATCATTAACCCCTCCGTTATAAGCGTTGGTAAGTTGAATACTTGAAGTTATTCCAAAATCAATTGTAGCATTAACCCTCTGAGTTGTACCGCTTCGAATCATATCTTCATTTAGTTCAGGAGGATAACTTTTTGTTGCTACAATTCTTGGACCCAGGTTATAATTGCAGTTTCTGCATAATATTACCTCATAATCCATTGGTTCCATTGCTTCCTGAACAAACTCGCCCAATTCACCCCAGGGGCATCCGTGCGGACAAGCTGAAGCAAGTACAGGTCTTTTTACATCCCAGCCTGTTACTCCAACATCAATGGTCTCCTGAGCGAAAATATAGTTGATTTTTAATAAAAGCAGAATAAATGCAAACAAGGTATACATAAGCCATCTGCGAATAGGTGGGAAACTGGATTTTGGTAGTGATTTATTCATAACTTAAATTTTAATGGTTAATGAATCTGAATTATCTTTTCTTTATTCAAGTTTTTTCATCCCTTTGGTGGTTTCTTATTGGTTTTTCTCCTTTCTTTAAGTATTTGTTAATTGTATGCGAAATAAACAATTGTATAATTATTTCATTGAGTGAATTGATATTTTAATGGCCCAAGTATTTTAGAATGTCATCAATAACTTTAAATAGGTCACCAGGCGAATATTAATTATCGAGTTTACAAACATTTTTCATTGTCCGGCATTAGGTTGTTCTAAATTTAACGTGAGTTTAACATAATTTCTAATATAAATAACTGGTTATTAACAACTTAATGGCGTATTGTTGACAACTATGTGATATACAATGTGTTATTTAAAGAGGCTTCTTCCCAAATTTGTAGTGCAAACAAACAAGAACAGATAGAATCAATGATGATTTAAAAGACAAACTTATAGAAATATTTTGTAATGTATATGATTTCAATGATGTATTCATCAACGAGTTACAAACACACCAGCTTACTGATTGTTCCCGGAAACAGATGCTTGACCTTTGGCAGGCTGTCATAAGTGCAGATAATCTTTTGTACCGAATTCTCTGATACGTAATTATCTATATCAGTACTGGAGGTTTCTCCCCATATCAGTAACACTGTATAACTGCAACGGTCATTCGGATACTGGTCAGCCTTATTAATTGTCAAATAGCTCGTAGGTACTGCCAGGACTATATTCTCCTTGCTTTCAAGCGCCACTGATGTCATTCCACAGGCACATATACTCTTATCAATGTACCCTGCTGGAATATCAACTCCTTTATCCGGCTCTTTTGGTGACCTGTATGTAGTGTAACCTTTGGCTCTAAGTATTGCTTCAATAATAGCCCCCATTCCATGCCCTTTGTATTTCTGAATAATAAATTTTGCTATCTGATCCCTGGAATATTGTCCAAGGTCTATATGTCCAGGATCTTCTGTATGAAATTCAGAATCTATTGATTTAAAAGTTGTCTTTGTAGGTTGCCATTTATTCTGATACATGGCTTTGATCCTTTCTTCGGCATTATTTCTGATGATTCAGCATACTGTCAAAAATGCTCCGAGAGAATAGAGAATATCCTGGTCAAAATTCGATCTGGGGATA
>JAFGIP010000027.1 GCA_016929525.1 Bacteroidales bacterium
GCAATTTTCTTCCCTTTATACATTTCCGACCTGATTAGTAAAGTAATTCTTCCCCCATTCAGTGGTTGCTTTCAACCCTTCTTTAAAATCAGTTAAAAAATCAATTTTAAGATCCTTAATAATTTTTGTGTTATCTATATTGAAAATTCTAATATCCCCCGGCATCCAGTCTTCATGAACTATTTCAGGACTTTCTATATGCAATGCTCTGGCTAAATAGTCAGCTAATTGGTTTATGGTTACTTTAATCCCGGATGCGCAATTATAAGTTTCTCCTTTTGTTGCAGGGACCATTGATGCTTTCAGGTTTGACTTAACAACATCTTTAACATATGTAAATGATCTTTCCTGGGTACCGTCACCATAAATTGTGATTGGTTTACCTTCTAGCATCTTCCTTGTAAAGATTGAAACTACTCCGCCCACATCACTAGATTCCTGTCGTGGGCCATAAACATGAAAATACCTTAAAACAGTTGTATCCAGCCCATAAAGATGATTAAAGACTTTTACATACTTTTCTCCTGCAAGCTTACTGACACCATAATAAGATGTCGGTATCAATGGATGTCCTTCGTCCTGAGGAAAATATTGTGCCTCTCCATATACCGAACCTGTTGATGCATGAACGAATTTTTTAACCTTATGCTTTAAAGCTAATTCAAGTAAATTAAAAGTACCTTTTGCATTGATTTCCAAATCGAGCCTGGGATTATTGAGGCATATTGTTTTTTTCGAAGCGGCATTATGAAATACTACATCAACACCCTTAAAGAGAGCGTCCAGCTTATCAAAATCCAGGACATCACAGGTCTCCTCTGTGAAATTAGCATAAGTTTTTAAATGACTGAGATTCTCATGTTTCCCCGCAAAATAATTATCTATACTTATTGTTTCCACCCCTGAAATAACAAGTTCTTCAACCAAGTGACTTCCAATAAATCCGGCTCCGCCTGTAACCAGGACTTTTTTAAACGGGTAGTTTTTTGTATCTAACATATTAATAATATTTTTAACCTATGACTTTTAATTTTCTTCATCTGAATAGTAGCCCTTCTCTTTATCGGTGTATCCATACCTCGAATTATGATATTCACCATAATAATTATATCCATATGAGTAACCATACCCTACTGAATAACCGTATCTTAATCCATATCCATAATAACCGGTAAGGCTGATATCATTCATAACAATCCCTATGCTTTTAATATTCTCGTTTCGGTGTAATTCGTCAATTAAGGCAAGGGTGTTTTTAGATGTATATCTCTGCCGAACAACAAATATGTAGAAATCTGTCAGCGGAGAGACCAGAAGGGCATCCGTTACCAATGCAACAGGAGGAGTATCAATAATTACATAATCAAACTGTTTTATTGCTTTAAGAATAAATTCTTTCATTTCCTGAGAATCAATAAGCTCAGCGGGATTTGGAGGTACTGGTCCTGAGGGGGCATACCATAAATTTTCAACTTCTGTCTTGAAAATTATTTTTTCAAATTTATCCTGCCCGATAAGGTAATTGGAAATACCGGTATCATTACTTATCCCGAATATCTTATGGATCCTTGGTTTTCTGAGGTCCAGGCCAACCAGAAGCACCTTCTTACCGTTCGATGCAATTATGGCAGCAAGGTTGGCTGAGATAAATGTCTTACCCTCGGCACTTATAGTGGAACTGACCGATATTACGGGATTTTGCGTCTCTTTAGTAAAATATTTCAGGTTAGTGCGAAGTGAACGAAATGATTCTGCCAGCGTTGACCCAGGACGCTCTGCAACGGGAATCTCCGTTTTTAAGTTATTATGGCTTATGAAGCCCATTATCGGAGCTCCTGTCCCCTTCTCAATATCTTTCTTATCGATGATCTTATTGTTCAGATAATCGATAAGCAGAATCATAATAGCCGGTATAATTAATCCTATCATGAGGGCCATAACGTAATTCTGCCTTGTTTTCGGACCAATCCTTGAAGAATTAAAAGACTCAGCATAATCAATGATTCTGTTATCTGAAACAGTTGAAGCTTTTGCTATACCGGCCTCCGCTCTCTTTTCGAGGAGATAGTTATAAACAGTATTATTCAGATCAAATTTACGCTGAATATTAATAAACCTTCGCTCGGTTCCGGGCAGTTTGTTCAATTCAGCCTCAACCATTGAGATCCTTCGGTCAGTATCCTTTATTGCATTATCAGTGCTTTTCATGCTGCTATTTATATTTTCAGCAATAAGAGCTTTTACATCATTTATACTATTGTCGATGACTGTGACTGCAGGAAGATCTTCTGAGATGTTAACCTTCAGCTTGTTTTTTTGTTGCTGAAGATTTGCAAGTTCCTCCACCATTCTTTCGAGTGATCCGTTAGAAACTCCCATTGCTCCGGGGGAAACAATATCTCCTGTTTCATTTTTTGAGACTATATAATCCTTCAGATATTCATAATATTTCATTTGCAAAAAAAGTGTGCTGCGATCATTTTCATAACTTTCAAGGCGGCTCTGAATATTGGTGCCCTCCTGGCTTAGGTCAATGAGCCTGTTTGAGAGCCTGAAATTTTCAAGACTATTTTCAACCTTTTTCAAAGAATCTGAAATAGAACCGATCTGCCCGTCAATAAACTCGATGGTTTTTTCGGCTGTCTCGTTTTTAACCTCCAGTCCCTGTTGTAGATATACTTCCATAAGCTTGTTAATATAATCAGCTTCCTGTTCGGGAACTGACCCGCTTACCGACAGAGTAACCAGAGTTGCCTCCTCTTCGATAGGAGATATACTTAATTTGCCCCGGTATTGATTGGCAAGGGCAACCGGATTGGCAAAATAAAAATAATACCTGTTTGATGCATCGGGATTAAATGATGATACTCCTGAATTACTGAAAATGGTAAAATCAAATCCCATCTCAGTGAATCTCTCACCAAAGGAGAGTGTTTTATTAAAATCAGCATCTCCGTTAATTTCAAGTTTATAATTATCAGAAGATAAAATCTTTATTGTTACAGGTAAACCAATCCTTTGCTTTTCGAGAGAATCATATACAACTTTGAATGGAATATTCTTATACATTCTCGATTCAACGATACCTCTCCTGCCAACTCCGATATAAACCACGTGAAAATCAGGCAATTCCTGTATAACCCTGTAATTAAGTCTGAAGGATTTAAGAATGCCTATCTCATTTTTCAGATTCTGCTCACTTTTAAAAGCATTTGTCCCGGGAAAGATGTTTGCCAGATCGGAATTTCCACCACCGATCTCATTATCTTTAATCAACATAGTTGAAGATACTGTATATATTTCCTCAGAATATCTGTTCTTTGCATATGCAATGCCGATTGCAATTAACATTGCAATGGCAAACCAGTACCAATTGCTTATGAACAATGATATATAGCGTTTGAAGTCTAAACTATCACCGCCTACTAAGGGATTGTAATAAGGGGGCTGGGTATAGGTATTTGGAGGTTGAGGCGTGTCCATTGTTTAGTGTTAAGAGTTAAGCTTTCATAGTTTCGCGTTTTTCGGGTTTTTCGTTCAGCTTTAATGGTTTAACAGGTTGGAGGTTTCTGTATGTTAAAAGCTTACTTTTTATCCCTGAATATCCTTATTTACCGAAATAATTTATAAGCAACAAAGTAGTTGTCAGCAAAGATGTTGCAGTAGTAAATATGGCCGAAAATGTAGGAAAATTAAGATTAAAAATCTTTTTTGATTCGGGTTGGACTATTACCACGTCGTTCGGAAGAATGAAGTATGCTTCACTTGAGAGTATTGCCTTATCCTGAAGATTGAGAGTGAAGGTTCTTGTTCCTCCTGCAACCGGGCGAACAACCAGAATCTTATCCCGCCGACCATAATCACCTATACCCCCGGCCCTACCGACAGCTTCCAGAACAGTCAGGTAATTATTGTAGTTGATATATGATCCCGGATTATTAACTTCTCCAATTACGGTGAATTTAAAACTTAAAAGCTTACATTCAACAGTAGCATCATTAAATACTTCTTGTGCTTTAACCTGAAGCAATTCCCTGGCTCCTTCAAGATTCAGTCCACTTACCTTTATAACACCAATGACCGGCAGAATAATGTTTCCCTCCGAATTAATATCAAATCCATAAAGATATCCTCCCGATTCTCCTGAGCCAAAGCTTGTTGTTTGCGATGACCTGGCTGGAGTCAGGAAGTCCATAATTGTACCATCGGGGGTCATTGCTTTTACGGTAACGTAAAGCACATCGCGGGGCTGGAGTTTGTAATCCGGGATCTCTATTGTAAAAGTACCTTCACCGGTAATTTCATGGAGATTATTCAGGTAGGCGAGTTTTTCCTGTGTAGTACAGCTTGCAACTATTAATAAAGTTGTAATCAGGATAAAAAGCAGTTTTTTCATTTTCTTATTCCCTTCAAAGTTATTAGCTTGTTCAAGATCTACATTCTATATCCTGAAACACTAAATCTGAAACCTGAAACCTGAAATTTATATTTCAAACCAATTTTACTTTTTAAATAAAGGCATGCAGAATAAACATAATAGACTCCCAAAGCAATTATTAGCGGATCAGCCGGATATTTATACCTGTTTGCATCGCCTGCAGTTGCAAAGGCAAAGTTAATGAAGAAAAATCCAAAGACAGTAAAAATAAACATCACTATAATCATGTTAGGCCTTATGTATTTAAAAATCAATAGAATTAAATAAAGTATAGAAGAAATAAAAACAAAAACTGTCAGCACAAAAAAAACAATTTTATATAATTTGATGAACCACCCGGGTAGTAAACCAAGGTTGATATCAGGCTTTTCAAATAAAACTATTCCAGATGAGCTTCTGAAACTGTTAAGCAATGAGAAAAGTCTGAGCTTCCAGACTTTCCTCCTGTTTATTATACGGATCTCTTTATAAAATGGAGCAAGCGCTGCAGATAATTCAGGTTCAGGCTTTTCGGGATTAATAGCGAAATAATTACATAGTTCAGGTTTTGCTTCAGAATATATTGAAAATCCGCCATACAAATTATCAATTATCTGCATCTTATCAAATCTGATTAGTGAACCTTTTTTTTCAGGGTAATCTACTTTTATTTTGCCTCCTGCTTCTTTAAATATTTTTAAAATATGCAAGTTTTCAGTAGAAATCTTTTCAGTGCCATCTATAGTTTTAATAAGTGCATTCCGGGAAACAAGGACGGAACCTCCTGATGGAAATAATCCATAAAAATCATATTTGGAATAATTAAAAAAAGCAAATCCATCTAAAATTAATATAATGGGTATGAGAAAGATAATTACATTTCGTATTTTAATAAATGGCCTCTCCCCACTTTCATTTAATTGAATCAAAATAATAATCAATGTAAAAACCAGGATCATTGGCAGTGTATTAAACCTCGTTAACACCATAATTGATACCAATACACCTGAAATAAAAAAATCAATTCCCGATAATCTCTTATATCCTTTAATAATGAACCAAATCGCTGTTGTAAGAAAGAATAAAGTCATTGCTTCGGTAATCAGCATGTAACAATAAAAAATGCCGGATAAGCTTAATAATATTATAAATGTTGTACAAATTGCTGGTGCAATTTTATTATAGATATTGTTCATCAGAATTTTATAGACAATTATTCCCGAACAATAAAATAACAAAAATTGAATAATAACTGCCAGTTTAATCGCGCAGACATTACCAAATATTAAAATCAACAAAGCAAGAATCCAGGGATAAAAAGGAGAACGGTTAATGAGTGATTCAGAATCTTCACCCTCTATTATTGAATTAGCATAGAGGAGGTATGTGGGGGCATCACCTGTATCAGAAACAGGTTTAAAAAGTAAAATGTAAACTGCAACAAGTATAAATCCTGCACAATAGATTATCAGATCCGATTTAATTTTTAATAATTGCACAAAAAACTGTGGGTTTTATTAACGATATCATCGACCTGCTCTTCTTTGAGCTCAAAATAAATGGGGAATCTTACAATTGTTTCACTATATTTCTCACTCCTGGCAAGAATTCGCCCATCATGTTTTTTCGAGTAATACTCTGATTTATGCAGAGGTAGGTAGTGAGACAATAACATTACTCCGTATTTTTTTAAATGACTAATGAGACCATCTCTTACTGATCGATCTCTACATATCAGATAAAAGGAATTTCCGTTTATTGTCGCATATTCAGGAATAACTGGTAATTTAATATACTTTTCACAATGAAATTTTTTAAATCCACTGTTATATTGGTGCCAGAGGTTTAATCTTCTTTTTTGAATAACATCGATATCTTCTAATTGGGAATACAGAAAAGCTGCAATTATTTCTGACGGCAGGAAAGAAGAGCCTGTATCCTTCCACTCATAGTAAGAAGCCTCACCTCTGAAGAATTGTGCTCTATTAGTTCCTTTCTCCCAGATTTTTTCTGCCCGATCTATATAATGTCTTTCATTTACAGCGAGCATTCCGCCTTCTCCACAATGTATATTTTTTGCTTCATGAAAGGAGAAACAACCAAAATGTCCGATAGACCCCAGGTGCTTTCCTTTGTACAAACTTTCAATCCCGTGAGCTGTATCTTCTATAACATAAATATTATATTTTTCTGCCAGATTCATTATCTTATCCATATCACAGGAAACTCCGGCATAATGAACAGGAATAATTGCCCTGGTATTCTCATTAATAAGATCTTCGATAATATCTTCGCCAATCCCGGGCTTACCAGCCCCTGAATCAACAAACCTGATAATGGCTCCCTGTCTTGCAAATGCAAGAGCCGTTGATACGAATGTAAATGATGGGATTATCACTTCATCTCCTGGTTTGATATTGATCAGCATTGCAGCCATCTCAAGTGCATCTGTACAGGATGTGGTAAGAAAACATCCCTGCAGGCCATATCGTTCCATGAAAAAAGTCTGGCATTTCTGAGTGAAAGGTCCATTCCCTGAGAGATGACCATTTTTTGCAGCCTGCCGGATATAATCGAATTCCTTACCTGAAATCCAGGGTTTGTTGAACGGAATATTCACCTCATAAAGTTTTTTGTCATTTTTACGGCAGGTACGCCTGCAACCAGACAATCGGAGAAGTCAGATAACACAAGTGAATGCATACCTACAAAAAGATTATTTCCCACCTTCACATTTTCCCTGATTGAAGAATTCAGACCAATGAAACAGTGATTCCCGATTTTTACTCTTGATCCCACACATGATCCTGAAGCAAGGAAATTCCCGTCACCCAGAACAGTATCATGCTCTATAACAACATTAGAGTTGATAATGTTGAAATTCCCAAATATAACATTACTGTGTACAGTTGAATTTCCAAGTATAACATTGCCTGTTCCGCATTTAAAGCTTTTTGAGACACAGGATGAAGGATGAAAAAAATTTAGAAAGCGATTCAACGGAATATTGAGACTCTCAAGCAGATTATACCTCTCCTGAAGCTTTTCAGGTTTGTAAAGAGCAAAGATGAAATAAATATCATTATCCGCCAGATATCCAGCAATATCCTTAAGCCCCCCCAGGACAGGAATACCCGAGATTATGGTACCTTTTTTATAAGTGTCTATTATAATCCCGGCAGGTTCAACATATTCGTTGTACCTTTTTCCGGAATCAATCACCTGTTCAATTATGTTCAGGGCAGTTCCTGCAGCTCCGATAAAAACTACTTTCTTTCTTTTCACCTATTTAATTTCAGATATTTTAGCATTCCGCTTTGTATCAATATAATATATTATTTCCGTAAATAATCCTACCGACAAGATGGCAATTCCAACAAAAAATAATAAACACACAAGCCTGTCCATACCAGGATTATTAAATCTGGGATTCATAATATATAAAACTACGGCTGATATGATTACAAAAAAAGATGTAAGAATTAAAAATATTATGACCTTTGAATATGCTAATACTATGAATAATGCGTGCTTAAGCAATTTAAAGAAAGAATAAGAACTTTGACCGGAGGTTCTTCTGTTATGTTCTATTGCAACCGTTGTGATTTTTTCGGTACACCCGCCTACATAACCATCAATGAAACCATATGAGTTTTTAATAATATTAATCCTTTCGGCTAACGATCTTTTGATCAATCTGAATGATGAGTAATCCGGATGTATTCCCGGAACAATTAAAATCAATAGTTTTCTTAACATTTCAGAGGCCCAGATTCTGGGAACGGGATGCTGAATACTTTTAAATTTTCCGTAAACGACATCATAATCCCCCGTTCGTTGCTTTGCTATAAGGTCCGGTATATGGTATGGATCATGCTGAAAATCCTCATCCATTGTAATAATTAAATCGCCGTGAGCTTTTGTCATTCCAAAAAGTAATGCATTATGCTGGCCGTAATTTCGGACTAAACGGAATCCCCTGACACTTGACGGATCTGAACCAATCAATTCCTGAATAATCTCCCAGCTGTTATCTTTACCGGAATCATAGATAAATAATATCTCATAATCAAACTTGCCGTCTAATGTTTCCTTTATTCTGTTATAC
Organism: Bacteroidales bacterium; assembly: GCA_016929525.1. Taxonomy (GTDB): domain Bacteria; phylum Bacteroidota; class Bacteroidia; order Bacteroidales; family UBA10428; genus UBA10428. The sequence continues at coordinate 8,526 of JAFGIP010000027.1, forward strand.
AGCTCTCTGATAGTCTTTTCACCGTGATAAACCGGAACAATAACAGTAAGGTCCATTAAAAGCTTTTCATGAAATTCCTTGTTCCGGGACCCATATTAAATATAAGGTCAAGAATGCTTACCCTATGTTCGAAAGGAGGATAAAGTTGTTCATATTCCGGATAACCGGAATAGTCCATCCACAATAATCTGATACCTGATTTTCTGACGAGTTCTTCATCCAGATATGATTTGGCAGCCTGACCGGTGAGATATTCAGAGGCCCCTGCCTGATTGCATATACTGATTATTTTTTCAGTACTGTTTCCGGAGTAATTAAACTTTGAAGAACTGCTAATTTTAGTTTTAATATTTAATATAGATAAAATAATATCCAGGAACAACTTATTTACATCAGAGAGGTACTTTAATCTTTTGCTTTCATTATA
>JAFGIP010000028.1 GCA_016929525.1 Bacteroidales bacterium
ATTTTGTATTTTCTTCTGTTTTCATAATGAGTCAAGTAAATCATTTATCTTTTATACTTGACACACTTTTTTGAACAGTCTCAATAACTCCGAAAGCCATAACCGGTGAACCGGGATACGCAACAGCATAATCGTTATGACCCAGTATAATGCCATTATGAACTGATGTAATTGTTTCGTTAAGTTTTCCAAAAGCGTTGTATACTTTTGCTATTCTATCACCTTTGCGCACGATATCACCAGGTTTCTTTGAAAACCTGATTATACCGCTGCTTGAACATAAAGGACTGGATGAATATGTCAGAATTTTGTTTCTTGCTAATTCCGGCATATTATAGGCTAGTATACTGCTTGGATCTTTAACTATACCCATATCATAAAGAATGTTTAGAACGGCATTTATTCCATACATTACATTCTTTTCATTGATAATAAGCGACTCACCAAGCTCAAGAGTTAGGGCTGGTATTTTATTCTGGTTTAAACAGTAGGAGAGGGAAGTCATTATAGATTCCGGTTCCTGTATTGCAGGCAGATTACATATCTTTGCCAATCGATATAGATTTTCCGGTTTGTCAGGTTCAGGAAGACTATCAATAACCACATAGGGTATGGATTTATTCCAGTCGTTGTGAAGATCAAGGACTACAGCTGGATTAATATCTTTTATTTTACTCATAATATGAAAAGCAATTCTCTGAGCAAGAGTACCTTTATTGTTTCCGGGAAACGACCGGTTCAAATCTTCATTACTTATACTTATCCTCCTGCTGGTATTTTCGAATCCAAAGGGATTCAGCATTGGAAAAGCATAGACTTTTCCCTTTACAAGTTTTTTTCTTAAAATCTTAAAAAGTTCCTGTATCACAACTGTACCCCCTATTTCATCACCATGCATGCATGCAGTTAAAACAATGACCGGACCTTCTTTTTTATTTTCGATTCCCATAAGCGGAATTCTTCGAACTGAAAGATCATGTCCAGTCATTAACCTAATGAATGAATAATGATATGTTGTGTCTTTATTATAATTGTAGTTCATTTATCAGCTAATATTAGCAATGCCAGGAATTATAATGATAAAATTAATATGATCCTCGGTAAATAACATTTTTTGCAGTTTGCTGTTTACTGAGGCTTTAAATCCAACAGATTCCTTTCTGGGAGATATCAATACGCTTAGTGAATGTCTTTCAGAATGTCCGAAAGTACGTTCGTCAATATTATAGAGGTTTATTCTGGAATTCCGGATAAATAATCCTCTAAGCAAATCCTTTATTCCGGATTTGTCAGATCTATCAAGTAATAAATAGTTAATTTTATAATTTCGCTTAAGAGGAAGCTTCATAATTCTGTCTAGTATATCTGGGAATATCGGGTCAAATTCAATACCGGCAGGGATTATGATATTTGCTGTATCAATTTCATTAAGTGGTGTTTCAAAATGACATACATACAGAGTCTGGGTACCCTTTTTCAGATGATCAAGTATACTTCCAAATATTCTTTGTGAAGCAGTAATCTTGTCACTCCATCCTAAAATGATATCGGAAGTCAAATATTCTTTTGCAGCTCTTAGTATTCCGCTCGAAATATTAAGATCGACTCTTGTGATTACTTTCAGGTTTTCACTAAGGTTATTGAATTCGGAAATATCTTTTTCAAGTGTTTCCCTTATTCTTACCAGGTTTTCTCTTGTGTAATTATCATCGTTTACAATGCTCAGGATATATATTGGCTCAGCTGACTGGCTCGTTTGAAAACTATTGGCCATGGTAGCCGGATTTGAAACAGGAACCAGGATGCGTTGCTGAATTTTGGCCTTACTAACTGGTATACTTGTTATTGCAATTCTTTTTCCAAATCTCTCAGTGATAAATGATGCGGCAAGGCTGCTTACCAGGATAATCAGAATGGCAGAATTGAACAGTGTGATATCTACCATTTGCTTTTCATAACCTATCAGTATAACCGCAATTGTGGCAGCTGCATGTGAGCTGGTCAGACCAAATAATAAATTTCTTTGATCAGAGCTTAATTTGAGCACTTTTTGTGAAAAGAAAGCTGCAATCCATTTACCGGATATTGCAGATAGTATCAAAATAAAAGACACAAGCCATAAATAAGAGCCACTGACAAGTATTTTTGTGTTGATAAGCATGCCTATGCCAATAAGAAATATGGGTATGAATAAAATACTACCTACGAAATCAACATGCTGCATTAACAGAGAGTGTTTAGGGATTTTTCTGCTAAGAGCAAGACCGGCAACAAATGATCCTATGATGGCTTCAAGTCCTATAAGTTCAGCAAGCACTGAAGAAACACACACCAAAAGCAAGAGAAACAGAAAGTGAACCGGTCTGTCTCGTTTAATATGCTTAAAAAACCATCCTGCTATTTTAGGATATGAGTAAAAAATTACAAATAAATAAGAACCGAATAATAACAGGACCTTTAGGATATGTAACCCGGCAGGGGTATCACCGGTAGTTTTAGTAATTATCGATAATAATATCAAAACCAGTGTGTCTGTTATTATTGTCCCTCCAACTGCTGTAATAACTGTTATATCTCTGCCAATGCCAATCTTACGAGCTATAGGATAGGCTACAAGCGTGTGTGTTGAAAACATAATTGAAACAAGTAATGTAGCATTATATTCAAGCTGCAGAATGAACCGTGAAACCAGAAACCCAAGAATAAAAGGAAATATAAAAGTAAATATCCCAAAAACAACACTATTCTTTCCGCTTTCTTTAAGTTTTTCCGGATCCAGTTCCAAACCGGCAATAAACATAATATATAATAAACCAATGGTCCCGAGAAGTTCAATGCTGGAATCCCTTGAAAGTATGTTGAATCCAAAAGGGCCAATCAATATTCCTGCAATGATGTATGAAGCAACATCGGGAATTTTGATTAATCTGAATATGAAAGGTGACAACAGAATGATCCCGATTAGCACGGTAAAAATTAAAAGTGGCTCGTGCAGGGGCAGGGTTGAGTATATATCGCTCATCTAAACATGTTGGTACATAAAGTTACATTAACAGATACAAAATGTAAACAATGTATCCGATAAAAAGAATCGCTGCTTCCCATCTGTCAAGTTTGTATCTGATTCCGCTGAACATAAAAATAAATAACAGTACTGTTGATATAATCAGTATAAGAATATCTGTATTGAATGATTTATTATAAGTAACCGGAGATATAAGTGAACTTATACCTAAAATAAAGAAGATATTGAAGATGTTGGAACCGATCACATTACCTATTGCTATGTCACTATTTTTTCGGAAAACTGCAACCAACGATGTTACCAACTCTGGTAAAGATGTGCCTGCAGATACGATTGTGATACCGATCAACTTTTCGCTGGCACCAAATTCATGAGCCACTTTAACTGCATTATTGACAACTAAGCGGCTTCCAATAACGAGAGCAGTTAAACCAGCTATAATTAATAAAGATGAAAAAACAGGTTTAAAGGTTTTATAACCGACATCAAGAACATCTTTGCTTGTTCTTAGGTTTGTTATAATGTAAATCATGAAAAGAATGAAGAATGCTATTAAAATAAACCCATCTGCTCTGTTTAACGATAGAACATTCTGCCTGTTAAAAGTATAATTTGCCAAAAATATCAATATCAATGCTGCTAAAAGTGAAAATGGTATTTCATTCCAGATTGTTTTAATTTGAACCGTAAGTGGAAAAACTATTCCTGATATCCCTAATATAAACATTAAATTGAACAGGTTACTGCCAACAACATTTCCCAGAGTAACATCGTTGAATCCTTTGATAGATGAAATAATATTTACTACCAGTTCAGGTGCCGAGGTTCCAAAAGCTACAATCGTTAAACCTATTGCCAGCTCAGATATACGATAATTTTTTGCCAGTGATACCGATCCGTTTACCAGCCAGTCGGCACCTTTGATCAGAATAACAAATCCCAGTAATAATAACAATATTTGAAGAACCATAGTAGCAATTTTATGTTTAGACGTTAATTATCCGGATAGTAACCTGATAGTTTTATTTTGATAATGCGGAACAGCCAAAATCAGACCTGAAATACAATTAAATCGTTAATAAATTTAAATATTTCAAGGTTACTTATTTTTTAATTGACGTCTTAATTAAAATAATACGGGTAAATGGTAATTGCAAGAACAGACTTATGTTTGCTGAGGAATATTTGGGACTTCATTGTTAAAATATCTACTGCAATTGTCTCGGGAATTCCCAGGGATAAATTTTATTCAAATCCCGATAAAAAATTATTGATACATAAGAGAAAGCAGAGAACAGCAATCAGTAATGAGAAACACTTTCACAGATCAATTTCAAAACCAGCAGCTGAGCGACAAACATTATTAAAAGAAAAAAAGAAAGAAAGGATTCATTTACATTATTAATTAAAGGGGACTTATTATGCTTAGTAAAGACATTCGGGATAGAATAATCATAAATTCATTATATATGTTAATAATAAAAAAAAACGGTGAAAGCAGTTACCTTGCTACTTTGACAGGAAGAAAGGAAGAACTTGGCAGAAATGATTGCCACATAATTAGGCGTGAGATAACAACAATGTTAAGACCACACAGAGAAATAATCCTCGATATTAAGAGAATAAAGACAATTGATAATGGAGGTTTTAATATTTTGGAAGATCTTATGAATCTGGTGAATATTAAAAACTGTGTACTTCGTTTTATTAATGTTGAATCTTCTATTTCATCAAGGATCAAAAAGCTTTCAGAAAAGAAAGCATGGAAGTATGATGAGATGGATGTTGATTAGCCATCTGTTGGAGCAAAGGTAGACCCATCATTTTATTTAATTTGTAAGAATTAGATATTGATTATATCAAATGACTGGTTATTGTAATTGCCTTTATTTTGTTTATAAAGAAATGAATCGGGTTGAGATGGAAAAGGGTATTGGTGTTGCCGGAATTCACGAAACATCTCATCATGATATTGCTGCATCTTTTGCATCATTCTTTCCATCTCCTGCATATGCTGCCTCATTTGTTCTTCGATCACTGTCCAGTCGTCATTGAATGAGTATCGATTGCCCGGTGATTTATTCTGGATAGAATCATCCGGTAAAGTGAAAAAAGGATCATTGTCAAAATCAAAAAGAAAATCATGATTAAAAAGAAATGATTGATTCGGGAAGAAAGATTCATCCCAGTTTCCAAATAGCGAATCAATTATGGTTGAATCGCCAGAGTTCCATGAATAGGTATAGACTGAATCATAGTGAATAAGATTTCCGTTTTCATCATATTCCTTTTCAACCTTATAATTACCACCGGGAGCAGGAGTATTCTCATCTTTATGCTGAGCCTTGATAATATATACAGATATGATCATTAAAAGCCCTGCAACTATAAATGCTTTTGTTATCATAATACCTGTGTTTGATTTTTCTAATTGAGTACTTCTGCTAAATTAAACCAGTTTTACAATTTATTGCAAATGCAAACATCAGGTTTAACATATTTTAACTTAGGGTGTTAAGTGGTGTATTGGTGATATGAAAAGGATGCGATAATCAGGCACATGCCCGCTAATATAATGAATGTAGTACAGTATATTCTAAAATCATTCTTCCGGAGTTAAAAACCGAACATAGAAAAACATTATCAGATTAATCAACAACTAATCGATCCACATGAATTAATTGGTTCCCTGAGTATATTTTCAGAATATACAAACCTTTAACTATACCGGAAACTGAGACTTTTTGGTTGCTGTATAAAGATTCAGATCTGATCAGTTTTCCATCAACGGAGTATAATTCTGCAAAGTCTGCCCGGGTTGAGTTAATATAAAAGTAATCATTACATGGATTTGGATAGATTTTGATGCTTTCTTCGTTAATTGATATTGGCTCTTGTCCTGTATAAGGATTTTCCGGATATAACGTTTCGAATCCCTCAACAAAATTCAGTTCATCCCTGGCAATTTGTATTCGCTTTGATATATAAGGTTTAACACCATACATTACCCAACCTCCATAGGCTGAATCAAGGGCAACATCAAAATCATTGTAGTTAAATTCCCAGTCAAGGGGATAATATTCATCCTCCAGGATAAATTCGTCGATCAAATCTTTCGCATCATCAATAATTGGAAATAGTTTTTCTTCATTAAATATATGTTCAAGTATGGTTACGACATACTTATAATATCGATTATAAAATTCAGGAATTTCAGTTACAGCTATACTTAATGCATGAGTCTTCAAATTACCTTCGCCCCAGGATTCAAAGGACACCTCACTCCAATCGGTTGCCAGCCAGTCAATCCCCAGTGTGTTATCAACGTCATAAGGTATAAGCACGGTTCGGTTTGTCATGGCATCTTCATAGAGGTAATAATTATTCGCTAACATAGTGGGGCTGTCCCAGTGGCCTATCAAGGCTTCAACAGCCATGTATCGCAGGAACATATCCACATGAAAGTAATTTGCTAATTCATCAGGAAGGTTTTGATTTTCACTATCGGACAGAATTCGAATTAACTCCACCAGTTTTATTCTGTCATTGATTTCTTCATTGGTTTTAAGCTCATAAATAATATCATTATAGGCCATTTCCTCATCCCACAGGTCAGCCTGTATAAGACATTTATACAAATTTCCATCGTCATTATTCATTCTTTTTTCCAGAAATTCATCATCAATCTGTTCTACGTTAAGATAGAGTCCCATGTATTCATCATTGATGTAAACATTGGCATAAGAGGCTCGTGCTGCAGGTACTCCTGATTCTCTGAAAATATATAGGCTCAAAAATTCCCGAACCATTGACGGGTCGTTATGCTCTGGTTTCAGGTTAAATTTCTTATGATCAAAGAATTTGGCTCCTCCATATTCCCTGAAATCAATTTTCAGGGGCCTTTTTAAATTATCTATCGATGTATTTCCCCTGTTTCTGACTCCAACACTGTCTATGAAAGTGTCAATTAAGCTGTTGGTAAAGTGAATGGATGCAGGAAAATAAATTCTCAGATCCGGGTTTTCTCCATAGATCAATTCCTCTTTATCTTCAGCACTCATAGTCAGCTCTATGGTACAAACTTCATTCATTCGAAAGATCTCATCCTGTTCAGGATTAATGTTCTGACATACAATGTAACCCTGATACAGGAAACCAATAAAACTGATAAACAAATACCTCATAATACGAATTAGATTTACATTTAATATAGTTACATTTCTATAGTTCTCTCTGTTAGCAGAGCTTGCAGTTCTTCGGGAACTTGATACGAGTTTTGTAATTACCATAATCTAACGAGAAAAAATAACCGTACAGTGCCCACTGTACGGTTATACACCCTAATCACAGAACTACTATTACCTGTCTATCCTGTAATCTCCTACATCTAATAAACTCTAACCTAACTATGAAATATTTTATATTAATCATTAAGTATTAAGTATTCATACGGACTGAAGCTGTAGTTTCCCGATAATGTTACATCGCTGTTATCAATTGTATTTTCCCATGTTGTACCCTCCAGTTCTGCAGGAATTGTGTAAGTAACATTGCTGTTGCGAACATTCACCAATACCAGGACTTCCTGACTATCGGTAACCTTTTTAAAGGCAGCTATATCATCATCATCATAAGAGACAAGATCGCCTTTTGTAACAGCATCTAAGCTTTTTCTGGCCGTCATTATTTTAAGATAATCTGCATATATATCCGGATTCTGATTCCAGTTCAGAGGATTCGGACCAAAAAATGCTATATTGGTCGGATTCGCTATTTCCTGTCCGTTATATAGAAGCGGGACTCCCCGGATAAATGCAGCTATGACAAAGGCAGCAACAGACCCTTCAGGTGAATTAAAGTATTCTACTACCGTACCTTCCCATGCATAAACATCGTGATTTGTAATATAATATAACCTGTGTTTACCTTCAGGAACACCTGTATACTCATCTTCTACAGTTTCAAAGACTCCGCTTGCTGAACGCACAGCAAAGATATTTCGCAAACTGTTTATTAAATCCCAGCCCCATATCAAATGAAAACCTGCTGTTAAATGATTAACTCTGTCACCCTCAGCTAAAAATATAAGATCTCTGCCCGGAATGTTTTCCAGTGAGTCTATTGCCTGCTGCCAAAAGTCAAACGGAACAAAATCAGCAGCATCACAACGGAACCCGTCAACATTGGCATTTGTGATCCAGTATTTCATTGATTTGATCATTTCAAGCCGCATTTCCTCATTATCAAAATTCAGATCTGCAACATCCTGCCATTCCGGATTAGGGGAAATAATATTTCCGTATTCATCCTGGGTGTACCAGTCACTGTTTTCTATCCAGGGGTTGTCCCAGGCTGTATGGTTTCCAACCCAGTCAAGAATAACTGCCATATCGCGATCGTGAGCTTTACTTACAAGTATTCGCAAGTCTTCAAGTGTTCCCAGATCCGGATTTACTTCGGTATAATTTTGTACGCTATACGGTGAATTTACCGAGTTAATTTCACCAATCGGATGTATTGGCATTAACCAAATTACGTTTACTCCAAGATTTACAAAAGAATCAAGTTTAGCCGTTACTCCGTTAATATCCAAAGTACTGCTGTATGCAAGGAAATTTACTTCATACATAACGATATCCTCTGTAGCCGGAACATTATCAAATGGGGTGTTGTTAATTTCATATGGAGGTTCTGGTGGTGGATTAATGTTACCTGCAGGTTCATCTTTTTTACATCCGCTTACAACCAAAGCAAATACCGGCACCAGCAGGCAGACCAAAAACATGCTTATTCTTTTCTTCATATCCAAAACAATTTGTTAGTATTTCGTTTTCTTTCCTTTTAATTTTGAACTATTGTATACCAGTACATATTTTCATAACCATCATATTCATAGTCATCATTGGTCTGGCTGAAATCAATGGTGATCGTATAACTCCCGGCCTCTGAAATACTAATAGATCCCGTAGTTCTTACTAACGGGCCGCTGAATTCGCTTTCCAATCCTGTTAATGGACCGTAATCCGGGTTCCAGGCATCATTAGCCCTGAACTTTAAGTTACCCGGAACAAGGGAAGCATCTTCTATTGTCCAGATATCCTCAACCGGATCATAATTCATTGGTGTTGAAGAATCCCAAAGACCTATGGTTGCATCACCAATTATTCCCCACGATTCGATAAGCAATAGCTGATATTCAAGTAATGCCGTGTCAACATTGATCTTATAATATCCGGCTTCGCTAATTGTAATATTATCAGCGGATGGATCTGTAGACAGAGTATTTGCAGAACTGCCTTCTCCATACAGAATATTGTCCAGATCGGGGGCATTGGAAAATTTGATCTCCGTTGCCGATTCGAAATAGACAAATCTTTCAAACGAACCTTCGGCAAAGAATGTCAAATTGGCCCCTATGTTTTCATAAACATATAATATTGAAGGGTTGTTTAGACTCCAATCCTGAAATTCACCAAAAAGATACAGATCACCCAGTATAATTTCAAATGGGGTAACCTTAATCGTCACTATTTCAGATGAAGTACGAAATGTATCGTTAATGGAAGTATTCAATTGAAGTTCCAGCACAGATTCTTCATTTGCAGGGATTTCAAGTTCATTTAACAGTATGTCATTAAAATCCAGTACACTATATGAAATAGTATCTCCCGATGCTGTCCCCAGTGAAACTGCTGACAATAAATTGTTACCGGCTGTGTCAATTAGTAATTCATAAAGTATCGAGGTGTTTACTCCATAATCTGCTTCCTCCCAGGTGAAATAAATAAATTCAGCAGTATCATCAGGTTCAATAACCAGGTTGTAATTATTTGAAGGTGAAGTTATAATTGGGGCGACAGGATTATCGATCAGTGTAGGTTTGTCCTTGTCTTTCTCACATGCAAGCATAATAGTGAGAAGTATCAAACTCAATGCTATTGTTATATTTTTCATCTTTCTTATTATTACTATGATTATAATTTGTTAATGCATCAAATGATTATTAATAACCCAAATTTTGATCAAGATAAGGATTCAATGCCAGATCGAAAGCAGGGATTGGAAGCAGATTGTTACGTGGGTCTGTAGCCCTTCCCTCAGCTATATTACCTTTCCATTCCCATATATAATCGTTTGTTGTAAACAGATCAAATCGTATCAGGTCGGTTCTTCGGGTGGTTTCCCAATATAATTCGCGTGCCCTTTCATCAATAATGAAATCGAGTGTTAATTCGCTCATGGATATGTTACCTGAATTATCACCATAGGCTCTTTCTCTTAACTCGTTGATATAACCGAGTGCCGTATTCATATTTCCTCCACTTCCTCCTCTTAGAACTGCTTCAGCATACGTCAGGTATATATCTCCCAGACGGAATAATGGGAAGTCGGTATCGGGAAATTCATTGCTTTGTCCACGTACTCCTTCGGAAGTAACATTCCTGAATTTTGTACACAGATAACCCTGGGAAAAATTATCTCTTTCTATAATGGTCTCAGTCTGACTATCGGTATAGAATATTGCGCGCTGATCTGTTTCACCTGAAGTATCATCAAATATAGATGTAAATGCTTCAGTGCAGCGATTTCCACTCCAGCCTCCCTGTGAGGGGCCTCCGTATATTCCCATGTAGTGTTCAAGGTCGTCATCGCTGCTGCATGCAGCGTGAATGATATATGTATTACCACCGTAACTCTGGGTATACAAACCATCCTCGGCAATCGGGAAGATAATTTCATCTGTGCAATTGTGGTTATCGGCAAGGAAAAGCTCACGATAATCATCGTGAAGTGTGTAACCGGCATTGATAATGCTGTCGCAATATGCTATACATTCAGTGAATTTTCCATTGCCTTCTCCCAGATAAACTTCTGAATTCAGGTACAATCTGGCAAGCAATGCCCAGGCTGCCGCCCTGTTAGCCCTTGCATAATACTGCGGATCATCGTTGGGGGGCAGTAGTTTAGATGATATTGCCTTGAGTTCCGATTCGATATAATCGAAAAGACGGGCCCTCGTGATCTGTTCAGGCAAAAAAGCTCCGGTAGCATTAGCATCAGTAACAAACGGAACGTTTCCCCAAATGTCGATAGTAAACCAGTAATACAGAGCCCTCAGGAACCTGGCCTCTGCAATGTAAATTCTTACATCCTGTTGTAAATCGCCGGAAAGATCACCGACCCTGTCGCTGACAATTCTTATATATTCGTTACAAAATGTAAGGTTTAAATATATTCTTTGATAGAGTTTTTCAACAAATTGGCTCTGATCTGACCAAATATGAGCGCTGAACTCTATCAGATTTATATCGTTCCATGCGTTTTCCGCTTCATCGGTACTGATTTCCTGTAAGCTCCAGTACAACCGCATAAAAGATGTCATACCTTCATCATCAGGAGGTGCGGGTACATCGCGGTCTCCCCAGGGTCCTTGCTGGCCTGTAAGTGTTAAACCGGCATATAGCTTGGCAAGGAATTCAAGATATGCATCTTCATCATCGAATATACTGGCAGCACTGACCAGGTCAGGATCAAGAGGTTCTGTGTCCAGATCTTTGGTACACGATGTAAGAATTACAATCATCGTTACCAGGGTAGCAATTATTTTATTGTATATTTTCATAGTTGTAAGCTCTTTAAATTAAAATTCACAATTCAGACCCAACATAAATGTCCGCGTCCGCGGAAATATATTATTGTCTATACCATCGTTTACTTCAGGATCGAGTCCTGTGTACTTTGTTATTATAAAAGCATTTAACACTGTGGCACTTACATGTATGTTCAATCTGTTATTTATTATATTTTTAAACCGGTAACCCAGGCTGATATTATCCATACGGAAAAACGAAGCATTTTCTAAAAAATGATCGGAGAGGGGTTCATACTGCCCGGTTTCAAACTGTGTTTCATTCAGATAAGTCGGACAATTACTCAGTGTATGATGAGACTGGTCATAAATACGATTATATCTGGAAGTTGATTTTACTTCATTGAATACATAATTTCCAAGACTCAAACGTCCTGCAAAAGAGAAATCCCAGTTTTTATAGTAAAGGCGCGATACCATTCCCATTAAAACATCGGCAGCCGGTTTTTTGTATATAATTAAATCACTGCTATTGATGATCCCATCATCGTTTTGATCGACATATACATCTTCAATCGGATTTCCGTCTGAGTCGTAGACCTGCTCGTATAAATAAAAAGAATTAATGGGATGCCCGACTATCTGTGCCTGAATTCTGTACCCCTGAGTTCCTCCGACAGCATCTCCGGCCGGAACAAAATAATCAGGATCGTCGACAAGATTTAGTTTGGTAATTTTATTTTGGTTGTATGAAATATTACAGCCAAACTCCCAGCTTAAATTACTTCTTGATATGATACCGGCGTTGATCGAAAATTCAACTCCCTTATTCTCCATGCTTCCGACATTTGTAATTACCTCCGGTCCAAAATTAGTTCCTGCTGCTACCTCAATCTCATTAATAAGATCACTGGTCAGCTTTTTATAGAGATCTAATGAACCTGTGAAGCGATTCTTGTAAAGACCAAAGTCCACACCAATATTATAGGTTACAGTTTCCTCCCATTTTATGCCATAATCATAGGGATCTGGTCTGTAGGTATGATAAAATGTATTACCAAGCTGGTATTGTGCTTCATCATCTCCATACGTATATGTGGCAAAGTACGGATAATGATTATCGGTAACATACTGCTGGCCTGTTACGCCATAACCCAACCTGATTTTAAGCTCTGATATAATTTCGCTGTTCTTCAGGAATGATTCTTCATTAACTTTCCAAGCAAAGGCAGCTGAAGGGAACAGCCCCCATCTAGTTTCAGGTGCGAACAGGGAAGTAGCATCATCCCTAAGTGTAAATGTCAAAATATATCTGTTTTTAAATGAATAAATGAACCTTCCGAAATAAGAAAGCAGGTAATATTCTGTTGGAAGGATGTTACTACGAGCAGTATCCGTCCGTGCTTCATTCATCACTATATCGCGATTTTCTCTGTAGAAGTACGACCATGAATAACCTGCCATAACTTCAACACTGCTTTGAAGCGGTTCAATTTCCGTTTTATAATTTAGATAAAAATCAAGAAGCTTACTGTTTCTTATATTATGGTAAGGATTGTATCTTCCTCCGGTTGCTACCGGATCGTTTGCCCAGGTTGTACTGTCCTTGGCATTGTTATGCCCAAGTGATTCAGAAAGCTCATAACCCAGATTTAAATTGGCATGTAGTTCGGGCAAGAAATGGAAGGCATAATCGAACTGAACATTACCAATGCCGCTGATTACTTCGGAAGTATTATCTGTTAACTCCAGCTGCGCAACAGGATTTGGTGTTGAGAATGCATTATATGGTCCGTCTATTCCAGTTCCGGGACTTGTCCAAACATAATATCCTCTCCATCTGGTATTTCCGTTTCGCACAGGTTTTGTCGGATCAAAATATACAGCATTTCCAATGGCTCCCTGCTCTGCAAAATTATTATTATTCAATGAGATTTTAAGATTATACTTAATTTTTAAGTGGTCATTAAATAAACTGGGGTCTATTCCAACAGACCAGGTTAATCTCTCGTAATTATAGGTTTTTAGAATTCCATCAGAATTGTTATAACCGAACGATATCCGGTAAGGCGTATTATCTGCTGTTCCTGAAAAATTCAGGTTATGATCCTGTCCGAAAGCATTTTGATAAATTTCGTTTTGCCAGTCGGTGTTTGCATCACCAAGGAGACTTCTTGCATCGTGTCCTTCCGGATATCTGTCATATATTAAAGCCCTGAATTCATTACCAGAGAACACATCGATTTTTTCAGGTATAGTGGATAAAGAAAATGTTGCCGAATAATTTACCTGAAAATCTTTGGTTCCTCTTTTCGTTAAGATAATCATTACCCCGTTTGCTGCCCTGGCTCCATATATAGCCGTGGCTGAAGCGTCCTTTAAAATTGTAATATTTTCAATATCATTAGGATTCAAATTTGCCAGAGTGTTCGGTGAGCCTCCGATTCTTTCGTAATCAATTGGAACCCCATCAATAACAATCAAAGGATCATTACTGGCAAAGATTGAAGTACCTCCCCTGATCCTTATTGTCGATTCATTACCCGGTGCTCCGCTGTTGGTTGATATTACAACCCCGGCAGTTCTTCCAACCAGCAATTCCTGAACGGAATTGGTAGTTCCTCTATTAAATTCTTCACTGCCAACAACCGATACGGCCCCGGTGGCATCAGCCTTCCTGACTGTGCCATATCCTATCACGACAATTTCTTCAATGGCTTCAATATCAGGTATTAAATCCATGTTTAAAGTTTTCTGGTTGCCTACAAGTACCGTTTCGTGCAGATAACCAACATACGAAAACTGGAGGGTGTCATTTTTATTGACCATGATGGTGTAGTTACCATCTAAGTCTGTTATAACACCCCGGGTAGTTCCTTTGATAAGGACGTTTACTCCAGGTAAAGGTTCGCTGTTTGATGCATCCTTTACCACACCTTGCACTTTAACTTCCTGGGAATAGGAATACAAGGTGATAAAAGATAATAGTAGTAATGGAAGTAATTTTTTCATGTTATTAATATTAATTAAAATCAGGATTAGTGAATATTTTCTGCATACAGGCAATTGGGAAGTAATTTATCGCTGCCTCTATTAAACTTACTCCATTTATTGGATTTTTACAAGCGGATTTTGTAATGGCACACATATACCAGGAATGTTTATTCTAGTTTCTTCTACTCGTTTGAATTCAATTCCTGCTTCAAATAAATGTGAATAATGCCGTTCTTTCAATTTTCCAAGGCTTAATATTGATAATCTTAGGTGCAATGATGTGTTAACTGGCTGAAATATAAAATTATAATACTAATTGAGATATAGAAAAATATAGATTGTATATAAATGGATTTTCTGTGAAAAGATGGTGAATATAGCGTAGATGACACTAATATCATTTGTTTCGGGAATTCTTTTTATTCGGTTTTAAAGGAATTGTATTACAGGTGTGATTTGAAATCTTATGCAATATCAATTTTTCTGGAATAAGGTAATGAGGTTTATTTAAAGGGCGGATAATTTAAACTACTAAGGTTTTAATTAGTAAATTAAGGTTATAATGCAGTTGTTGGGAATTATTAAAATAAGTATGGTCAAACTTTGCAAATAAGTTTTTAATTCTTTATTAAGATACCAAAAGAAGTAATCACGGAGATGCAGTTTTATTCTTGAGTTCTGTAAAATCAATATTTCAAAAAAACCTCCGGAATTGAATTAATACCGGAGGTTTTTATTACCAGTTCAGCTTTGCTGAATGCAGAGAGACTATTCTACTATTATTCTTTCGGTGATATTCA
>JAFGIP010000029.1 GCA_016929525.1 Bacteroidales bacterium
ATTTTGTATTTTCTTCTGTTTTCATAATGAGTCAAGTAAATCATTTATCTTTTATACTTGACACACTTTTTTGAACAGTCTCAATAAAATAGCAGAGATATCAAATAAAATTTTGTTGAATATCGATAGTAATGCATTGATAAAAAGCAGTAATATTGAAAATTCAGATTCTATTTTAATGAATTCTGACTTTCAAAATATTACCGAATCATGTTCTACTTATCTTGATAATAAAGGATTTAATGATTACAATACTGTTAAGGTTCTTTCATTAACTAAAGACAGAAGTGTAACTTCCGGAATTCGGAATCTGTGGTTAAAAGATCATGAAATATACAGCATACAAATAAAAGAGCATAAAGATTTTAAAAGCGCTGAAACTGAATCTGAAAACATTGGGAGAAAATCTTATAGCCCTGTGTGTTTAGTAAACATTGAAGAATCGATAGATAATGCGATTGGTGAATGGATTAATAAATGGAGCAGACACAATTCCATGCATTATATTTCTGTTATTGGAATAATGGGAAATATATCCATTCATTTTTATCACTACAGCGAGAGTTCCATTAATATTGAATCATTTGAACAACTCATTAAATCAATAAATGCAGGAGGACAATTATGAAAAAGTTAATTGTTTTATTAAGTCTTACATGTTTTCTGTATTGTGATAAGGAAAACAAAACACAGGAAACGGAAAAGTATTTCGATCCGGATAAATTGGAACTTCTCGATTTAGCAAATATTGAAGGATTCTGGGAACAGGGAGAATACATAGATACATCTTATTCAATAGGTTCAATCTTTGAGAATCGTCCCGGGTTTCTTGATGGAATCAGATTATATAGTGAAAGTAAAGCAGTCTGGATAACAATTTTTTCAACGCAGGATTCTGCTATAAATGCGATGGAATACAGAATAAACAATGTCGCAGGTGTTATTTTTGAAGGTACATCAGATATCATTAATGGACTGTGGTGGTATTCCATTAGCTATCCTGCCGGCGTTTATTTAATTCAGTGGAACACAATATTAGAGATTAAATATTATAATACCAGATTAGATGAAGTAGAACCTGTAATATATAATATAGCAAATGAGGTAGCCGGAAGAGTGGATGAATTGAGTGAATGACGATTGTATAATAAACAAGGTTTGTTTATACCCCTCCTTTGCAAATGATAATTAATTTTTTTTAATTTTGTATCAACTTCTCTAATGGGGGTGCCTTAATATTACGGGCTGAGATCATACCCATGTACCTGATCCGGATAATGCCGGCGAAGGGAGAAAGTGAAGCAGCGAAAATCGCTGTGGATGAGTAGTTAACAAAAATTTTCTTATGTCATGTTACGGATATTATTCGTATTTATACTGGCATCTTTAGCTACCAGTATCTTTTCTCAGTTTACCATTCGTGGTAAAGTAGTCGATGAGAAAAATCTGCCCCTTGTCGGGGCAAATGTGATTATTAAAAACTCTTTGGCAGGAACTGTCACATCAACAAGCGGTGAGTTTGAATTGAAAATTGCCAGGGAAGGTGTCTATACTCTTGTGATTAGTTACCTTGGTTATGAGACAATAACGAAAGAGATGGAGGTCAGTTCTGATAAAGAGATTATCATTTCAATGGTAACTACCGAATATCTTGCCGATGAGGTTATGGTTTATGGTACCAGGGCAACTTCTAAAAATCCGATAGCTTTTACAAACCTTACCAGCGAGGAAATTCAGAGTTATAATACAGGTGATGATATTACCTATATGTTGTCTGTTTTACCTTCTGTTGTTTCTACTTCGGAAGCGGGTATCGGGTTAGGTTATACTGCAATGAGGATAAGGGGCTCCGATCCGTCCAGGATAAATGTCACTATGAACGGTATTCCTGTAAACGACTCTGAATCGCAGGGTGTATTCTGGGTAGATATGCCCGATTTTGCATCGTCGGTTGATAATGTACAGGTGCAAAGAGGTGTGGGGACATCAACTCATGGCGCAGGAGCATTTGGGGCAACTGTCAATTTTCAGACAATCAGTACACCGGAAGAAGCTTATGCAGAATACAATGTTACCTATGGATCGTTCAACACATTAAAAAATACAGTAAAAGTCGGTTCGGGTTTAATCTCGGATCATTTCTCCATTGATGCGCGGTTATCTAACATGAGAACCGACGGCTACATTCTTCACTCCGGATCTGATCACAGCTCTTCATTTATCAGTGCTGCTTATCATGCAAAGAATACAATTGTCCGGTTTACATATCTTGATGGTAAAGAGAGAACAGGGATAAGCTGGTGGGGTGTACCGCAGGAAATGATTGACAGTATCAGGAACTATAATCCGGCCGGTATTTACTATGACAGAAATGGTATTGAACATTATTACAACGATCAGACCGACAATTACCGGCAACAGCACTACCAGCTGCATATATCCCAGAAGCTGGCAAATTCACTTACAATGAATCTGGCAGGTCATTATACAAAAGGAGCAGGTTATTACCAGCAATACCAGGACGATGCCAACTATTATCATACAACTGCATTTGCAGATTATGGTTTACCCAGTGTTCAGGGTGCAGACACAATAACAAATACCGATCTTACCCGTCAGAAGTGGCTCGATAATGATTTTATCGGAGCTATAGGTTCAATAATCTTTAAGAAAGCCAGAACAGAGACTATTTTAGGCGGGGGCTGGAATTATTATACGGGAGACCACTTTGGCAATATTCTGTGGATGGAACATAATGGAGGTACACCTGAAAACTATGAATGGTATTTCAATGTCGGAGAAAAAACCGACTGGAATATATATACCAAGGCAAGTTTTCAGGCAACAAATAATATATCTCTGTTTGCCGATCTGCAATTCAGAAGAATCAAATATGAGATGAGCGGTATTGATGATGACCTTGTATCACTTGACCAGGAACACGAGTTTAATTTCTTTAACCCCAAGGCAGGAATTTTCTTCGACATTAATCCGGCGAATAGCGTTTACGGATCTGTTGCCGTTGCCAACAGGGAACCAACACGTGCCAACTTCAAGGACGCCAAAGGTGACCCTGATGCAACACCAAAACCCGAAAGGTTGACCGATATTGAGATAGGTTATACTTACTCGCACATGTGGTTTTCCGCAACTGCGAATTTTTTCTATATGCTTTATGATGATCAGCTTGTTCCTACCGGGGAAAAGAGTAATGTAGGGTATGATATCATGACAAATGTTGAAGACAGTTATCGCAGGGGAGTTGAAATGATCGTTTCTTTCAAACCGTTTACAAACTTTAGGTGGGATTTGAATCTAACACTTAGCCAGAACAAGATTCGTGATTTTGTTGAGCATTCAGTTAACTACAGGATATGGAATGAAGACATTGGATGGTATGAGATTGAAGAAGATACGGCTATTACCCTTGGTGAAACAGATATAGCATATTCGCCGTCGATAACGGGAACGAGTAATATAAACTGGCAAATCGTGAATGGATTAAACTTAAATCTGATCACGAAATATGTCGGGAAACAATATTTTGACAACACGTCGGGTGAAGACCGGAAGCTTGATCCTTATCTTATCAATAATCTTAAGATCTCGTATATGGTTCCATTGCGTTTTGCTAAATATCTTGAGTTATATATACAGATAAACAATTTATTCAACACAGAATACATCAACAATGCATATGGAGGCAACTGGTACGAAGAAGGTAATGAGATGACCTGGGCATATTATTACCCTCAGGCAGGAATTCATTTTTATACAGGGATGCGGATATGTTTCTGATTGTTGATAAAAAAAATTGCGCCAAGATGCTTTATTTCTGATCTTGCATACCAGAATGTAGATTAGTTAGCACTTCTCACACTTTTTGCTACAATCGACTTATTCTAGGTTTAGTTTTAGGGTTTTAGAGTACCGGGAGTTCTCAGCTCCCGGTTTCTATTCTTCGGGAGCACCAATATCCTTTATTATTTGTTCAATTTCCCGGTCAGTTTCATGTAATTTGTCTTTACAGTATTTTATCAGTTCTGCAGAGCGTTTTACATTGGAGATCAGATCATCAACATCGAGTTCTTCGTTTTCGAACTTCAGCATAATTTCCTCCAGTTCCTGTAATGCTTCTTTGTATGTTAGTTTCTTGGTAGTCATGGCCCTTTTATTTAATTATACTTCTTATTTTTCCTTTAAATAGAACCGTTTCAATTGTATCGCCACTTTCAACTTCATTTTCACTTTTTATTACTTTTCTGTTTTTATATGTTATTGAATATCCTTTTTTTAATATTGATTCAGGATTGAGTGCTGCAATATATTCATTATAATGATCAAGTTTTAAATTCCGGGTTGCAAAGTAGTTTTTCGGCAAATAATTTAATGCTGAATAAATTTTTGCAAAGCAAATGTGTTTTTTAAAAACCAGTTTTCTGGCTTTGGATATCAGGTTGTGAATGGTGTTCAGAAGTGTACCTTTATTATTAGTTAAAATATCTTTCATATAAGTTTGTATCCTGAAAGCTATATCCAGAATTTTATCTTTTTGTTCCCGGATAAATGAAACCGAATTCTGAAAGATGGATTCGGCAGCATATTGAATCTCACGATCAAGTTCAGCCAGGTTTTCGATGAGAAACGCGGCAACTGCAGTTGGGGTTTTTAAACGGGTATGAGCAACCAGGTCGGCAACGGTATCATCCTGTTCGTGACCGATTCCGGTTATCACGGGTAGTGGAAATTGTGTGATATTATAGGCAAGCCAGTAATTGTTAAAGCAACTCAGATCGAATTGTGAGCCGCCTCCTCTTATTATTACTACAGCATCGAAAATTTCCTCGTGCTGATATACCCTGTCCAGTGCTTTAATAATAGAACCTTCAGCTGCCTCACCCTGCATTACAGCCGAAAACAAACAGGTATAAAATTTAAAGCCGAAAGAATTATTTTCAATCTGATTTACGAAATCTTCATAACCGGCAGCAGTTTTAGATGAAATAACTGCAATTTTATTACACAGCAAAGGCATTTCAACTTCTTTATTCATTTCAAGAACTCCTTCGGCCGTTAGCTTTTCAATGATTTTTTGCTTCCGTAATGCAATTTCCCCGACGGTATAGGTTGGTTCTATATCGGTAATGTTAAGACTCAGGCCGAATACTTCATGAAATTCAACACCGACCTTAACCATAATATTAAGTCCTTCTGATAATTCCTGCCCGGTGGTCGATTCAAAATAAGCTTTTATCATCCTGAAATTTGAAGCCCATATAGTAGCTCTTGAGCGGGCAACGATCTGATCGGATGACTCATCTTTTTGTATGAGCTCGAGATAACAGTGCCCGCTGTAGTTGACTTTCAGTTCACTTATTTCGGCAATAATCCAGTAAAAAGGTTCACTATGCTCTTTAAGCAATTGCTTAACTGCGCGATTTAGTTCTAAAAGTGATACAGGTTTTACGGACATGAATTAATCAATTTTCACAAAAGATGCAGAATATGCTGTGCCTGAAACTATAATCTGGATCATATATACTCCGTTTGGCAAATAACCGATATCATCAAATTCCATTATTGAATATCTGTTTATGACGCTTCTGTCCTCGATTTTTATTATCCTGCCTGTAAGATCCGTAAATCGGATCCGGATATTTTCCGGTTCTATACCTACTGTTCTCAGGTATACTTCTAAAAATAAATTATCACTGACAGGATTAGGGAATACACTAATTTCTAACGATTTATCAAATTCATGTTGCAGGTTATTCTTAAGTATAAGATTTGCTTTTAAAAAATCAGGTATACCGTACCCATAATCCTGATCCGGTGTTAAATATTGCGAGCTGCTTTGTCTTACAGCATCCAGAACCTGTTTATAGTTTGCTTCCGGATTTGACTGCCACAGACATGCAACCAGTCCGCATACCACCGGAGATGACAGAGAGGTTCCACTGACACCTGCAAATTCTCCGTCGGGTAACTGGCTTGTTGTATATAATCCCTGAGCTACAACATCCGGTTTTACCCGTCCGTCGTAACTTGGTCCGCGTGAACTAAAATCTGTAATGAAACCATCCGCGTCAACAGCACCTATTGTAAGATAATCCACAGCATCTGCCGGAGCTGTAATCCTATACCAGGTTGATGCTCCTGCATTGCCTGCACTCCCGACAAGTACAATACCTTTTGATGCTGCAATATTAGCGGCAATCGTTATTGGGGTGGTTTCACCATCCATATCGGCGTATGTATGGTTCTGTGTAGTATCATCGAAAAGGGAGTATCCCAGTGAAGTATTGAATACATCGGCACCGATACTATCGGCAAATTCGGCACCACAAATCCAGTTATATTCTTCTATCAGGAATTCCGAAGGCCCGTCTTCGGTTCTGATCAGTGCAAAATCAGCATGGGGGGCAGTTCCGTAAAGCAATTGATCCTCAATGCCACCGATTACAGAAAAAACGATTGTCCCATGATTGTGATTTTCAAGAATGTTTGTTCCATCCTGTACAAAATCATGTATTCCGATGATCCTGTCGTCGTTCCAGATATGTTGCAGTGAACTTATTTCATTGGTATTCTGAAAACCGGCGTCAAGAATGGCAATTGTCATATCTTCTCCTGTAAAGCCCTGCTGGTGGAGATAATCACCATTCAGCATTTCAACCTGGTTCGCGGAATAGCCATAATCAGGTAATACAGGATCGAAGACAGTACGTAACTTTTTTGATGCAACGCTTTCAATACTATCCGATAATGCCGGTTTTACAAAAACTGCGGGACCCTGGATGAAATCAAGATGATGAATCGTATCCATTAAAACCGAATCGTCAGTTGCAACCAAAACACCGTTAAACCATTTTGAAATATTAATAACAGATAATCCCAAATCATTCAGATTTTGGATGTAAACAGGATCAACCGGCAAATCTTCTTCGATAATTTCAATACTTTGCCTGTCTCTTCTTTCTATTGCCTTCTCTGAAAGAAAATCTTCAGGATTCTCAACGGAATAAGGTGTATTATCCTTATCTGTAAATGTTATCCAGTATTTTGCCCTGTTGTCCCGGGCTGAAATAAACAAAGTCAGAAACTGAAAAAAAACTATTAATGCAAGTGTTCTCATCTCAATACATACCTCCTCCTGGCATAACGTCTTCAATTGTGGGATCTTCAAACTTCCCGAGATTTTCCTCGACCATTTTAAAATACTCCTGGTTTTGTTCAATAATTTTATCTTCGTTTTCCGCTTTGCCATAGTTGTATTTAATCTCGGTTTTCTTTTTTCCGTCATCGGTAAAGAATGTCCAGTTGCCATGTCTTTTATTATCGACGTAATGTCCTAATATAAATAAATTGCCATTAGGCCAGTAAAAGGAATAAGGCCCGTTTACCTTATTGAAAGAATAGCGGGTTTTAAGTTTTATGGTTCCATCGTCGAAATACTGGTTCCAGATGCCATGCTTAGCGTTGTTGACCCATTCAATCTCTTCCGATACCTGGCCATTTTCATAGAAATGTTTTTCCAGTCCGTTTTTAAATCCCTTAGTATAATTCTCGGTAGTTGTTATAGTCCCGGTATAATAACTGTAATAAGTCCACAAACTGTCTTTCTGTTCTTTATAATATAGTCCTTCTGCCGCAGGTTCTCCGGTGTCATAGAAAAATTTCACCCCTGCCGACTCGCCGCTTTCATTAAAATCAAGTATTACCCTTAATTCACCTGTCTCGTAATATCTTTTCATTTTCCCGACAGGTTTCCCGTTTTTAAAATAGCCTTCATATACCGGGTTACCATTAGGGTGATTTTTTGTCCAGTATCCCTGGCGCAGACCATTTTCATCTGTCTGGTTTATTGTATCAGACTGGGCGAATGAATTTATTGCAATGAATACAAATGCTAATAAAATTATATCTCTATACTTCATCATAATAATTATATTATGATAAATGTAACGAAATTATTTTGCCTGTACCAAAATAAAAAATGGATCCCCGGAAAGGGATCCATAAAACACAGACGTCTACACTAACTACTAATTACTAAACTACTGAGACTTCGTGAATTTGGAGACATAAACATTATTCAATGCATCTGTTGCCTTAAGAAAATAAATGCCTGCATTCAGCGTTGATACATTGATCAGGTTGTTACTTTGATTTTCAGAATAAACAGGTTGGCCTAAAAGATTAAGTATTTCTATTTTTCTTACACTTATATCATCCGGGATATGGAGTGTTTCGTATGCGGGATTCGGATAAGCATTAAAAGAGGATACTGAAATAATATTAATTCCTGTAGTTTCGTCTTGCAAACTTACATCGTCGATATAAACAACATCTGTGGTGGCTCCGTACAGGAATCCGAACTTTACCGCAGTATTCTCCATAACACTGTCAATGGTTACAGTTCTGGTGTATACTGTTTCCTCGGTAGTGATATTGACCGACCATTTAGAACGAACATAATCACCACGGACTTCACCGTCTTCGTCAGGAGTTTCCCCAAGTCGCCTGTAATTATTATTTGGATCTTCAATAGTCAGCTGAAGGATTTTATCCGCATCGGCCCATGCTTTAAATTTAACGAGGTAAGTAACATCGTTTTCAAGAGGTGCTTCCCACTGTTCCAATTGAGCATGCCAGGGTTCCTCCGGTGTTGCAGCACCTGGAGTACACACAGCAACACCTTCAACAACTTCAACCACTGATCCGTTGTCTGTCCAGGCTCCCCACTCGTCGGATGTACGACCTGCCAGCACACCGTTGTAAGTATCAAATGCCCCGTCATTGATAAGATTCTGAGCATTAAGTGTGAAAGTAAAGAAAAAGAGTGCGAGAATTTGTAAAACTTTTTTCATAGCTGTTTAATTTTAGGTTAACAAATAGCAATTATTAGTTTTGAAAAAGGGTAATTAGGTGTATACTTCTTTAACTACAAATAAATTTGTTAGTACGGTTGCAGCGTATTGATCAGATTGGTAGAGTACTTAAAAGTACACATGGAAAGCAATTTAGATTTTCACTATTTATTTTTTCATTTTCAGTATTTTCCGGGAATGAACATAGAATATTGCTGAAAGAGACATGATGCATCACATCTCTTTCAGATAATAATCAATTAAACAATTCAACAAACTCCCAGCCTTCCTCAGGGTATCTCTTATCGTTGTCTGCGACTTTGACCCTTCCTCTGGGTACTTCTCATCCGAGCAGGAAAAATTGGTGTACGAGCAACTTTTCATGGCATCCGAGTAAAGAATATTGGCCTTCGAGTAACCATTTATGGCATCCGGGTATGAAAAAATGCCTCCCTGTAGGAAATTTACCCTCTCCTGTTTAACAGGAAGCAATAAAACTGCAACAGGAAAGGCAAAATGGTTAACAGGAAGGGATTAGAACCCTACAGGACAGGGTAAATATTAACAGGAACAGGTAAAACGCTAACAGGAAGCGGTAAACTTCTTACAGGAGAGGAAAAATAATAACAGGAAGCGGTAAATTACTTACAGGAAACAATAAAATACGCATAGGGAGGCTGCATTGAGCATAGTAGACGTGCTACAAACCTGTACCCGTAAAAATATAAACCTTATTTTCAGATAAAACCTTCGTAGATTTATTTCAATACGAATTAATTAACCTTATTAGCTTATTTTTTTATTGAAAAATGCAAATATTAATAACGTAGTAAGGTTGGAATTATATGCATAATCTGGTTTATTAAAGTTAGGTTTATGGAAATAATGTTAGTTATTACCTTATCATGGTTCAAGTTTTTAACCTGGACCAAACTACCAACTATATATTTTATATAAAGCAGATTGACGCCTTTAAGGCTTACTTCCAGGCACAAGTCACAACTTGTCCCGCCAGAGGCGGGAGACTTGCGCCATACTAGTGAAAACAACCATTTAGTTGCGACGTAGACGCAGTCTACGCCGGGCAGGGGGGCACAAGTGTGGACACCTGCCTGACTAGCCATAAGGCAGTCAGGCTTGCGCCATGTGGGGGGGTATCTGCCAGAGAGGAAATGAATAAACCGCTGTATGATAAAAAAAATAGGCCTCATTACGAGACCCACTTTTAATGCATGATGCATAAACCTCTATCTAAATGCTATATAATCACATTTTTTTGAATTTCGAAATATAGACATTGTTATTGTCATCTGTTACTTTAATGATGTAAACACCACTGGAAAGTGATGACACATCTAAAATATTCGTGCTTTCATTCACAACAATGATCGTTTGCCCGAGTACATTAAGTACTTCTATATTAGCAACATTCACCTCATTTGAGATATTAAGTTCACCATCTGTCGGGTTTGGAAAAACATTCATGGACAGTACTGATACTCCATTGATTGAAGAAATTTGCTCCTGCAAACTTACATCATCGATATAAACAACGTCTAAAGTCGCTGTGTAAAGGAATGCGAACTTTACTGAAGTATTTTCCATTACACTGTCGATTGTTACTGTTCTGGTGTATGTTGTTTCTTCAGTTGTGATATCAATTGTCCATTTCGAACGAACAACATCCCCTACTGCCTCTCCGTCTGCATCAGGTGTTTCACCCAGTCGTCTATAGTTATTACTTGGATCTTCAATAGTAAGTTGCAGGCTTCTGTCAAAATCTGCCCAGGCCAGAAATGAGACAGTATAGGTAAGCCCATTTTCAACAGCAGCTCCCCATTGTTCCAGTTGACCGTGCCAGGGGTCTTCTGGTGTAGCGGCTCCAGGTGTACATTCAGCAATACCACTGACAACTTCAACAACTGATCCGTTATCAGACCAGGCTCCCCACTCATCTGCAGTACGTGTTGTTAAAACACCTTCGTATGTATCAAATGCTCCATCGTTAATAAGTTCCTGAGCGTTGAGGCTAAACGCAAAGGCAACTAATGCCGGAAATAGTAAAGCTTTTTTCATATTCGTAGAATTTTGGGTTAATAAATAGCAATGATTAATTGTGTTACGGGCATTATGGTGTATGCTTCATGCATCATTTTTATTGAGTTTAAAATGTTATTTAACAGGTTAGTATTCTTATAAATGTACCTTTAAAACGCAGCCACGATCTTATAATTATCGTATAATCTCCTACATACAAATATATACATATCAATATATAAGAATATATGGATAAATATAAAAAAAACATTGCAGAATTATATCATAGAAATTTCTAATTAGCAATTTTGTCCTTTAAAAATTGCAGCGTGCACATCCATGATTGAAAAAAAAACTTATTAATTCTGCAGTGTCTCTGGAGATCTGAATGACTTACTAATACGGCTTATGGAAAACCAAACCTTAAAACAAAATATTATTCGGTAAAAACAACTACCATTAAGAATAAAAATGGGTCCCAAAATGTTGAGACCCACCTTCAGTGCAGGATGAATAAACCTCTGGCTAATTACTAAACTATCAGATTTTCCTGAACTTTGTAACAAGGATATTATTATTAGCATCTGTTACTTTAATGATGTAAATACCATCCGTTAGAGAAGATACATCTAATGTGTTGGTATTTTCGTTAACAGAAATGATTGTCTGTCCGAGTACGCTAAGTACCTCTATTCCGGTAACATTTATTTCATCTGAAATATTTAATGTGCCGTCAGTCGGGTTTGGAAATACGTTAAGTGAAGCAACCTGTGATGAGGGTATTCCAACGGGAGCATACTCTGTCAACGTTACATTATCCATTACAATTGTTAAAACTGCATCCATACCCCAGATACCGGTTTTGATTAAGAGATAAAAATTGGCTACATCATCTTCTATGCCCAAATCGTTAAAAAGTGAATCTCCATCGATTGTTTCAGGACCATCTCCAATACAACCAATTTCACTGAATAAACCATCAAAACTGTTACCCGGCCCACCTTCAGCTTCACTGCAGGATGATTCCCATCCGTCAAATTTAAAGCCGCTTATTGCTGCAGCTGAGTCGGAAGCAACATAGTCTGCAGGTGCTGCCTGTTCAGCTGGATCCCATAAACCTAAGTAGTTCTCGATCCAGGAATTGTTCATTATTTCTTCGCCAACTGTTGCAACCGCATAGTCAAGAACATATTCACTATCTTTGCGTAATGTAACTTCCTGATATATTGCCACATGTCTTGTGCCTGCAGAAGAACCATTGATTGTAATGCGCAATGCCGCGCCAGTTCCATCGTATGGAACATCAAGATCGTATCCAAATTCGTAATCACCTGAACCGGCATCGGAGTTCAATTCAGAAACCATCCATGAATCTTCATCATCAATTTCCATAGAACTGCCCAAAAGTATATTCTCCTGTGCAGTGAGATTCAGGCTTAGCAAAGTCGCTGTAAAAATTAGTGTGTAAAATTTTTTCATGTTGTTAAATTTTGGGTTAAACAATAAATAGCAATTAGTTATAGAAAAAGGTTTTAGGTGCAAAAAACTTCAACGAAACAAAAATACTCGTGACACAGTGCCGCTGTTAATTTCAAACCCCCTCAAAAACACTCACGATGATTTTTATCACCACTTAAAAACACTTAATTGAATAAATATCCACTTTACGGAAACTGCTGATGATGCAGTATAAAAAAGGTGCAGTTTTCTTACATAAAACACTCAAATTGTAATCGGGGCATTTAAAATGTGCCGGATATTAATAAATCAGTTTACAATTTACCGAGGTATTCGCGCAGTGAACTGTTATTGTCCAGTTCGAGTTTTTTCCTTAAACGGTAACGGTCGTTTTCGACCGCTTTGATTGATTTATGCATGAGTTCCGATAGTTCTTTGGTGCGCAGTCCCATACGGATATATGCAGCAATTTTTATCTCTGACGAGTTCAGATCGGTATGTTTTTGCCGAAGTCTTAAAAGGAAATCTTTATAAACTTTATCGAGTCGTGGTTCTATATATTTCCAGTCTTTCTCTTCATTGATTTCTTCGTCGATTTCCGAAACGATTTTTAATATTTTTTCTTTAAGGTCGGGGGTTGCTTTATTCGCTAAGCCAATCAGACGGTTCTTTGGATCGATGAGAGATCTGTTTCGATGTAAGATATGGAAAGTAAGATTATTTAAATCGCTCTGGAGCTTTTCATTTTCAAGTCTTATGAGTTTTCTTTCCTGTTCTATCGAAAGTCTTCTGTATTTCGATTCCTTAAGTTTTAACCGGTACCAGAACCATAACAGGACAAGCAGGAAACAGAAGGCAATGATGATTGCTTTAAACCATAGTGTTTTCCAGTATGGGGGCAGAATATGAATTGTTATTTCTGCCGTACTGTTACTCCAAACGCCGTTGTTATTGGCCCCTCTGACTTTAAATATATAGGTTTCCGGGTCAAGGTTCGTATAGGTAGCTGATCGTCTGTCGGCACTTGTCGTTATCCAGTCAGTGTCAAATCCTTCAAGTTTGTATTGATAAATATTTTTCTCGGGCAGGGTATAGTTTAACAAAGAAAACTCTATTGTAAACATATTTTCTTTATGTGTAAGTGTAATATCACTGGCATAAGTAATATTCTTTGTGAGTATGGTATGGCGGGTAAAGGTATCTCTGGGGTTAACCGCCCGGTTCAATACCTTAAGATTGGTTAAATAAACTTTTGCATCATTAATATCTTTTTTAGTCAAACTGTCGGAGTGGAAAACAGAAAAGCCTTCGGTTCCTCCAAAATATAGCATTCCATCACGGGTTTTCAGTACAGAGTTCAGATTGAACTCCAGCCCCTGCAGTCCTTCCCGGTTATCATAGACAATTATATCTTTCATATTCTGACTGATTCGCGCCAATCCGTTGGTAGTTCCGATCCATATATTATTACTGTTATCTTCGGCAATACTTTGAATGATATTACCCGGCAAACCATCTGAGACAGTCAGAACTTCAGAATTTTTTGTTTTTTTATTGTACCGGATCAATCCTTTACCTTCGCTTCCGATCCAGACGAAACCGGCTTCATCCTGATAAATGCAGTTGACTATTCTCCTTACCAGCGGATTGTCAGGATTGACTACCGAAAAAGAATAGAATTCATTGGTTTCATGATCCAGGATCTTTATTCCGTCTCCCTCGGTTCCTATCCAGATATCACCATCCCTGTCTTCATAAACAACCATCACATTTCTGAAATTCACAGAACTAACCGGATCAAGTTTCGATTCAAAATGAGTGAATGACTGATGAACCGGATCAAATAAATCCAGGCCGGTATCGAGCAGACCTAACCATATCCTGTTTTTACTGTCCCTGAGTATAGACCATACACTGGGAGATGATATTGAATTTGGATCATCTGTGCTGGGGGAGTAATGTTTAAATATATTCTGTTCGACATTAAAAGACATAAATCCACCGGCAAAAGTACCAAGCAGTAGATTTCCAAACTGATCTTCACCGATACTTACAATTACATCGGAGCTTAACGAATTTTTATTATCCGGATTATGTCTATAATTTTTAAACTTACCATTCTTGAATAGACTTAATCCCCCTCCATCGGTCCCAAACCAAATTCTGTTCTTTGAATCCCGGAAAATTGCAGTTACCGATTTACCTCCAAGAGAATATGGGTCATCATTTTTGTGCCTGTATGTTTGAAATTTAATTCTGTTTGGGTCATGTATATTAATTCCTTCACCAAAAGTTCCTACCCAGACCAGTCCTTTGCTGTCGAAAAAAATAGAATAGATATGATTTGTGGTAAGCGAATTATTTATATTGTTGTTATGGGTCAGATAATAAAATTTTCCCGAAGCTTTATCGTAAATGTTAATTCCACCACCGTCGGTTGCTATCCATAATTGATTATCGGGCGACAGGTACATACTTCCACTTAAAATATTACTGTTAGGGCCGTTAACTGATTTGGGATAATAGATCGATTGACCCGTCTGCCGGTTATAATTATACAAACCATGTAACTCAGCAGCTATCCATAAACTTCCATCAGTATCTTCAATAATATGTTTTTTATAATTACCGTTTAAAGAAGGGTCTTTATTATAATCAATATTAACAAACTTACCATCGGGGGAGATTAGTTTTTGAATATATTGCGATTCTGTTGCTATGTATATTTCCTTATCGGAAGTTTCAAGTATGTCATAAACTGTATAAGAGTTCAATGAAAACTCTTTGTTACTATCAGGTTCAAAATAAAATATACTGTCTTCACTTTTAGTATATCTTGCCAGTCCATTGTTAGTGCAAATCCAGATAGTATTATCGGAGAATTGTTTTACCTGATTTACTCTTTCATTAATAATATTACCGGATTCATCAAGATGGGGGTAACCGTAGAATTTATCATACTTTCTGTCTAATTTATTTACTCCGTTCATGAAAGTACCAATCCACAAATTGCCATCAGTATCTTCAGTGACACATAAGATTCTGTTTCCTGAAATTGATAAAGAATCAATAATGTTGTTACGGTAAACTTTGAATTCGTATCCGTCGTATCTGTTTAGTCCGTCACGGGTTCCAATCCAGATAAATCCGTCGCTGTCCTGAAAGATGCACTCAACATTACTATGCGATAACCCGTCACTTTGACCTATCTGGTAAAAACCGATATTTTCAGGATCAAAGACGTCTGCATTTGAAACAGAGACGAAAATATGTAACAGAGCAATTGTAAATAAATTTCGGGACAATATTTTATTTATACTATTACGCATTTTTGGAAATGGTGGTTTAAGCAGAGAAATATAATAAAAATAATTAGTTTGAAAAGAAATATAAGCAGTAAGAGCTTATTAAGAGGACAAAAAAAGACCGTCATGATAATGGCGGCCTTAAACTAATCATCAATATTTAACTGTTTATTTTACTTCTTCAAAATCCACATCTGTAACTTCCTGATCGCCCCCTTTATCATCACCGGCTTTATTATCAGCTCCAGGCTGTTGTTGTCCGCCTTGTGCCTGCTGGCTTGCATTGTATAAATCCTGTGATGCTGCCTGCCATACATTATTAAGTTCTGCAGTAGCTTTATCAATGGCTTCGATATCCTGTTTTTTATGAGCTTCTTTAAGTTCATTCAAAGCTTTTTCAATAGCTTCTTTTTTATCAGCAGGAATTTTATCTCCAAACTCTTTAAGTTGTTTGTCAGTTTGGAAAATCAGGCTATCGGCGGTATTAAGCTTATCAACTCTTTCCCTGGCTTCTTTATCAGTTGCCTCATTTGCCTTTGCTTCTTCACGCATACGCTTGATCTCTTCATCACTTAACCCTGACGAAGCTTCAATACGAATACTTTGTTCTTTACCGGTACCTTTATCTTTAGCATTTACATGGAGTATACCATTTGCGTCAATATCGAATGTAACTTCTATCTGAGGCACACCTCTTGGTGCCGGCGGGATACCGTCGAGGTGAAAACGTCCTATCGTTTTATTTCCGCTAGCCATGGGCCTTTCTCCTTGGAGAACATGAATTTCTACCGACGGCTGGTTATCTGCAGCAGTAGTAAATGTCTCTGCTTTTTTCGTTGGAATAGTCGTGTTTGCTTCTATCAGTTTGGTCATTACTCCACCCATGGTTTCAATTCCAAGGGATAATGGAGTAACGTCTAAAAGAAGTACATCTTTTACCTCGCCGGTAAGCACGCCACCCTGAATAGCAGCACCAACAGCCACAACTTCATCTGGATTCACTCCTTTTGAAGGTTTTTTGCCGAAGAATTTTTCAACTACCTCCTGTATTGCCGGAATACGAGTTGAACCACCTACCAGGATTACTTCATTAATATCCGATGCTGTCATGCCGGCATCTTTCAGTGCCTTTTTACATGGTTCAACAGTAGATTGTATAAGAGAGTCGGCAAGCTGTTCAAACTGAGCACGCGTTAATGTTTTAACAAGGTGTTTTGGTATTCCGTCAACCGGCATTATATATGGCAAGTTAATTTCTGTCTGGGTAGAACTTGAAAGTTCAATTTTAGCCTTCTCGGCAGCTTCTTTCAGTCTTTGAAGTGCCATGGGATCTTTTTTAAGATCTATACCCTCATCTTTTTTAAATTCATCTGCCAGCCAGTCGATAATCACCTGGTCAAAATCATCGCCACCAAGGTGAGTATCTCCGTTGGTTGATTTAACTTCAAAAACACCATCACCGAGTTCCAGTATTGAGATATCGAATGTACCGCCACCAAGGTCGAAAACAGCAATTTTCAAATCCTGGTTTTTTTTGTCAAGACCATAAGCTAATGATGCTGCTGTAGGCTCATTTATTATACGTTTCACCTCAAGTCCTGCAATTTCACCGGCTTCTTTTGTTGCCTGACGCTGTGAATCATTAAAGTAAGCAGGAACAGTAATAACCGCCTCTGTTACTTCCTGGCCAAGATAATCTTCTGCTGTTTTCTTCATTTTCTGAAGGACCATAGCAGATATTTCCTGCGGAGTATATGTGCGATCATCGATTTTAACTCTGGGAGTATTATTATCCCCTTTAATTACTTTATAAGGAACCCGGTTAATTTCTTTCTGGGTATTGTCGAAAGTTTCTCCCATGAATCGCTTAATGGAAGAAACAGTTTTTTGGGGGTTTGTAATTGCCTGACGTTTGGCAGGATCTCCAACCTTGCGTTCGCCATTTTCAACGAAAGCAACCATTGAAGGTGTGGTACGTTTCCCTTCGCTGTTTGGAATCACTACAGGCTCATTACCTTCCATAACCGATACGCAACTGTTGGTGGTTCCTAAATCGATTCCTATTATTTTACCCATTGCTAAATATATTTTTTAAGTTATTATTTATTTTTTCTGTTTTGTGCCAACACGGTCAATCATTATGCCATTAGGGTTATATGTCAGTTTTCTGTCAGCATGCATGATTTTTTGTATGGGGTTTACATTACTTTGTGACAAATAGTCAGAATGGCAGATTGAATTTGAGTAACAGGTTCTGTTAAGAGATCTTATGCTGAAAAATCAAGTACAACTGATATTTGCAAATTCAATTAAAGTACCTGAATCATGATTATGTATAATAATATTTAAATTATGTTCTAAAAGAGCAACAGATTCTTATTAATAATACAGGTTATATAAATATATTTTTCAAATTTGTACACTCATAATAAACTCAGTGCTATGTCGGAACATATAAAAGCTAAACGAGTAACTACACATGTTTTGAATGAAATGAAGCTGCGCGGTGAGAAAATCGCCATGCTTACAGCTTATGATTATTCTATGGCAAGAATTATTGATGGAGCCGGCATTGATGTTATTTTGGTCGGTGATTCCGCTTCGAATGTCATGGCAGGACATGAAACAACTGTTCCCATTACGCTGAATGAAATGATCTACCATGCAAGCAGTGTTGTAAGAGGAGTGAAAAGAGCATTGGTGGTTGTCGATCTGCCTTTTGGAACGTATCAGGGCAATTCAAAAGAGGCTCTCTCATCGGCTATCAGAATAATGAAAGAAACGGGAGCCCATGCTATCAAGATGGAGGGCGGTCGAGAAATTCAGGAATCTGTTACCAGGATACTTTCAGCCGGCATACCGGTTATGGGGCACCTGGGACTTACTCCGCAGTCGATCCATAAATTTGGAACTTATGTTGTCAGGGCACAGGAAGAAGAAGAAGCAAAAAAGCTCATTGAAGATGCCCATTTGCTGGAGAAAACCGGGGTATTTGGAATTGTATTGGAGAAAATTCCTGCAAAACTTGCCGAAGAAGTCGCAGGCTCTTTAAAGATACCGGTTATCGGAATTGGTGCAGGCA
This sequence comes from Bacteroidales bacterium, assembly GCA_016929525.1. Classification (GTDB taxonomy): domain Bacteria; phylum Bacteroidota; class Bacteroidia; order Bacteroidales; family UBA10428; genus UBA10428. Next base: position 18,753 of record JAFGIP010000029.1, read on the forward strand.
GCAAAGTTGACGGGCAGGTTCTGGTAATACATGATATGCTGGGAATTACACAGGAATTTTCACCCCGGTTTTTAAGGAGGTATCATAATTTAAACCGGGAAATTCATGGTGCTGTAGAGAAATATATAAATGACATAAAAAATGTAGATTTTCCGAATGATAAGGAGCAATATTAATTTTTAGATGTGAGAAGTGAGATATGAGATGTGTTAATAATTAGCTCAAAACAAAAATAAAGCTTGACTCATAAATTGGAAATTCTATACGAAGATAACCATCTGATTGCGGTTAATAAAACCTGTCACGACCTGGTACAGAAAGATAAGACAGGTGATGATTCACTGATTGAGAAGATTAAGCAGTATCTTAAAAAGAAGTATAAAAAGCCTGGGAATGTATTTCTCGGTGTTCCACATCGATTGGACAGGCCGGTTTCAGGTGTTGTAATTTTTGCAAAGACCAGTAAAGCACTTACCCGCATGAGTAATAAATTCCGTGACGGCGAGATTCAAAAGACATACTGGGCTATTGTAAAACAGCTTCCTGTAAAAACAGAGGAAACATTAAGCCATTTTATTGTCCGCGATACAAAAAAGAACAAATCATTTTGCTTCGATACGGAAGTTAAGAATTCGAAGCTGGCACAGCTGCATTACAGGGTTATTGCCAATTCAGAACGTTATCATCTTCTTGAAATAGATCTGATGACAGGGCGCCATCACCAGATAAGGGCTCAACTTTCGTGTATCGGCAGCCCTGTTAAAGGTGATTTGAAATACGGATATCCGCGTTCAAACCCCGATGGAGGGATCAGTCTGCATGCATGTAAAATTCAATTTGAACACCCTGTAACAAAAGAAAATATTACTATTGAAGCTCCCCTGCCCGAATCAGATACGTTTTGGAAATACTTTGATTTGTAATTGATATCTGCGACATTTGTTGAAAAGTTGAATTGCTGAACAATAAAACAGATGTCTTGTGAGTATATTTTTGCAATTACAGAGACTTATTGATATGAGGTACATAACAGTTATTCTTTTATTTATTTACACTGCATTAACTGCCCAGGAAAGTAAGATGAGCAGGGAAGAGTATATTGATACTTATAAGGAATTGTCTATGCAGGAAATGAAACGCACAGGAATTCCTGCAAGTATTACACTTGCTCAGGGGATACTTGAATCAGGGAACGGTAACAGCAGGCTTGCCAGAAAGGCTAACAATCATTTTGGGATCAAGTGCCACGACTGGAAAGGAAAAAGTATTCGACATGACGATGATGCCAGAAGAGAATGCTTCAGAAAGTATAAGTCGGTTGAGGAGTCTTATCAAGATCATTCAGAGTTTCTGAAGACTCGTGAACGCTATGCTTTTCTTTTTGATTATTCCCCTGACGATTATAAATCCTGGGCGAAAGGATTAAAAAAAGCGGGATACGCAACCAGTCCCTCTTATGCTGATGCACTCATCAGGATAATTGATGAAAATGAATTATACCAGTATGATGAAGTTGTGATTGCCGGTATGGGTAGGGATGGAATAAAAAACAGTTTTGAGGACACAGAATATGCAGGTAACAGAAAGGTTATGTATAACAATCGTGTTAAATACGTTTTGGCACGTAAAGGAGACAGTTTTACATCCCTTGCGGAAGAAATGTATTTGTTCAACTGGCAGCTGCCAAAATATAATGATATAAACGACGTTACAAATCTGACTGACGGACAAAAGATATATATCCAGCCTAAGCGCAATAAAGCAGAAACAGGTAAGAATATTCATATAGCTAATGAGGGTGAAACCATTATGGAATTATCCCAGATGTATGCCGTTAAAGCTGAAAAGCTGGCTGCCAGAAATAATTTAACTGTTGATGCTGAACTGGAAAATGGTCAGGAAATTTATTTAAGGAAGAAAAATAAGGATAAAGGAGATAAACTGACATTACCTTCGATAGCACTTGAGGAAGAACCTTCTGATGAGGAATTCCAGGTTGAATTTGATCTAGACGATTAGACTTAGTTTATTTACATCCTGAATTCCACGAAGAAACTCTTCAGTCGACATCCTTTTTTTACCAGCCTGCTGTAAGATTAGTATTTTTATAAAACCATCGGGAACAGCAATCTGAAGATTTGTTTTACCGTCAGAAAAAAGTTTACCTGGTGGATAGGTGTGATTTTGTGATTTGAATTTTGATCTGAATATTTTTATGGTGGTAGGATAATCATTAATAATTAAATCTGTCCATGCAGCGGGAAATGGGCTTAATCCGCGAATGAAGTTGTGAATTGGCTCCCCGTTTTTAGTCCAGTCTATTTTACAATCTTCTTTAAAGATTTTTGGGGCACTATGAACAGGTTTGTTTAGATCAACTGTTGACTGAGGTGTTGATTTATGGTTTCCATCTGCTATGGCATTAACAGTTTTTACGATAAGTTTTGCACCTGATTCCATCAGTATATCATGCAGTTCACCAGCCAGCATATCCGGGGTAATTTCCACCTTAATCTGATCGATAATATTTCCGGCATCAATTTCTTTCTCAATGAAGAATGTTGTTGCACCCGATTCTTTTTCTCCATTTATAATTGCCCGGTTAATTGGTGCAGCTCCTCTGTAATTTGGCAGCAGTGAAGCGTGCAGGTTAATTGTACCTTTAGGGGGCATAGACCAGACAACCTCGGGCAGCATCCGGAAAGCTACAACTACCTGCAGGTCGGCATTCAGGTTCTTTAGTTCTTCAATGAATCGCTGATCTTTCAGATTTGACGGCTGTAATATCGGGGAGATTTCGTTTTTCAATGCGAATTCCTTAACAGGAGAGGGCATGATCTTTTTTCCCCGGCCAGCAGGTTTATCCGCAGCGGTTATAACACCCACTATTTTATGTTTTGATTTGAGAAGCGCATCGAGCGATGCAACTGCAAACTCGGGGGTGCCCATAAATACTATACGAAGCTTTTCCGGCATAAAACGGACATTTTATTTACTCTTTTTTGTTATTCTTTTCCTCTGGGATTAACTCAAGGAAGTGCCCCATTTTAGATTTTTTTGTTTCCAGGTAGAATTTATTGTGTTTATTCGGAGGTATTACCAGGGGAACATTTTCAACTATTGTAAGACCATATCCTTCAAGACCTGCAAGTTTAACAGGATTATTTGTCATAAGCCGGATTTTGCCAAGTCCAAGTTCACGGAGTATACTTGCACCAACGCCATAATCACGCTCGTCATCTTTAAATCCCAGATCGAGGTTGGCTTCTACTGTATCCCTGCCTTGTTCCTGAAGTTTATAAGCTTTTATTTTATTAAACAGACCAATACCTCTTCCTTCCTGGTTTAAATACACCAATACTCCTTTGCCTTCCTTTTCTATCAGTCGCATTGCTTCATGAAGCTGCGGTCCGCAATCGCAACGGTAAGAATGAAAAATATCACCGGTTACACATGATGAATGTACACGAACAAGTACAGGTTCATCTCTGCTGAACTTACCTTTGATCAGTGCCACATGTTCCATATTATTTGATTCCTGTATAAAAGGAATAAGTTCAAAGTCGCCAAATTCAGTGGGAAGTTTTACTCTTTCGCCACGGATAACAATAATATCTTTATCGAGTTGATAAGCTATCAGACTCTTGATAGTAATAATCTTCAGATCATATTCGTTAGCAATGTCAATCAGTTGAGGGAGGCGGGCCATTGAACCATCTTCGTTCATGATTTCCACGAGTACTCCTCCCGGTTTTAAGCCGGCAAGTCTGGCAAGGTCAACGGCGGCTTCTGTATGTCCGGCTCTGCGTAAAACCCCTTTCCCTTTTGCCTTCAGGGGGAAAATATGCCCGGGGCGCCCGAGATTCTCTGGTTGAGTTTCAGGATCAACAAGTGCCCTGATAGTTTTAGCGCGGTCACTTGCCGAAATACCGGTGGTACATCCTTTACCTAACAGATCAACAGAAACCGTAAATGGGGTTGAGTGCAGTGACGTATTTACAGGCACCATCATCTCGAGTTCAAGTTCCTCGCATCGTTTTTCCAGAATGGGAGCACAAATTAATCCACGGCCGTGAGTGGCCATGAAATTTACAATTTCTGGTGTTACAAGTTCAGCTGCACAAATAAAATCACCTTCATTTTCGCGATCTTCATCATCGACAACAATTACAATCCTGCCGTTTTTAATATCTTCGATAGCATCTTCAACGCTGTTAAGGCGATTTTTTATATCTGAATTTTCAAACATGAATTTAATTCCTTATGGGAGAACTGTATTTAACATGGCAAAAGTAAGATTGTTATTAAAATTCCCCAAGAATATTTAGCAGTACCTTTTTTACATTATGACATATGAAATAATAACTGAAATTATAACTGAAATTATCTGCGACGGGCTTTTTCCCAGACAACTGTTTGTGATCTGTTTAAAAACCTTATAAAACCGGCCATTTGTGCATAATTCATCATGCAGAGATAATAGGGTAGGTATAGAATTTTTAATCTTAAGCTGAGCTTTTCCATCCAGAAACCAAATATAGAGATGAAATAGAAGATACTTTGCAGTATAAGTATTGAATTAAAAAGACCAGAGCTCCACCCCGAGTTGTTACAAATTGCAATATTGATGCACAAAATGGCAGGTAATGAGATCGGTACTACCGTCCATCGTAACACTTTATGAGAAATAAATTCAAAACTTAAAAGTCCGTGTTTAAATATATTTAAAAGTGAAGGAATTTTTGCGATAGTCTGAAAACCCCCGGTTGCAATTCTGATTTTCCTTTTTAATTCTTCTTTAATATTGAATGAGGGATATTCTGTTGCATAAGCGTTAGGAGTATATTTTATTTTATATCCTTTTAATGCAATCTTCAATGAATTGACAAAGTCGTCAACGATAAAATCTGTGTCGATAGGAGAAAACAATTCAGTTCTGATCGCATATAATTCTCCGGCTGCTCCCAGGGTAGAATAGAACCATGATTCCAGTTTTTTAATAAACGATTCATACTTCCAGTAAATTCCTTCACCGGTTCCGCTTGCAAGACCACTGGCAGACCGGATAATTCTTTTTTCTCCTGCAACACAACCGACTTTTGGATCTGCAAAATGACTTAAAAGTTCATGAACAGAATTTGAAGCTAACATTGCATTGGCATCACAGAATATAACGTAGGGAGTATTAACATGTTGCATAGCTCTGTTTAATGCTGCTGTTTTTCCTTCACGTTCAATGCGGTGTAAAACACTGATATTTTTAAAAGTTGCCAGTTTTTCGGGAGTTCCGTCATCTGATCCATCAGTTACCCATAAAACCTTCAGTCTGTCTTTCGGATAATTAATATCCCCGGTATTCCTCATTTTCTTCTCAACAATGTCAATCTCATTGTATGCCGCAATCAGCAAAGTAACCTCAGGAAGTAATTCCGGCTTATATGGATATCGCTTCTCAATTCGAAAGATAAATTTAAATCCGTTTAATAAAAGCAACAATGCCGTATATCCGAAATAAGTATACAATATGATACCAACAAGTATCCAGAAAATTGTTATTAACATGCTTTATACTTATCGTAAAAATCCAGAAGATCTTTTGATATTGAATTATTATTATATTTCATTTTCACCAGGGCAAATGAATTTCCTTCAATGTTTGTTAAAAAAATATTGTTTTCCAAGAGTTTTTTTAAGCTTTCATAGAATTCATTGGCATTATTTGCTATTATTCCATGTACACCATTTTGGATATCAATACCTTCAGCACCGACAGAAGTAGTTACAATCACTTTTGAACGTGCCATAGCTTCGATTATTTTAACTCTCATTCCGCTTCCGGCAAACAGAGGAACAATCATAATCTGGTATTTGTCGACGAAATCGCCGGCACTGTCAACCTCACCATGAAAATGTATCTGCGACATTACCAGTTTCTTCGATAACCATCTCGGAGAATTTCTGCCTGCTACATGAAACCTTACTTCAGGAAATTCCTTATTAATCTTAAGCCAGACATTATCAATAAACCATAATAAACCTTCTTGATTGGGTATCCAGTCAAGCGATCCGATGTAAAAGAAAGTTTTATTATCTACGTTAGATTTAACATGCTTTAATTGTTCATCGGGGATGCCGGCAGGAGTTACATGTGCAGGTTTTGTATTACCCATTGTCTGAAAATGTTCCAGGTCTCTTGAAGTTATTGGTATTAGCAGATCATATTTGTTTATCAGGTTCTTCTCAAGATGTTCAATTCTTTTTGAAAGGTTCTTTAAATAGATTTTCTTAACGGGATTTTTTGAATAAGTTGCTAAACGTTTCCATATCTCACTTTCCAGATTGTGGGCACGATAGGCGATTACAGATTTAGTGTATCTTCTTATAGTTTTAATATGTGGGGTTACATATAGTCCCTCAAGCTGAATTACATCAAATTTATTTGTCTGAAAAATATCTTCTAATGCTTTATTAAAACCCTTATTGATAAACCGTTTGGCATTATACGGATATTTTGAGAATAAATAATTTAAAAGAAGTTTCAGTAAGCTGATTTTTATGTTTACAGGTACATAATGCAATTTAATTTTTTCGGATATATTCTCTTCTTCTGTTTTAGTTTCAACACGATGCTTACTTGTGTTCATTGCCAATATAGTAACATTATGCCCCTTGCTTGCCATCCCATTTGCTAGATTCCAGATTGCTATTGCACCTCCATCCTTTGGCGGGAAGGGCACCTTGTTACATATTTGCAATATATTCATATAGGGTTTAGTTATGCTGGTTTCTGTAATCGATTAATTTAAAGAATTGACGCAGTAAATATATTAACATAAAGAGGTTGTGTTTTATATATTATGTGTTTCATAATTAACATTTAAGAGTTTCGGTAAAAAACTGATTTTCTTTTATTTCTAAAATATTGGCATTAACCGACATTATCAAATGTATCTGCTTTTTTTACCATTTGGATAAGATCAGTAGTGAGCTGACTTATATTTTTCATCCTTGCTTTAAGCGATAAAAGCTGTATATAATGCCTTGCTGCAATCAATATTGTTAATGGCGGAACCAAAAGAAGAACAAGCTTAATGTAAAGTATAGCTTTAAGATCAAGATAGTATTTATAATTAAAATTAGGGAATTCCGAAAGTTTATTTCTCACTGACAGATTACCATACAAATCAGACATTCTGATACTACGCATAATATTCTTATAGAGCCTGTCTAAAAGCACTATGTTACTACTTTCGCGAATACCAACCAGTGAGACCAGGAAACCTGAAAATTTAAGCTGTGTATTTACATCCTCAATTGATTCTTCAACCGAATCATGAAATGAACCAAGGGTTGCGAGAAGTTTATCATGATTGACCGGTTTAATTCTATTGATTTCCGAATCTTTTTCAATAACATCCAGAACCGTCAGCTTACGAATTCCAAGAAAATTCCTTACTGCATTGGCATACAATTCAAAATTTAACATCGAAGAATCGGTTGTAGCTTTATATGTCAGAAATATACCAACCGTAAAAAATAAACCTGATGCCAACCACATACCCTGGTAATCGGGTAATATACTTTCACGTACAACTTTCTCACCCAATAATGAAATAATATAATAGAAAATGAAAAAGAGTGTTGATATCACAAGAGGCAGGCCCAATCCTCCCTTTCTTATAATAGCTCCCAGAGGTGCACCAATTAAAAGAAATACAAAACATGCAAAAGCAATGGTAAATTTTCTGTGCCATTCAATTTCGAATCGGCGTAACTTCTGAATTTTGATATCCATATTCTGAGAAGAACCGTCTACATAACTTCTTGCCGATCTGGCATAAGATAACGCAGCATCAAGAATACTCAACTGTTCTTTAAAATTTAGCTTTTCAAAAAGAGACTTATAGATTTCCGGGTCAGTATTCAATTCATCGGTTACTTCTTCGGTTATTTCAGATTGCGTTTCAGGTTCATTTATTTTTTCGGTAATATTTTTTTTGATTAACTCAGGTGCATGACTTTTATCTGGCCTTACCCAATGCGGGTTAATAGCCGATTTCATCATCGAATCACGTTTTTCAATAATATGTTTCTTGGGATTAGGTCTCGTTCGTTTTTTAAAATAATTTCCGTCTAGCAAAGTATGAACAAGCAGGTCTTTCTTATCTTCTATTACATTCTTTATTGAATCTTTCATGTGATCAAGCTGATCAAGATTTAACATGGAATAGTGATTCCTGAAAAGATTTTCATCGGTTCTGGTAAGTGAAAATCCTACAAGTTCGATAACCATCTGCTGTTCGTCGAACTTATCAAATCGGTGCGGATAGGTATTATATCTTTTATTGCGTCTGTCGCTTTCAATTTCATTATAACTAAATCCATGATATAATGTAAAAATAAGGTTCCTGTTATCACTGGTTACAATCATTTTGCCTGAGTCTGCTATAATGACATTTGTATTTCCCCTTGAGGCTGAATGATCATAAATCTTAACATCATAAAGTATATTGGTTTCGGGATCCTTTTTTTCCACGCGCACACTATATCCTTCAATACCATTATAAAACGAACCGGGAATTATCTGTATCTCCGGTCGCTGATGTTGCACATCGTAGAGGAGTGATCTCATTTTAAGGTTAGTATAGGGCAGTATGTCATTAGCAAAAAAGAATGCACCAATGCTAATTCCAATTACAAGGACCATTAATGGTAACATTATGCGCTGAAGTGATATTCCTGACGCTTTAATAGCGGTGAGTTCATAAAATTCACCCATATTACCAAAAGTCATCAGAGACGACATAAGTATTGAAAGTGGCAGAGCCATCGGTACCAGGCTCGATGAAGTATACAGCAGAAGTTCTGCAATAACCTTAATTTCTAATCCCTTTCCAACAAGATCATCGATATATCGCCACAGGAACTGCATCAACAAAATGAACAGTACGATAAAAAATATCAGTACGAAAGGCCCGATAAAAGATTTTAATACCAGAATATGTAAGCGTCTCACATCTGTTAATTTTTATCAGTACAAAGAAATATCATCTGTATGAAAGTACGAAAAAATGAGATTTAAATTGCGGTGAATCAGGATCCCAGTACATGTTTTAATTCGGAAATCTGAGAATCCCAAAGGCTGACTGCATCATCTTCATCATCTTCATCTATTGTATCAGAAATTACAAGGGCAACATCACCAGTTAATTCGTCAACATTGATTCTGAATTCAAAAACGGGTTCTTCAGGATCATCGATCCATTTAAAACGTATATATTTATTTTCTTTACGGTGCACTAATTCTGCACGTTGTTCGGTGCCTTCCCAAATAAAGAAATAGATATTTCCTTTCAGGTTAACATCATCAGCAAACCACTCTGCCAGTCCTCCCGGTGTACTCAATCTCGGATACAATACTTTTGGCGATGAATTAAGGGGATATTCTAAAACGATTTTCTTCTTCATAGAAAAATTATTTCGGGCATAACAAATACATTGCTATATCCTTTTAATAAAAGTCTGGTTACAGATATCAGGCAACCAATGTATTAAAAATTAATTTATCTGTAAAAAAAAATAACAGATCAAGTTTTTAAGGTGCGTGCAAATATAAAAGAATTTAACTTCTAGATCGGCAACTTAAAAAAAATTGTCATTATTTAAAAAGAAATATATCTTTGCATCCGTTTTTATCCACCGTAGCTATGAACATTATGAATAGCGAAGGTGGATTTTATTAATTAGATACCGCCTGCGCATGAAGCTATGGCGGACAAAGGGCGAGGTAGCTCAATCCCGATAAACCAGAAATCCCTGCTTGAAGCAGGCAAGTGTGATTTCATAGTTTATCGAGGATTCTTGAAAATCAGGCAAATCGGAGATTTGTGATTTTCGGGATTAGAGCGCGATAATTCAGAAGTCGCGTTCATATAGCTGAAAATATATAATGGCGAGGTAGCTCAGCTGGTTAGAGCGCGTGATTCATAATCACGAGGTCGAGGGTTCAAGTCCCTCTCTCGCTACATATTGATAAACAATAAGTTAGTCAGTCTTTATAGGCTGGCTTTTTTATTTAAATTACTTTGGAGTCTGATTTTGCTTTTAATACATATTTAGCTTCTTCAAACGTTCAATATAATGATCTTTATAAAGCTTCTTAGTCTTCTCGTTTAAAAATGATCTTTCAATTAAAGCTGCTACCTCTGTTTGATCTTTCAAAAATGGTTCAAGTAATTTTTCAACTCTCTGTCTATCAATACCTATTTTTTTACCGAACTCGATAAAATCTTCTTTGCATGGATGATGTTCTGGATTTTCTATTCTGCATTTGGACCAGTTCCATTTTTTAAACAAATCATCTTCTAATGCAAATGGACTTTCTTCTTCAACATGGATTCTCGTATTTAAAAGATCGTATGCCGGACTTAAGATATAGTCTCCGTTTTTTGTTTCCAGTACCGAAAAATTTTTTAAATGAGCATCACCATTTGAAAAAAGGAAGTTGAAAATAATAAGATTGTAATATTTTTCTATTTCAACTTTCCAGGCTCCTATGTACTTTTTTATCATTTCTGCTATGCCTTCATAAGAGTAGTTATACTTAAAGTTTGTACCTGCGTTTTCTTCAGTTTTCCCTGCTAATGAGGCAAAATCTTCTTTACCTAATTTGGTTCCATCCAAACCTACATCAAATCGTTTTGTAAGGTATGCAGCTTCATTATTTCTAAAAAATACTAAACCGTTTTCTGCTGTTTGTATTTTATATACCTGTGAAGCAATTTGCATGGTTAAATGCTCATTAGCAGGAATCATATCTGTCCTCTTTAATCCATGTGGTATGGGTTTTAGTATATAGGTTCCACGTTCATTTTCCTCAGTTAATCGAAGATTGTTTTTATCAAGTATTATTGAATACTTTTCTTGAACACCTGAGATAGAAATTTGTTTCTGGTTCTGCATGAATTTCTTTTGATCTTCTTCGTCAAGTTCCGGGGCATTATAAGGCAGGAAATGGCTAACCTTTTTTCCATTAAACATTCTTCGAAGAAAAAGAGGGCTGTAGTCTGTGTAACCCTCTAATAGCAAACCTGGGCAGTTTTTAATTTCCATGAAAGCTGTGTTTAGTCAATTTGCTTTATTGTTATCGCACCAGTAGTATCGTATTTTGCAGTGGCTAATAGCAGACCAAAGAAATCTTGCTCGTCAATTCTAAGATGCTTGGATTGAACCAGTCTATTTGTCCCTTCAGAAAGCATATTATAGAAGAAAGGAAACAAATATTCTGAAGTATATGTTTGTTGCGATTTGGGCAGTGTTAGACTGATGGCAGGCATAGATGAATCATTGTAATAATTGTTATCATATGTAAATTCAAATCTGCCTTGATCCGTTTCGATAAGAGTCCCTGCCAAGTTTCCATTTCTATAAACTTCTGCACATCTCATTGTTTAGGCTTTTTTGGTTCAAGTTTTATCTCCAGACCTAACACATCTGCAATCTTTTGCATATTATTCAAGGTGATATTTCCTTTTCCACTCTCAAATCTTCTTAAAGTTGCAACTCCAACCTTAGAAAGTTCAGCAAGATGCACCTGATTTATTCCAAGTACCTCTTTTCTTTCTTTAAGCATTCTGATTATCTCGTTATTTGTCATTTTATTAGCTATTAAATATCATATATGATATTATTTGATGAAATTAGGTTGTTTTTCAATCGAAAACAAATAAAAAATACCATATATGATATTATTTAGATAAAGAAAGAACATTAATTTGATTTTCAAATCTATTTAATAAGCAAAATATTGGCTGTATCTGGAGTCTGATTTTGGAGTCTGATTCACCTAAAATATCTACCCTAAAATCCAAAAATTGTAACCTAAAAACAGGCTCTCCAGCGGGGGTAAAACGATTCATAATCACGAGGTCGCGAGTTTCTTCCTTCGCTAGCGCTTCGGAGGACAGGCAAGTCTCTGTATTGCTAGACTACACTCAGAAAATCAACAACTTCCATTAATCCCTTCAATAATTCCAAGTTAGATATTTCACCACACCACGCTACGAACAGAAGAAGGGGGAATTAATTTCCACTTTTCGTTAAATGTAAGTTTATCATGTACTACTTATACATTCTTTATAGTGATTCTGAAGAAAGATACTACATCGGCTCCTGCTTTGATCCAAAAAAAAAGATTAGAAAAACACAATGCCGGTGCAACAAAGTCAACGAGACCATATCGTCCATGGATAACTGTGTATTTTGAAGAATTTATTACAAAGTAGGAAGCAATTAAACTGGAGTTAGAATTGAAACGAAAGAAGAGTCGTAATTATCTGGAAAGTTTAATCGAAAAACATGGCCCCGATTTTTAGCAAACAAGGTTTGCGTAAAAAATAGAGAGTTCTCGTTTCGAAGAATTGTAGTTTGGAAAACTTTGAAAAGCAGCAGAGAATAAACCACGTCTCTTGAATGAAGGTTCAAGAATATGTCTCATGAAAGGTTGATGGGAATAAGGGTTAAATGTAGAAGCGACTGCAAAGAACGATAAACTTTGTTATCTCTGTCAGTATTATTAAATCTGAATTTTTATAAATTCCCAATTGTTGTGAATATTAAAATTTTCGTTATTTATCTCCGGTTTTTAATTCCTCAGAAGTCTCTTCGATAATAGGTAACTGGCGGTCAACCATTACTTCTAATGAAATGAAGGTTTCTGTTCTCATAATACCATTGATGGCCTGAATTTTTTCGGCAAGGACCTTTCTAAGGTGCTCATTATCTTTGGCAAATACCTTAACGAACATCGCATACTGGCCTGTCGTATAATGACACTGGGTAATTTCAGGAATTTTAAATAGTCGTTCCGAAACATCAGCGAATAGTGCTGCATTATCGAGAAAGATTCCAATATAGGCACAAGTATGATAACCTAGTTTTTTAGGTTCTACAATAAACTGTGAGCCTGAAATAATACCTATTTTGGTTAATCGTTGCACTCGCTGATGAATCGCAGCTCCAGAAACGTTACATTCACGTGCAACTTCAAGGAACGGAATTCTAGCATTTCTGGTTAGAATCGATAATATTTTACGGTCCAACTTATCAATCTGAGTATAATTTTCTGTCTTCATAGTTAATTATTGTAGAATTTAAATAAAATATAATAATAACTAACAGTCTGTAAGCAAATATATAAAATAAATACTAAAGTATAAAAATTAATTTGAATTAATTTCTATATTTAATATATTTGCCATAGTAAGGTTACAAATTTTAGGTTTTATAACATACTGATTTAACAATTTTATAATAAATATGTTAAAGATATAATGAATGTAAACCAGCAACCTAAATTAAATAAATACCAGGCATGTGTGGAATAATTGGAGTGTTTGATTTAAAAGTACCATCGGCAGAATTAAGACAGCAGGCTCTTGACATGTCAAAGAGGTTGCGACATCGCGGGCCGGACTGGTCGGGTATTTACTGCGGCGATAATGCAGTACTTGCTCATGAGCGTCTATCGATAGTAGATCCGCAATCTGGAAATCAACCTTTATATAGTAAAGACAGAAAACATATCCTTGCAGTGAATGGAGAGATATATAATTTTCAGGAGTTAAGACAGAAAACAGAATCGATCTATGAGTTCCAGACACATTCCGACTGCGAGGTAATTCTTTCGCTATACAAGCAGAAAGGAATAAATTTTCTCGAAGATCTTAATGGGATATTTGCATTTGCGCTTTATGATGAAGAAAAGGATGTATACCTTATTGCACGTGACCATATTGGAGTTATTCCACTTTATATAGGTTGGGACAGGCACGGAAATATTTATGTCTCTTCGGAATTAAAGGGTCTCGAAGGTATTTGCAATAAAATTGAGGAATTCAAGCCAGGCCATTATTTATATAGCGAGGAAGGAGTAATTAAAAAATGGTATAATCGCGACTGGGAAAGCTATGATGCAGTTAAAGATAATATAACAGACATACAGCAACTGCGTGAGGCTCTTGAAAGAGCAGTTCATCGTCAACTGATGTCGGATGTACCATATGGAGTTTTACTTTCAGGCGGGCTAGATTCTTCTGTAACCTCGGCACTGGCAAAAAAATATTCAAAGATGCGTGTTGAAGAAGGCGACCTAAAAGAAGCATGGTGGCCGCAGTTACATTCTTTCGCAATTGGACTTGAAGGCTCGCCGGATCTTGCTGCTGCAAGAAAGGTGGCAGATCATATAGGAACAATTCATCACGAGATAAATTTTACAGTGCAGGAAGGCCTTGATGCTCTCAGGGATGTGATCTATCATATTGAAACATATGATGTGACAACCATTCGCGCATCCACACCAATGTTTTTACTGGCAAGGGTAATTAAATCAATGGGAATTAAAATGGTGCTTTCCGGCGAAGGTGCCGACGAACTTTTTGGAGGATACTTATATTTTCATAAAGCACCCAATGCTAAAGAATTTCACGAAGAAACTGTACGTAAGTTAGGTAAATTACATATGTACGATTGTCTGCGTGCAAATAAAACCCTGGCAGCCTGGGGTGTTGAAGGACGAGTGCCCTTCCTTGATAAGGAATTTATTGATGTGGCCATGCGATTGAATCCGGAAGATAAAATGATTAAGAATGGACGGATTGAGAAATGGGTTGTTCGAAAAGCTTTTGAAGATTATCTTCCTGAAAGTGTAGCATGGAGACAAAAAGAGCAGTTTTCGGACGGAGTTGGTTATAACTGGATTGATACACTGAAGGAAATCACTGAGAAACAGATTACTGATAAACAAATGGAGAACGCGGCTTATCGTTTTCCTATCAATACACCAAAGACGAAGGAGGAGTATTACTACAGAAGTATTTTCAGCGATCATTTCCCTTCTGATACAGCTGCCCTGTGTGTGCCTTCGATACCATCAATTGCATGCAGTACTGCTGAAGCACTTGAGTGGGACGAATCATTTAAAAACAATGCCGATCCTTCCGGACGTGCTATGAGGACGGTACATATTGAAGGTTATAAAAATTAAATTGAACTATGATTCTTTGTTGTCTGACTTAAGATGGGCGTCTTAATATAAATGCATGGGGGCAACATATGTTGCCTCTTTTTATTGTTTTAGTACTATTATGCTAAATATTTACCGATTTATGGACGAATAAGTACAATTTGTATATTAGCGAATTCTTTTAAATACAATCTTTTATACTATGAAAAATCTTATACAACCTAAAAAATATAAAAGCCTGCTGGATCTGAAAAGAACAGAAAAAGCTATAAAACTTGTCAAAGATACATTTCAGGAGAATTTATCAGCGGAACTCAGGCTGCGACGTGTTACAGCTCCATTATTTGTATTAAAAGGAACAGGGATAAATGATGATTTGAATGGTATTGAAAGAAAAGTTACTTTCCCGATAAAAGACCTTAGCGACAGGGAAGCTGAAGTAGTAAACAGTCTGGCAAAATGGAAGAGACTTGCACTGGCTGACTATAACATTGAAAATGGTTATGGCATCTACACAGATATGAATGCCATCAGGCCTGACGAAGAACTTGATAACCTGCACTCACTTTATGTAGATCAATGGGACTGGGAACTTGTAATCAATGAATCGGATCGAAATTTAAGATTTCTTAAATCTGTTGTTACAAGAATTTACGAAGTTTTAAAACGAACTGAATTTGTCATGTATGAAAATTATCCGGAACTGGAACCTGTGCTTCCTGAAAAGATAACTTTTATTCATGCCGAAGATATGCAAAAAGAATTCCCAAAGCTGGTCTCTAAAGAAAGGGAGAAAGTTTATGCTGAAAAATATGGAGTAATATTTATTATCGGAATTGGAGGAAAACTGGCAGATGGTAATTCTCATGACGGAAGAGCTCCTGATTATGATGATTGGATTACTTCCACAGAAAACGGCTATAAAGGACTCAACGGAGATATAGTACTTTGGCATCCTGTTTTGAAAATTCCTTTTGAAATTTCATCTATGGGAATAAGGGTAAATAAGGAATCATTGATCAGGCAACTCGTTGAAACAGGAAATGAAAACCGTAAAGAGCTCTATTTTCATAAAAGATTAATCAATGGAGAATTACCTCAAAGTATAGGTGGGGGAATTGGTCAGTCGAGATTGTGCATGTACTTTCTGCGCAAAGCACATATTGGAGAAATACAGTCGGGTATATGGTCTGAACAAATGGTTACTGAATGCAGGAAGACAGGTATTGACCTGGTGTAATATTTTATAGAAATATTGTTTAAAGCCTCCTTTTTAAGGGGGCTTTTTTTAATATTGTTTGTTTTAATAATTATAAACTTACCCCCTAAAATATATCAAGGTAATTAATAGAAATATATATAAATATTGAGATAACCCCTATAAAAATAAGGGTAAAAACTATAAATAATATATAATATTTGAAAATAACTATCATTTTTATACATTTGCATATCAATTATTAATAAATTAACACACTAATCAATCAATAACTTTAATTAAAACAATATGAAGATCAGAATTCGTGCACTTTTTGTATTAATAGCCCTGTTTGTTACATCTGGAAGCATATGGGCTGGTGAGGGTAATGCTGTGGATACAGGTATTACCTCATGGATGTTAACTTCAACCGCACTGGTATTACTTATGATACCAGGACTTGCTATGTTTTACGGTGGCCTTGTCCGTACAAAAAACGTTCTGGGTACCATGATGCATAGTTTCGTTGCAATGGGAGTTATGGCAGTTTTATGGGTACTTCTTGGATATGCTATGAGTTTTGGAGACAATGTTTTGGGTGGATGGTTTGGATGGAAACCGGAGTATTTCGGGTTAAAAGGAATTGACAATGAAATTATGGATGCAGGTGTACCAGAATATGTATTCTCCATGTTCCAGGGTAAATTCGCCATAATTACACCGGCTCTCATAGCTGGTGCGTTTGCAGAAAGAGTGACTTTTAAAGGTTATGTGCTATTCATTGCCTTATGGGGGATACTGGTTTATAATCCTCTTTGCCACTGGGTATGGTCAGAAGGTGGTTTCTTATACCAGATGGGTGCGATAGATTTTGCAGGAGGAACTGTAGTACATATCTCTGCAGGTATTAGCGGTCTGATTGCTGCAATTTATTTAGGTGCTCGCAGGGGGCATCCGAAAACTGCCATGCCACCCAGTAACCTTGTTATGACAATTACGGGAGCAGGTCTTCTTTGGGTAGGATGGTTTGGTTTTAATGCAGGAAGCTCTGTAAATAGCGGTCTTGATACAGCCCAGGCTCTGACTGCCACCCAGACAGCAGCGGCTTCAGGTGCCCTGGTTTGGATGATTGTTGAAGGTATCCATCATGGGAAAGCTACAGCACTGGGATTTGCTTCAGGTATTTTAGCAGGACTTGTAGCCGTTACCCCGGCAGCCGGTGTTGTTCAACCTTTAGGTGCGCTTGCACTAGGAGCCATCGCTTCAATAATTTGCTACACAGCCATTATGATGAAAAACCGTTTGGGTTATGATGATAGCCTTGATGCATTTGGTGTGCATGGCATTGGAGGAATAGTAGGGGCAATATTCCTGGTATTCTTTATGAGAGGCAATCATACATCGGCTGAAGTACTCTCACAACTCGGGGTACAGGCTCTGGCAGTGGTAATTGCTATTGTGTATGCTGCAGTTATGACATTTATTCTGGTCATTTTACTGAATAAAACTATAGGCTTACGATCTTCTGAAAAAGCAGAGATGCGTGGTTTAGATGCTTCGTATCATGGTGAGCATGGTTATGGTTTGCTTAATCTTGGTTAATCTTTAATTTGTAACTTTTAAATCGGAATAAAATGAAATTAATAACTGCAATAATCAGAGAAAGTAAATTAGATGAGGTTCGTGAGTCACTCATCGAGAATGATATCACACGAATTACAATCGTACGTGTGTCAGGTCATGGACAACAGATTGACCAGGATATATACAGGGGTAAGAAGGTTGTCCCTAATCTTATACCAAAGGTTAAAATTGAAATAGCTGTAAATGAAGAATTTGTTGATATAACTGTTAATGCCATTATTAAAGCAGCAAAAACAAATTCCAAAGGTGAAGTTGGTGATGGGAAGATCTTTATTGCCAACCTGGAAGAAGTTATAAGAATTCGAACCGAAGAAAGGGGAGGTAAGGCGATTTAATTATTACTGACGACAGAATAATTGAAGACCTCACAGATTAATACCTGCGAGGTCTTTCTTCGTATTAGATGAACAAGCTTAGCGCAAAATTAGTTTGTACAAAGTTCTGATTCTGTCCATCGTTATTGCAACAAAATAAATACCTTCGGGGAGATTGTTCGTTTGAAGGTTGACAATATTTTTTCCCTGTTGGTAGAGTTCACCTCTTACTGATAAAACCTTTTTACCATCAACTGATAATAAATCAATTCCAACATTTGTTGATTCAGTTAAAGTAAAGCTTACATTAATGTCTGATATAGCCGGATTGGGGTAGATATTTACATTGAACTGCTGGTCATTATGATTACTGATACCAGTTACAATTCCTGAAAGCTGTTCATCAATAACGCTCATGGCATTTCCTATTTCAGGGCCGGCTGTATTTGCACCTTTGAATGCAATTTTACCCTCCGGATCAATCACAAATAACTTGTCGTAACTTGTACCATATGAACTGGCTACCGATGAAGCCATTAAGCATAGTGGAATAGTTAATCCGGTTGAGTTTCTGAATGTTTGAACGGAAGACTCATTGCCATCCCAGACATCAAGACCTACAGCAATATAATTTTCATTACCGCTGTATGCCTCAACCAGTTCTTCCTGGATAGAAGGACCATACTGCAGGCATGAAGGACATCCATATCCAAAAAAGAATATTAATACCACTTTTCCTTCATGATCGGATAAAGTAAACGTACCACCATCCAACGTGTTAAGAGTAAAATCGGGTGCAGTATCTCCTACTCCCTGAGCAAAGACTTCACCTGACATGATCAGGGCTGCAATTATAACAATCAAATTTTGTTTCATTGAATTAAGGTTTTAATTAGAATTTTAATGTCCATCGTATTTCAAGACCGGAAAAATCGAGCACTTCATAACATATTCCCGAAATACAAGCTGGCCCGCCTCTTCTTTCACCGGCAAATAAAATGATCGTATTTCTGAAATTTGGTCTGTATGTAAATCCAACTCCATAAAAATACCTTTCGGTTTCTGTTTTTTCAGTATCAGGTTTATTCGAAACTATCAGATCGGTGGTGAATTCATAATACAGACTAGCACTCAGTTTTGTACTTTTATTAAGACTCAGGCCGCCATAAAAATTTGTTATCGGGTTACCGGGATAATAACTTCGATTGATTATCTGAACTTCGTTCTCGATTGCTAAAGACCAGGGTCCTTTAATTATATGGGTGTAATATAAACCTCCGGCATATCGTTGAACTTCAAGTTTTAATTCATCTCTGGAAAAATCGAAGTATGATTTAATGTTGTCACCATTATTAAATGGCCAGTAATATTCAAGGAAGATCTCATTAAAATTGACTTCCTTTATTATTTTATTAGTAGCTTTTGAATTGTTAAGGTTGATTCTTTTTCCGTCGCTGAAAGTATAATAAAGCTCAACCTGATATCCGCTCTCATTAAATAGTTCCGTAACATGTGTGCTCCTGTTCAGCAATCTGTATGAATGCTCTTTGACAAGAGTTGGCGGATCGGATATTCCGCTTCCTATGAAAAGATCCTGGTATTTTTTTAGTTCGAAACTACCGCCAAACCCTTTCAGATTATAATTCAAACTTAGATATGCACCATATGAACTCTCTGAAGAATAATTAAAGATTTCAGCATTTTGACTGAAATTACGGGCATATTCTCCATAGTATGAAAAATTCAGAGGAAGATTACCTTCAATGAATATACTTCCGTAAGTTGTATTTGTTCCGTTCTGGTTATGTCTCATTGCAACAATACCGATATTCTGATCCCAAAATGAATATTCAGGTTGGATCCCCTCTATCAGCTCAGTTCTGCGATCTTCTTCACCCGGAGGTATAAGATTGTATAAAGGTTTCCCGCGGACAATCTTAAATCGGAATTTTTCTCCGGAATAATTCACCGACACGCCCTGTATGTCTCTGTAGAAACCCTGCCGAACCCTGTAGATCCTGTCTTCTTGTATTGATGAAGGTATTTCAAATGAGCGCAGTAATAGTTCGCGACCCAGAGTTTCATAAAAATTACCTACTTTAAGTTCAATTTTTTTAAATGAATACTTTAACTGGAATTGGCTTAAACTTACATAATCCCTTTTTATAGAATCGGTACTGTAAAACTGTTCTATTCGGGCGAAGGCCCTTAACTGATTTTGCCGGTACTGAATATTAGTCTGATTATATATCGTACTTAAATCTTCCGGATCGGCATCAGGGATGTTGCCAAACTGGTACTCCATAATATTCGTGCCATTAACCTGCGCTTCTGTTATTTTACAGGAAGCCGTTATCATAATAAGAATTACTATTAAATATTTATTCATACACGGTCAGCAGTTGTTTAATTTCCTGTTCAATGACATCCTCATCACCAGGTGCAAATCCTTCATGTATATAAACTATCTCTTTATTGCTGTTAATTATAAGAAGTGTTGGAACTGCCACAACATTCAGTTCACCCATTATTTCCTGTTTGGTATCCAATAAGATCGGATAATTGATACCAACTGATTTTGTAAATGGTTTTACTTTAGAAATGTTTCGTGGACTGTCAACGCTTATACCAATAAATGCAACTTCCTCTTTATCATATTTTTCAGAAAGCTCAACAAGCTTGGGTATTGAATTAACACAAGGTTTGCACCATGTTGCCCAGAAATCAATTACAGTAAACTTTTCACCGGTATAATCACTGAAACGTTCTGTTTTGCCATTGGGATTTTTTAACTGGAAATCATAAACCTTCTGTGCGTTCGCAAATAATGAATGAATTATTATCAAGATGAATATAAAAGCTGAGTATCTCATGTGTTTTTTCATTTTAGTCGTACAGGATCTATATCCTTACACTTAAAACGAAATAAATACCCTTTTATCTTAAAATATATTATAATTTTGACATGTTTTGATAACTTTCTTATCAGGACTCGGAAAATGATTTTAAAATGGAAGAATTCAATTCGCTAAAAACGATATTTGAAGGCAAACTCAAATATTCCCGAATTTATTTTGTATTCATCTGTCTGTACCTGGTTAAGCGGCAACAGTACTTCTTCGTCAAGTGCACTTACTAGACTATGTCTGTAATTATAACAACCTTCAAGACGAAGTCTTTTGTTAATAAGCCACAATATTCCGGCACCTGCCCGCAGGCCATAGTGGTTATTCAGGGTGTAATCATCCGTATCGTCAAGTATATTAATTGAATAGTACCCTCCAAATTGTCCAAACATGCGTAAATTATTTCCCAGTGTTACACGAAAATCGAGAGGTATGGATAAATAATTGCCCATTTTTGCCATTTCATAATTTGCACCGAATATAATAAAGAATCGTGAATAGTATGGAGAATATTCAAGACTGAGCCCAACAGCCTGTAATTCCTGGCCGGAAATTTTTTCATTATCTGATACTTTTTTGTAATCAGATACTCCAATACCATATTTTATGCCTATTGTTAAATCCTGTGCAAGACATGCATATGAAAAAAACAGTAATGAAATTAATGTGAGATATTTAATGTGTTTCATGACAATTTGAGTTGGTGCAAGATACTAATTTACAAGCATTCTAAAATCTTATCCGCTTGGATTTTGAAATACCTTAATTCAAATTCAGGGATTACTGCAAGTACATGATCAAAAATATCTGCCTGGATTCCCTCATAATATGCCCATCGCTGATCTTTACTAAAAACATAAATTTCCATGGGAATTCCTTTTTCTGTAGGTTGCAGGTGACTTACCAGAAAGGTCATATCATTTTTAATAATCGATACCTGAATTTTAAACGTTATAACATCCGACAAATAGGCCAATAAAAGTATTACGACCATAAAAAATACTATATTAATTATGAGAGTATATTGATCCTGAACACCCCACTTTGTTAATAATTCTTTAATATTGAAAAGAAATCGTATTTCCATAACAGATGTTTTGTGATAATATTTATTGTAAAACCGTAAAATTACAACGATTAGTCAAACTCCAATATAAATGAAAAGTATAGTAATTCACTTTATGTTTTTATCAACGATATTGACAAATGCACAATCGAAATTTGATAAATACTTTACCGGAGAAAGATTGCGGTTTGATTATATGATTGCCGGCAATTTTAAGGAATGCAACATATATACTTATCAGTTTTATAAAGAGCCATACTGGGGAGGTTCAGAAATTAATTTGATTGATACATTCATGTATGGTGAAATGCTGATTGAAATATACGATTCAATTTCCGATGAACTGATTTATTCAAGAGGGTACTCAACTCTCTTCAAGGAGTGGCAAACAGTTGGAGAGTCCAGGTTAACCCAAAGGGCTTTTCTGGAATCGGTTGTTGTCCCGTTTCCGGCAAAAGCAGTAAAAATTGTAATATACGACAGGAAACACAATCTTCAGTTTAGACTTGTTTACACAACATTTTTCAATCCTGATTCGCGGGATATTATTTGCCTTAAGCAACCTTTAAATGCGGAACTGAAACAGCCTGTTTTAAACGGAGATCCTTCTGTAAAACTGGATTTAGTTATTGTTGCCGAGGGATATACCACAGATGAAAAGGAAAAGTTTTTTGAAGATGCAGGTTGGATTGCAGAAATAATTTTTGAATGGCAGCCATATAATGATTTCAAATCAGAAATAAATGTATATTCATTATTTATTCCCTCAGATGAAAGCGGTACCGATTTACCCCAGGATTCACTCTGGTTAAATACTGCTTTTAATACAACGTTTAATACATTTGGCAGTGAACGTTATCTGACCAGCAAGGAGATGTCGTTAATACGTGATGCAGTATCTGATGTTCCATATGACCAGATTTGCATTATGGTGAATTCAGAAAAGTATGGAGGAGGAGGAGTATATAATTACTTTACAGTATTCAGTTCATCAAATGAGTATTCTGAATTCCTGTTTCATCATGAATTAGGGCATGCATTTGCCGGACTTGCAGATGAATATTATACTTCCGAAGTGGAATTCGATACAATGTTCAGTCTTAAGTATGAACCTTATCAGCCTAACATTACAACGTTAATCGATTTTAAAAGCAAATGGGAAAGCATGGTTCATGATTCCGTTCCGATACCGACTCCTGATACAAGTTATTGGCAAAACGTTCTTGGAGTTTTTGAAGGAGCAGGATACAGTGAGAAAGGAGTATACAGGCCTACTTTTAATTGTTCAATGAAATCGGTTGTAAATGATTCGTTTTGTCCCGTTTGCAGAAAAGCGATAGGAGATATGATCAGATTTTATACCCGGAAGTAAAAATAAAAGCAGCCTTATTAATAAAGCTGCTTTATATCTGATTTTATATATTAATTTATTCTTCTATTATCGTAACTCTGTCAATAGTATCTCCTGCACGGATGTTATCAATTACTTCAATGCCTTCTGTTACCTTTCCAAAACAAGTATGGTTTCTGTCAAGATGTTTTGTATTTTCCCTTCCATGGCAGATAAAGAATTGTGATCCGCCGGTATTTCTTCCTGCGTGCGCCATTGAGAGCACACCACGGTCATGATACTGATTATTACCGTCAAGTTCGCAACTGATAGTATAACCCGGTCCACCCGTACCAACACGCGGATCGCTCATATCTTTTGAATAGGGACAGCCTCCCTGGATAACAAAATTGGGGATTACCCTGTGAAATGCAAGTCCGTCGTAATAACCTTCTTTTGATAATTTTATAAAATTAGCTACTGTATCAGGGGCATCCTCTTCGAAAAACTTCGCTTTCATTATCCCCTTTGCAGTACTGATAATTGCTTTAATCATACTATTCTTTTGGAATTACTTCAAGAAGTTCAATTTCAAAAATAAGCGTCGAATTTGGTTCGATACTCCTTGTCCCATTGGTGCCATAACCAAGATATGAGGGAATATAAACTTCATATTTTGCACCTTCTTTCATAAGCTGAAGTACTTCGGTCCATCCTCTTATTACTCCTTTTAAACGAAATTCAGCCGGTTGTCCCTTGTCATATGAGCTGTCGAACTGTTTACCATCGATGGTAGTACCCCGATAATGGCATTTTACTGCATCCTCAACGGTTGGTGTCTTTCCTGTACCTTCTTCAATAACTTTATACTGTAATCCGCTTTCTGTTTCAATGACGCCTTCCTTTTCTTTGTTCTCGGCCAGAAAAGCCTGACCTTTTTCAAGGTTAATCTGTGATGCTTCTTCTCTTAATTTAGCAATGTATTGGCTAACATACATATTAGCCTGCTGGCTTGAAGGAACAGAGTCACCACTGAGCACTTCATCAATTCCTTTGGCAATTAGATCCGGATTCATGTTATCCATCTTTTGCATTTTCATGCTGTGACCTACTGATACTCCGATCATATAAGCAACGGAATCGGTATTACTTTCCAGTTTCATCGATTTATGAGATACAGTATTACAAGAATGTAATGTTATGATGGCAAGCACTATAAGACCTGCATTTCTAAAATTTTTCATTTGATCTGATGTTAATTGTTTAATAAATGCATCGCGAAGATAAGGTAAAATATTTCTAGTGCGATAGTAATAGGATTTTTCTTTGAAAATAAGTATGGAGTGCGGAGTTTGAAGCCATAAGCCATAAGCAAGAAAAATGAAGCAGGGAACTTTGAACCTGTCTGCCGACAGGTAGGTTTCATACTTTAAACTTTTTTGTGAATAACTCTTTTTCCACCCTCCCCGGTTATTCATTAATTTTCCTGATAATTCAAAACTGTGTCGTGTCATGAAATCAACAAACATTTGTTACAGAATTGGCATTCTTTGTTTTTTGGTATTTATCCTTCATTCGATAAATACTTCTGGACAGGAATTATCTAAAGATGAATTAGAGAAACAAGCTCTTGATAAATTCAGTGTACAACAATACAGCAACGCATCCGGAGATTTTAAGGTTCTTCATGAGATGTTCCCGAAAGAACCCGGGTATGCATATTATCTGGGCAGATCATTTCTACATGCAAACCAGAATCTGGATAGTTCTGCCGAACTTTTAAAATTTGCTGCCACGCGCAATTATGGTGACGATACCTATTTTTTCCTCGGACAGGCATATCATAAGCTATACAGATTTGAAGATGCCTACCTTGCATTTTCTACTTTTAAGAAAACAGCAAATAACAGATACCTGAAAAAATATAATGTTGATTATTGGCTTGATTGTTCAAACAATGCCAATGAATCGGTTACTAATGCACAAAAACTTAATATAAAAGAAAAGGAAACCATCCCAAACAGGGTAATGGAAAGCGCCTTTATGGGCAAATTAAATGGCAATTATATTTATTTGCCGGAACAGTTAAAATCGAAGGCTGATATTTCTAAAAACTATCAGACATTAATTTATCTGCCTGCAGAATATGAATTGGGTGAGTTTTTATATTTTGCCAGTTATTCAGGTACAAATGAAAGTACGGACCTTTACCGGGTAAAGCGGTTAACAGCTGAAAATTTTAGTTTACCCGAGAAGTTATCCGCATCTGTTAACACTGAATATGATGAGGATTATCCCTTTTATGATAAATCAACCGGCACATTATATTTTTCTTCAAAAGGTCATAATTCATCAGGCGAATTCGATATTTTCCTAGCAAAATATGACTCTACAATTAATGAATGGGAAAACCCGGAAAAGTTGAACTTTCCGATCAACTCAACACATAATGATATTCTATATACGGTATATAACAATGGACAGGAGGCTATTTTCTTATCAGACCGGTTAACAGGGAGGAATGAGGTAACTGCATTTACAATAGATATAAGCGGGGAAAAAGATTATATTAATCCGGGTAAATATGAAGAGGTCATTGCGTTGTCAGTTCTAAACCCGGAAGTTACAGAACAGATTACAAGAAACAATGAGACCAGGCCGGAGTTGCTACCTGTGGAAGAAACAGAGAACCCTGCTGTAAATTACGAGCAAATACTTGCCGAAGGACTTGTGCTACAATCAGAGAGCGATTCACTTTTATGGTTGGAGAGGGATATACGTAAAAAAATAGATAATGAAGAAAACTATCAGAAAAAGCAGGAGCTTATCGCGAACGCTACAGTACTAAATATGGAATCGAAACGTATCCAGCAACTTGCCAATAATAAATTCTTACAGGCTGAAGAACTTAGAAAAAAGGAAGAAGAAAATTTAACCAGTAATATTTTACAACCATCTGCATCACGAAATGGAATTACAATGTATGAGTATAATATTGAAGAACCTGTAAGTATAGTAACTGATAATAACGATTATTCTGAAGGGCTTAAAGCTGCAAAGTCGTTGGAAGATGATCTGCCATCATTCTCTATCTTAGGTAGTTCACCGTATTCTGATGAAAATCCCATTCCAGTTGCAAAACTTCCTTCCGGACTTATATACAGAATTCAGCTTGGTGCATATATAAATCCGGTACCAGAGAGTACATTCAAAGGGCTGACTCCTGTAACGGCTGAAAAATCAGGGGGCAGTACCAAATATCATGTTGGGTATTTCACATCTGTAAAAGAAGCAAAAAAGGCATTGGGAAAAATTAAAGATTATGGTTTCGCCGATGCATTCATAGTCTCATATTTTAATAATGAAAAGATACCGATTCAGGAAGCACGTAAGATTGAATTTGCTGAGAAATAGAATATAGAAAGAAATTCGTCTTACTGAAATAACCTCTTGATAATTTTAATACTGCGGATATAACTTATATTACAATTATTTGGTAACTGTTTTTACCTAATATTTTTTTTTCTAAATTTGAACCACTGAGTGATACTTGAAATCATTGGTCTTTAATCATTTTAAACAAATTATGGCCGATAAAAAATACACTGAAAATAAACCTGAACTGAGTGAGGTTGCAGAAGAGGAGTTAAAAGATAAGCGGTATCTTGTTTTGCATAACGATGAGGTTCATTCTTTCGATTATGTGATAGAAACCCTGATCGATGTTTGTGAAATGGAAGCTATGCAGGCTGAGCAGTGTACTTATCTTGTTCATTACAAGGGGAAATGCGATGTAAAAAAGGGCGATTATAATTATCTTAATCCTTATAGAAAAGGATTGATTGAAAAAGGTTTGGAAGCTACCATTGATTAATTTTCACAAATCCTGCAGATGTCGATATTAGCCATAGTCTTTCTTATTGTTCTCGGAATAGTTCTACTGTTAGTTGAATTCCTTGTAATACCGGGTATAACAATTGCAGGAATAGGTGGTTTTTTACTCATTGCAGGGGGAGTTTTCTGCGGATATTATTTTCATGAACCACGAACCGGTAACATTATATTATTATCGACATTAGGTCTCCTGATTATAACAGTAACATTATCTCTCAGATTAAAAACCTGGCAGCGGCTGGGATTGAATGCTACTATCGATGGCAAAGTTGCCGGTAACATTGATTCAGGTATTGTTGTTGGTGATACAGGTGAGACTATCTCCAGGCTTAACCCTATAGGAAAGGCAATGTTTAACGGGAAAATGTTTGAAGTTCGTTCCGATGGAAATTATATTGATCAACATAAGGAAATCGTTGTTACAAGGGTCGATAAAAATAAAATTTATGTAGAAACTAAAAACTAAACATATGGAAGGTATTGGATTAATTCTTATTCTAATTGTTGCGGCAATATTCGTATTGTGGTTATTTTTCTATTTTATTCCGCTGGGTCTTTGGTTTAGTGCTGTTTTCGCACGTGTTTATGTTCCAATCGGACAACTTATCGGAATGCGAATCAGAAAAGTTCCGCCGGCAATAATATTGAATGCCTTAGTAAGCGCTACTAAAGCAGGTTTGAAATTAAATCAGAATGAAATGGAAGCGCACTACCTCGCAGGAGGTAATGTTCGGTCGGTTGTGAATGCGCTTATCAGTGCTGATAAAGCAAATATTGATCTCGATTTTAAAGCGGCAACAGCGATCGATCTGGCTGGCAGAAATGTTCTTGAAGCAGTCCAGATGTCTGTTAACCCAAAGGTAATTAATACTCCGCCTGTTACTGCTGTAGCAAAAGATGGTATTCAGCTTATAGCCAAAGCAAGGGTAACTGTCAGGGCAAATATTAAACAACTTGTTGGAGGCGCGGGTGAAGATACCGTGCTTGCGCGTGTCGGTGAAGGGATTGTATCATCAATAGGTTCCTCTGAATCACATAAAAAAGTTTTAGAAAATCCCGATTTCATCTCGCGTGTAGTTCTTGAAAAGGGGCTCGATGCAGGAACAGCTTTTGAAATTCTATCTATTGATATTGCTGATATAGATATTGGGAAAAATATTGGTGCAGTACTTCAAATGGACCAGGCAAATGCCGATAAAAATATCGCACAGGCCAAGGCTGAGGAGCGAAGAGCAATGGCTGTTGCACTTGAGCAGGAAATGAAAGCCAAAGCTCAGGAAGCCAGGGCCAAGGTCATTGAGGCAGAAGTTAAGATACCACTGGCAATGGCAGAAGCTTTTAAAGCAGGAAACCTTGGAATAATGGACTATTACAGGATGAAGAATATTGAAGCAGACACCAATATGCGCGATTCAATCTCAGGTGACAGTTCAACCAAAGGATCTAAAAAATAAATTACAGTCGAAATAGATTTTAGCTTTGCGATTGTGAATTGATTTTATACTTTTGTGCTGCTTTGAAATTAAGGCACACAAACCCCTGGTGAGATGTCTTCCTGCTGATTGGGAAGAGGCATGGGTGTCCCGATAGATATCGGGAGGTTGACCCCGACAGAATCGTTGGGATGCTGGACTGATAAACACTTCATTAATAAATAAAAGGGTGAGATGGGTGAGTGGCTGAAACCATCAGTTTGCTAAACTGACGTACTGGGTAACTGGTACCGGGGGTTCGAATCCCCCTCTCACCGCCACTTAATTGAAACAACCACTATAGACAAGACGCTTGCAGTAATGCAGGCGTTTTGCATTTATGGGGGATGAGAACAGAAGGGCAGGAAGGGTTCGAACACCCGCCAAGGCGGGGCTCATGAGGAACAGAGTGATGAATAATCCCCTCCCGAAAATCTTTAGATTTTCGAGGATGCACGAATCCGGTTTACGGATTCGGCACTCTCACCGCCACCTAATTGAAACAACCACTATAGTCAAGACGCTTGCAGCAATGCAGGCGTTTTGCAATTATGGGGGATGAGAACAGAAGGGCAGGTAGTGCGTACATTTAATAAAAATGAAACCGTTCTTAATTTGGATGGTATTTTTCATGGCTTGTACTTACTAAAGGTTGCAACAATAGAAGGGGTAGGAGTTAATAAAGTGGTTGTAAGATAAGTTTCCTTTTTTAATGAGTAGAGGTGTTCCATATTATGAATGGGACACCTTTTTTATTTTTTTGCCCTTCATATCAGATATTTAATTTGAGTTTAAATTCGGAAACGAGTAAGGATAACAAGACAATTTTCATATAATTAGTTTATTCAGGTAGAACAAGGCAATGCGGATATAAAAAATTAATGGCGTGTTTTAACATATGTTCTGCTTTTTTAAACAATTGTCATCTATCCATTCTGATGTCCACCTCTATTTTTATTCTGTCCTTAAAATACAGTAAACAAATTTTTCAGCAAAATAACATTGATTAAATTGGTAATATCAGAGCATGAAAAAGGGATATAATTTAAACTTATTTAGGGGCAGTGGTTAAGATTGTTGTTTAATAATTTGAAATTAGTATAATAACAAACGAAGTAAGATTTATCATATCACAACTAAGGATATAAATAACAATAATTTTACTAATCGAATTTTTTCAATTCGACATAAAAATAAACCGATGAATAAAAACAGACTATTATCAAAGTGTATTTTAGGCATAGCAACGATTTTCATTTTAGGCTGCGGAAATACAAAAAATAACAGTTCAAATCTGGAAACAAGATGGGATACTTCCAGGGCAAAGCATTGGTATTCGAAGTATAGCTGGCTTGCAGGGGCAAATTTTAATCCCAGTACTGCAATTAACCAGTTGGAAACGTGGCAGGCAGAAACATTCGATCCGGAGACAATTGACAGAGAGTTGAGCTGGGCAAGTAGTATTGGTTTCAATTGCATGCGGGTTTATCTGCATCATTTGGTTTGGGAGATTGATAAAGAAGGGTTTAAGTCAAGGATGGATCAATTTCTTTCAATAGCTTATAAGCATGGGATATATACAATCTTTGTATTCTTTGATGATTGTTGGAATGATGAATATGAAGCTGGTGAGCAGCCTGAGCCAAAAATCGGTATTCATAATTCTGGTTGGGTTCAGGACCCGGGTAAAGCACTGTATGATGAAGAAGGCAATGTTGACCAGGAGTTGGCAGATATTTTGGAAGAATATGTCAAGGATGTTTTATCAACTTTTGAAAAGGATGAGAGAATTCTGGCCTGGGATTTATATAATGAACCCGGTAATTCAGGATATGGAAACCGTTCTATGTTTTTACTAAAGAAAGTTTTTTTATGGGCAAGAGAGATATCCCCTGAACAGCCTGTATCTGCTGGTGTTTGGAATATTAAACTGACCTATCTGAATAAATTCCAGATTGAAAATTCCGATATTATTACATACCATAACTACAACGATGCAGCTGACCATCAAAAAACTATAGATACATTAAAACTATTAAATCGTCCGATGATCTGTACCGAGTATATGGCCAGAACAAGAAATAGCCGTTTCGATAACATAATGCCATTATTAAAAGAAAATAATATTGGAGCGATAAATTGGGGACTTGTATCAGGAAAGTCAAATACAATATATGCTTGGAATATGCCAATTCCGGATGGATCTGAACCGGAAATTTGGTTTCACGATATCTTTCGAAAAGATGGTTCTGTATATGATAAAAATGAGATAGAACTAATTATGAAATTAACAGGTGATTAATTAAAGTAAAGCCTGATTAAAAAGTATTAATATGAAGAAATTAATAATAATACAAATCTTTTTAACCGTATTTCTGATTTATGGTTGTAAGTCCTTTAAAAATGATAAAGAAGAAAAATCCTGTATAGCTGAGCAAAACAGTTTTGATACCGTCCTCGATGGTAAGACAATTTCCCTGAATACAATATCAAATAAGAATGGCATGGAGGTAAGTATAACAAATTATGGTGCCAGGGTTGTAAGCATTCACGTACCTGACAAAAATGGAAAACCTGTAGATGTAGTTTTAGGATTCAACACTATTAAAAATTATTTAGATTCACCGGACCCTTATTTTGGCCCATGTATTGGAAGGGTGGCTAACAGGATAGCCAAAGGTAAATTTTCAATTGATGGTGAAGAATATAATTTAGCAATTAATAACGGTCCAAATCATTTACATGGTGGGTTGAAAGGATTGCATAATGTAGTATGGGATATTGATACGGTAAGTAATAATAATATAATACTTCATTATTTGTCGCCACATTTAGAAGAAGGATACCCAGGAAATTTAAATATAAGTTTAACATATAGCATTTCAGAAGATAATGAACTAATTATAGAGTATTCAGCAACGTCAGATAAGAAAACTCCCGTTAATTTAAGCAACCATTCGTATTTTAACCTATCAGGGAACAGCAGTACAACCATAAATAAGCATATTCTTACCATAAGTGCAGGTAGTTACACTCCAGTTGATTCAACATTAATTCCGCTTGGTATTATTGAACCGGTAGAAGGCACTCCTTTTGATTTTCGAAAGGCGAAGGCTATAGGTGCCGATCTAGGATTAGAGAATAAACAGATTAAATATGGTGCCGGGTACGATCATAATTTTGTATTGAATAAGACATATGACGATTCACTATTAATTGCTGCAAGAGTATATTCTCCAGAAACCGGAATTCAGATGGAGATCTATACAACGGAACCAGGAATTCAGTTCTATGGGGGTAATTTTTTTACAGGAGAGATTACCGGAAGAGACGGGGAAAAAATAGGATACAGATGCGGATTTTGCCTTGAACCACAGCACTTTCCCGATACTCCCAATCAGCCTAATTTTAATAGCATTTTTATTGAACCAGGGGAATTGTACCATTCGACTAGTAAGTATGTGTTTAGTATTGTTTCTAATTAAGGAACTGATCAGTAAGATCGTTCAGGCCAGCTGAAAGATACACTTTAATAGGTAAATGAAGGTTATTTGTATGCTCTTATGGCTTATTAATATCAAATAACTTAAACGGTTCTTGGTACAGTTATCAGGATTTACTTATGGTTTTTTTTCTAATTCCTCCAATGTTTTTCTTGCCATTTCCAGGTTTGGATTTAGTTGAAGAGCATATTTTAGATTTTTAATAGCCATATCTGATTCACCATGTTCAAATTTTATCATCCCGATCATTTCATATGAAAGTGCATGGTTAGGGTGACTAGCAATTATTTTATTAAACTGGATCTCAGCTTCAGAAAACTGTTTTTGATAGGCCAGAACAACCCCCAGATGGTAATTGGCCTTTAAGTCTAAAGGCTCTACCTCTAAAATATCCTTGTACTTTTTCTCAGCTTCCTTATATTTTCCAAGTTTGATTAATTGTATTCCTTCCCAATCGAGTAAAGCTTTGTAATCAAGACCAATCCTGTCTGTAGAGATTTTATCAATAAAAGCTTCATTTATTCTTCTTATTGCGCCGGCCTTCTTCGAAACAAACTCAGGAATATTTGCTGCCATATCGGATGATGTGAAGTTTTCCAGTAAAATAGGGGGTGAATCATTTCCATTTTCATCGATATGGGTAATAAAAAGCTGTGTGTAAGGTCCGTTTGCTTTGGATGAAAAAACAATCCATCTGCTGTTTGAAGACCAGCTATGCCACGAATTCATTCTGTCTGTATTATATTTCAGCATTCGTGCATCTCCGCCTTCTGCAGGAATGATAAATAGTTTGCTGTCTGGTTGCAGTAACATAAAACTGCTGGCCTGGCAAAAGACGATCCATTTTCCATCGGGTGAGTATTTGGCAAAATAGTTACTTTTCCCGTTTTCTGATGCTCCTTTAATTGGTTCGGGCTTTCCTCCCTTACCATTATTGAAAGGTACGCGGTATAAATCGTAGAGAAATAATTGGTTCCGATTTATAAAATCGCTGCATTCCTCGGGAGATAACAATACAGTGCTTCTGTTACCCAGGTCTTTATTTTCATAAACCTTACTTCGCGCAAACATAATATATTTTCCATCCGGGCTCCATGAAGGACTGCTTTGAACAAAATTCGGATCATCGGCACCGGGGAGTGACCTGAATTTTTTATCTGACCTTGAGTATACCGTAAGTATCCCTTTTATTGGGAAAAAGAGTTGTGAAAATTCCAGATTATCTACAGGGACAAATACAGAACGATCTTTCACCGTACTGACCGCATAATTGCCATCAGGCGATACCTGTGATAATAAACCAAAAGTCAGTGTTTTATCTTCTTTTCTGTAATTACTCCATGAAATAATACTTTTTAGATTCAGGTTAATCTCTTCTTTAACGTCAACCATGGCATACGAACCTTTGTCGTTGGCATAATCTATATCCATACCCAGTATATTACCATTTCGTGAAAAAGAGTGACAGTTGCCGCAAACAGGTAATTTTTCGAGTACAACAGGTGGTTGTTCCTCAGAGCTTATGCTTCCATATCTCCACCTGATCTTTGAAGGGTCTTTCACTGCTTCGATAAAAGGTAAAGTTACTTCTCTGTAAAAAATGCAATCGCCCACTTCATCTTCGGATGTGGAAATGGTAATTTGGTACCCGGATAATTGTTTTCCTGGTTTCTTTTTGTTAACGCCATAAAGGTTAACCGTTGCTGTTCTTCCTGTAGTTTGTGTTTTAATGAATTCCCATTCATCATCGTCAGGCTTCCAGCTTTTGGTTGCTCTTTCGGCCTTTATGGTATCACCATTCGGCAGTTCTATAATAATGATCCAGAGATCTGCCCTTTTTGTATTATCTTTCCACCGGAAAACGGGTGATGTGATATCTGGTGGAAAGAGGCTCTTATCTGACGGATATGTTATTACTAAACCTTTTAAGCCCGCATCGGTATCTATACTGATCCGGTCATTTCGTTTATCCTGCTTTAGACCCGGTTGACAGGTAAATAGTAAAAAAGAAAAGACGATCAAAAAAAACTCTTTTCTCATCTCTCAGTAAATTTTTACAAAAACAATTTAAAAATTATTTTAAAACTGTCCAAAACGATAAGAGATCTTACCCGGGATTAAGGTATCTATTTAATTAGTAAATGATTTGGAGTTAATTTGTTTAAATGAATAAGTTTATTAATCATTTAATATTTTTATTCCAAATGTAAATTCTTTCTTTTCTTTAGGTTTCAAATGTATTAATCCTAAACCGTTATTAATTGCATTAGGTGCGCAGCTCATGGGTTCAACCGCTATGCTCTTCCTGTTATCCGGAGTATAGTATTGTACATAATTGTATTTATCATTGCCTGTTTCCTGCCAGATATCGATCTTCAATTGCTTTACCGGGTCATAGATTATGGTTGATGCTTTATTCTCCTTTGTGTCGATGATAAAACAATTATCAAAAGAAGTGTCTTTCACTATATTCAGTTGCAGGAAATCTTCATTAACACCTTTTTTCATTGTTGGAATCAACACTTCATCAACCTCCAGAAATGTTCCGGAGGGTATCTGAACAGACAGTTTGTCTATTTTTGTTCCGGTACTGATATAGGGGTGCCATCCGTCGCCAAAGGGAATATCAGAACCGCCTGTATTTGTGATAACGGTTTTAATAACAACTCCCTGGTTTATCAACTGAACCGTTATACTCATTGAAAAAGGGAACGGGTAATAGTCGAACAAACCATCATTATTGTAGATAAATTCCGTGGTTCCTGTTATCTTATCGAAACTGATCAGTGAGAACGGCTGATCATAAATAAAATGATGAAGTGAATGATTCCTGGGCGGATCGTTTTGCGGAAGCTTGTATTTTACTTTGTTATATTGATACTTACCATCTTTAACCCTGTTAGGAAAAGGAAATAATTTTACCCCTGAGAACATAGGTTTGAAAATAGTCTTAAAATCGTTGGGATTATCATTATTCAAAAGAATACTTTCAAGTCTGCCATTACTTTCAAGTACAATTTCATTCAGGCACAATCCGTATTCAGGGATTACACTAATATATTCACCGGTATCACGGTTTTTAATTTTTACTATCTGGTAATTACCAAAAAGTTCATTTGCGATTTCAAACATTGTTATTTCTGTTTTGAGAATTTAATTATTTCTTTTTATAATGAATATCAGGCAATGCTCTTAATTTTTCAGCTGCCTGTTCAGGTGTAATATCGCGCTGGGCATTGGCCAGCATTTCATAACCGACCATAAATTTCTTTACGGTTGCCGACCTTAAAAGAGGAGGGTAGAAATGCATATGCAGGTGCCAGTGTCGATGAATATCTCCATCGGTAGGGCACTGATGAATTCCTGCTGAATATGGAAATGAGATCTCAAAAAGATTGTCATACAATATTGTCAGTCCTTTGTATGCCCTGGCAAAGTCATATCTTTCCTCTTCAGATAATTCAGAAATGCCGGGGATAGGCCGTTTGCTTATGATCATTGTTTCAAACGGCCAAGTTGTCCAAAAGGGGACTAATACAACAAAGTGAATGGTTTCAAGGATAATCCTTTCTTTTAATGCAAGTTCTTTTTTCAGGTAATCGCTCAGTAATGTATTTCCGTTATGTTCCACATAGTATTTTTTTTGCAAATTATCTTCTTTTAGTGGCAGGTCCGGGATTGACTCCTGTGCCCAAATCTGACCATGAGGATGAGGATTGCTGCATCCCATAACGCTACCCTTATTTTCAAATATCTGGACATAGTTTATAAAAGGCTGAGCTCCCAAAGTTTCATTTTCATCAATCCACAAATCAATAACCATTTTAATTTCTTCAATCTCCATTTCAGGAATTGTAAGATTGTGATTGGGTGAGAAACATATTACCCGGCAGATACCTTTTTCACTTTTTGCTTTAAATAAGTCAGCATCTTTGTTCAAACCATCCGGTGTATCTTTGATAAGTGCACTGAAATCATTGGTAAATACGAAGGTGTTCTTATACTTCGGATTTTTCGAACCACCTGCTCTTTTATTTCCGGGGCATAAATAACAGTCGGGTTCATATTTTGGTCGCTTTTGTTCAGTGATTTTTTCAACCTGTCCCTGCCAGGGCCTCTGTGAACGGTGGGGAGAAACCAGCACCCAGTCGCCGGTTAGAGGATTATACCTGCGATGCGGATGTTGCTTTATATCGAATTTTCCCATACAAATATACTTTTCCGGTCAGTGAAGCATTTGCACACCATTGCCAATTTCAGCGATATAAAAATCAGCTTTGAGACCAGTTTTGATTTCATAGTTTTTCCCGACTTTTTGCTGAAACTCATCAACTTTGTCTTCTGCAACTATGGAAACTGTGCATCCTCCAAAACCGGCACCTGTCATGCGCGAGCCAATTACACCTTCGCACTTTTGCGCCTCTTCTACCAGAGTATCCAGTTCGAGACAGGTGACTTCATAATCATATCGGAGTGATTCGTGCGATGCATACATTAATTCTCCAAACTGACTTAAGTTATTACTGTTTAATGCTTTTATTGCTTTTAGTACGCGGTTGTTTTCAGTTATTACATGTCTTGCCCTGTTTCTGACCGTTTCGTCGCGGATAAGTTTCTGAAGTTCGGTGAATTGTCCGACGCTTATTTCGCTCAGGTTTTTAAATGAATTTTCTCCTTCATTGATAGCATCCAAAGCTGACTGGCACTCACCTCTTCGTTCGTTGTACTTGGAATCGGTTAATTTTCGACCTTTATTGGTATTGGTGATCACAATTTTATATCCGTCAATTTTTACAGGTACAAGTGAATATTCTAATGTATCGCAATTAAGGAAAATTGCTGTATTCGATTTTCCCATGGCAACAGCAAACTGGTCCATGATTCCGCAGTTCATACCCACGAACTCATTTTCTGCTTTTTGACCTATAAGGGCCAGTTCAGTTCGGTTAATATTTAAAGCATACAAGTCATTAATGGCATAAGCAGTGACCAGCTCAATAGAGGCAGAAGAAGATAAACCTGCTCCATTTGGGATGTTTCCGTGATAAAGTATATCCATTCCGGCAACCTCATATCCTTTTTTCTTTAGCTCGTTTATTACACCCAGCGGATAATTTATCCATTCACCGTCATGCTTATGCTCTAATTCGGAAAGTTTTACGGAACTTGAATAATCAAAGTTTGTTGAAGCAAACCTGATAACCTGGTCGGAATTCTTCCTCACTAACATATATGTTCCAAAACTAAGTGCACAGGGGAATACATAACCACCGTTGTAATCGGTGTGTTCTCCTATTAAATTTACTCTTCCCGGGGCAAAATATGTAAGAGTGGTTTCTTCAGAAGAACCATGTTTTTCATTAAATATTTTCTGTAGCCTGTTTAATTCCATATCCTTTTATTTTATTAGTATAAAATACTTTTAATATTCATGATTAAACTATCTTGATCTTTTTTCCCATATTGATCTTACTATCGGTTTTGAATTTATAGTAAAAGGCTCCTTTTTTGGAACCACTCGTATCTTTCCTGTTTGTTTTCTTCAGGGCATCAAGTGTAAGCATTTTTTTCCTGAAATTGCCGGGATCAAATTCCGTCTGAAAAATAGCATTATAAAGTGTACGCAGGTCTGAGATCGTAAAGTATTCAGGTAATAGTCTATCCCCGATAATTTCGTAGCTGGCCTTTTGACGGAGTTTTTCCAGAGCTTTACTAACCATCTGGTCATGATCGAAAATCAGTTTGGGTAACTCCGATATTCCCCACCAGTGGGCGCCATGCTCCCTAACAAGTTCTTTATTGTGTTTTTTAATATCTACCAATGCATTGAAGGCAATACTTATTACCCTTCCACCCGGATCTCTTTCCGGCTCTGAAAAAACATGAACCTGCTCAAGATAAATATCTTTTAATCCAGTTGTTTGCATTAAGACTCTTTCTGCTGCATCTTCTATTGTTTCGTCTGTATTCACCCAACCCCCCAGTAACGACCATTCTCCTTTGGCAGGTACAATGCCTCTGTGAAAAAGTAATAATTTCAGCTCCCCGTCTTCATACCCGAAAATAATACAATCTACAGCTACTAAGTGGCGTTCCTGATTATTATATAATTCAGCTGACATTAAAGAATAATTATACACAAATATTAAAAGTAAAATTTACTTTTTAAAGAAATTAGCTATATATTTTTATATCGGTTATATTAATTCGCTTCTAAAATAATTGTAGTTATTATCACCACAGTAACCTGATTCTTATCGGATTTCTTATATTTCTGTAATCCGTTCAATTCTGGATTTCATAAAATCATCTATTTTCGGTGAAAATTAAAGTTAGATGAATGAGCGTAAAAATCTTTCAGGAATAAAAGTGTACATGGCACTTCTTGTTGGACTGTCATTTATGTGTTTTGCTGCAATTTTTATAAAAGCGTCTCACGCTCCGGGAATTGTTACGGCATTTTACAGAATGGCTATTGCATCGGTAGTGCTGGTTATTCCATTTATGATCAGATTAAAAATATCGGGGGAAAGCTTAAACAAAAAAGGAATTTTATTAGCTGTTTTGGCTGGACTGTGCTTTGGCATTGATTTATCACTATGGTCGACCGGAGTTGTTATGA
Source organism: Bacteroidales bacterium (assembly GCA_016929525.1). GTDB lineage: Bacteria > Bacteroidota > Bacteroidia > Bacteroidales > UBA10428 > UBA10428. Next base: position 57,724 of record JAFGIP010000029.1, read on the forward strand.
GCAATGCAACTTTACCGACGCTTACAGCTAATTTAGCTCCTGTATGGGTGGGATTTGGATCGATAATTATTTTTAAGGAGAAACACAGGGTTGGTTTCTGGATTGGATTGATAATCGCTTTTACAGGAGTATGTCTTCTTATAAGCAATGATCTTGATCAGTCGAACAGAGTTCTGGCAGGTGTATTATTAGGAGTAGGTGCAGGGATATTTTACGGCATCTTCTATTTATTTTCTCAGTCGGGCAGGAAGTTGGTTAATACGCTTAGTTTTCTATTCTTTAGTACGCTTTCTTCAGCAATTTATTTATTGGTGATGATGCTTATTTTACAATACGACTTCATAGGATATGACAGGCAGACTTATCTTATATTTTTTGGCATTAGCTTGGGAGTGCAGGTTTGCGGGTGGATGTTGATCAACTATTCACAGGGCTATCTTCCGGCTTCAATTGTAGCACCTACGCTTCTTGGTCAACCTGTTCTGACGGCAGTTCTGGCTGCATTACTGCTTCATGAAGCGCTTACTTTATGGCATATTTCTGGAGGTTTGGTAGTTGTTGCCGGCATTTATATTGTTCATTATAGTAGACGACGTTAGTTGCGCATATTGATCCGGATTCTTCTTACAATTATAGGTTACAAAACAAACCCGATGTTCATTCCTACATAATCGGCTTTACCAAAATTCGCTTTTACATAAGCTCCTATAAATATGTTTTTAGCCGAATTCATCTTTGGATCGAAAAAATAATACTGAAATCCTATCCTTGTACTGGTTATTGATTCAAGAAAAGTAAATATGGTTTTCTCACTATCTGTTAACTCATGCCATTTGTTATAAAATGGGTTATATAAATCCAGACCACCCTGGACCAGAAATCCTACCTTATTTATCATCAGTTCATGTGCCAGCAGGAATGTAAGTACACCTGACTTGAGATGTTGATTCTCTGTGTAAATGCTGTCTTTAATAATTTTATTATAAAAATCATTGTAATATTTCACAGCGAAACCGCAGTGAATATTACTTACCGGTCCGAAACGTTTCGACACATATAAGCTGGAGGTATAGATACCCCATTTAGATGTACCAACAGGACCATTGGTCCCTGCAAATTCATGTACGCCCATCCCCACTCTGAAATTAAATTTCAAAGGTCCTCTTCTTTCGTAAATATTATTTCGTTCAGCAATTTTATAATCACCATTCGGTCTGTACTTTATTCCAAGATGAACAGCAGGGAAATTGAGTCCGTAATTAGGTACCTTGTAATGACCGTTTGAACAGTGAAAAGCTGTTAATCCCATTAACATGTCGAAATGCTTATTCAGATAACGATGAATATAAAATGAAGCCATCGACATGTTGGCAACTGCTGAACCAACAAGCCTGTTTTCGGTATTGGTTTCTTCGTCGAAAGGTCTGGTAAAATATGCCAGTCCCATGCCCAGTGTTACCTTAACATTAAAAGGTTTATAACTTGACGGGCTAAATGTGATGTTTGGTATGATGGCAAAGTTTTGTCCCAGAACATTGTCATTGCCAAAATCGCTGTAAAGGAAGGAAGCTCCTACTTCAGGAAAATTATACAGATGATGCCATTGTTTGCTGCCATTTGTAACAATACCAAAATGGAATTCATGAATAAAAGAAGCTGTGCGGTCGGGCATATTGCCATAATTTTTGACTATTTTCCCAAAGTGCGAAGTCAGCGATAACTGCCAGTTTCTTTTTTCATTAAATGTGAATAAGGAATCCGCATCGCGTGCAAAGATCTCACATGCATTGAAAGTGCAGGACCACATGAAAATCAATAGCGCAATCGACTTATTCATGCAGTCAAAAATAATCAAATAGGAAAAATCTGAAACAGTATGAAGTTTAAAGAATTCAATAAGATATTGACAAGAAAATCTTTGAAGTTTAAGTTATGAAGAGGCTGTATCAAAAGATATTAATTGTGGCGTAGAAAACACTTTTGATACAGCCTCAGCAGAATATCATTTACTTATATTACTCACTTTAATAAATGTTATTTGATTGGAAAATAAATAACTGTCTCATTTTTCTCAGGATCATCAATTTCTTCCGGGTCGGTAAGATATACCTCCCAGCTGACACCCGTTGTTTCAAGTTTATTCTCTTTGATATACTTTTGAATTTTAGAATAAACTATAGCCATGTTGTCATACGAACCGGTATACTTAGCAGAAACTACTTTCATGGCAGGGTACTCCTTATAACCAATTTCGTCGGCAGGCGTAATTGTGTCAGATATTGGAACCAGGGCTTCAAACAAAGTATTTCCATTCGGATCGAATGAATAGTAGACAGCCATGGGATATCCTGCAGGTTCAATTTTATTCTGACCAAGATAACCATAGAGTTTCCCATACATTTCACCCATTTTTCCCCCGATCGACTGAATTGGTACATCGGCTTTCAGATATAAGGCCTTTGTTGCCTTTACATTAATAATTTCAATATCCGTCATAATAACCTCCTGAGCATTTAACAGATTAAACAAAGAGATTGTACTTAAACAAATGCCGGGAAGTAAATTTTTAAACAGAGATTTGGTTTTCATTTTGAATTGAATTAATAGTTAAACTTAATTTTCTTTTATGATCAAAGTTATAGGGTTGTTATGACAACCCTATGTCAGTATGGTCAAAGAAAATCCAACTATCAGAATAAATATCCTGCCGTTTTGTTATTTAGGTCTGAAAACAGAGATGTTATCTGTGTTACATTCAAGGTAGGGGCCGCCAATCAGATCGATACAATACGGAATTGCAGGAAATACAGCCTGCATGCATTCCCTTATCGATTTAGGTTTACCGGGCAAATTGACAATAAGCGATTGATTGCGTATACCGGCTGTTTGCCTGCTCAGTATGGCTGTCGGTACATATTTAAGGCTTTCATAACGCATGAGCTCACCAAAACCGGGAAGCATTCTTCCGCAAACAACTTCAGTAGCTTCAGGGGTTATATCACGTGCTGCGGGACCCGTACCGCCTGTAGTAAATACTAGGCAGCAATCTTCTTTATCGGTCATCTGCATTAATTTAAACTTGATATCTTCATAACTATCTGGAATAATTGCAGTAACGGCATTCCATTTACTTGTCAGGTATTCGTCAAGGACTTTAAGAATCTCCTTACCGGAGATATCTTCATAAATTCCCTGGCTGGCACGGTCAGAGACTGTCAGTATACCGATGTTAATTATTTTATTATTCATGCATTAAAAATCTCTTTTATAAAGATTGTTTTTTGTAATTTAAGGTGATATATATCAACATTCTTTGCATTTCAATATAAGAATTGTTTTTATAACTTAAATGTCGCTGAAATTAAATGACTTTAAATTATCTGAAGACACTATTTTATTGGTAATGGTAAAGAAAAAGAAATTATCCATAAAGTTAAAAAAGGCATTGAAAATTGATCAGGTTTCAGAATTAAAACAGAAATTCGATGAAGGGATTTCAAATGCGGATTCCATAAGTATTGTTTCTGATACTATTGAATCTATCGACCTGGCCGGAATTCAGTTAATTCAATATTTTATTAAACAGTCGGAATTATCAGGTAAGGAAATCGTATTTGATTTGAAAATGAATGAAGAGCAGGTTTCTGTGCTTAAAAAATGCGGATTTGATCAATTAGCAGCTAAATCTCACATAAAATGAAATTAAAAAAGATTGTAATTGTAGATGATTTTACAGGGGTACGAAGTATTATCAGAGAATCACTCCAAAAAAGAGGTTATCAGGTTCTGGAGGCATCGAATGGTGAAGAAGCACTTAAGTATTTCGATGGAACTCAGGTTGATTTATTGATTACGGACTATGACATGCCTGATATGAATGGAGCAGGATTAGTTAAAAAAATAAGAGAGATGACGCGGTATACTTATACACCGGTGATAATGCTTAGCGGGATCAGAAAGGAAAGGGTAGAAGAACATATTGCTGATCTTAACATTGCATGCTATCTGCAAAAACCATTTGAAATAAAACAATTCTATTCAATAATTGAACGTCTGACTTAATAGCTGGAATAATCTTTTATAAGTAAGGTTATTCAATTGCAGTTAACAGGAAGGTATAAGATTTTTTATAAGGAATTATTTTAAAGAAATACGTTGGTTAAAATGACAGATTCGGGAAAGTACCTTGCTGAAGCCCAGTCAATAATGCTGAATCTGAAAAAATCAGTTCATGAATTTGAAAAAAATCCAGATCAGAAGGGAAACATAGTTGCTATTCATGAAGCTCTTAGTCAGTTAGGCGATTTGGCCATAATATATGGAATGAATTCTGTTGAAAAACTTACCTCAAAATTCGGAAGTTTATTGTTGATTGTCAGTAATAGTGAAATTGAAGCAAACGATGAGTTGATCGATATTTCAGCAGAGATTGAAAATCTGATCCCAAAGATTGCAGCAGATCCGTTATTAAAAGAACCAAAACTGAGGTTGAAATATGATCATGCTGTTGTAAATATTGAAAGCTTAATGGTGTCAGGAGGAAGAGAATCTGACGAAGATGCCGAAGCAGAAAATAAATGTTTTCAGGATATTTTTTCAGAAGAAGCATTTGACGTGATAAATCAGCTGGAAGAAAAAATGTTACAGCTTGAAAGCGATCCTAAGGATGAGCAAATGATTGACGATATTTTTAGAATAATGCATACGCTTAAGGGCAATAGTAATATGTTTGGTTATGAACATCTTGGCGAAATAACACATCAACTTGAGAATGTATACGATAATATCAGATCAAAAAAAGAAAAACTCACAAGATCGGTTCTTGAGATTACATTGTTGTGTATTGATCATTTCAGGAACCTGATAGACGACATGCAGCTTAACGATCCGGGAAACAGAACACAGCAGGAAACAATACTGGATAATATATCTGCAATTCTGGGTGGTGATTCTTCTGCCAGTAAAAAGACCAAAAAAGACGATATAAAATCTGAAGAATATGTAAATGAAACGGAAAAACTGAAAACCTACTATATATTCTTCAAACCGTCAAAGGATGTTTTCAACGATGGTACAAGTCCTCTTTATATTGTTTACGATCTTCACGATCTTGGCGATTGCAGACCATTCACGGTATTTGGCCAGGAGTTGGATAAGAAGACATTCAGTCCGGATCAGTGTGTTTGTACCTGGCATATTTTGGTTTGCACAAAAAGCAGTAAGACGGAATTAGAAGAGCATTTTATGTTTCTGGCCGACGAAAGTAAACCGAAAATAAAGGTACTTGATAATTCAGATCTTATAAAAAATGAGGAGTTCTTTAAATATTTCCGGAGTTTAGCTACAGCAGGTAATTTTCTCGATGATATAGAAGTGAAAAAGTATATCAGAAATAAAAAGCAAGACAATAGAAATGGCAACAGTAAATCTATGACCACAGTTGGTAAGGAAGCTATTTCCAGTGTCAGGGTGGCATCGCAAAAAATTGATTCGATGATGAACCTGATAAGCGAGCTGTTAACAAAACAGGCAGAGCTTGCTTTGCTGTCGGATGAATTTGAAAACCAGAAACTAACAGAAGTAGCAGAAAGCATTGAAAACATATCCCGCGACCTGCGTGATTTGGTTTTCAGTATATCTCTGATACCTTTGGATAAATCGGTGCTTCGTTTTCAGAGGCTTGTCAGAGATGTGTCGAACAGGTTTAATAAGAAAGTCGATTTTATTGTAGAAGGGAAAGAAACCGAGTTGGATAAAACCATCATTGAAAAGATCATTGATCCTATCATGCATATATTGCGTAACAGCATTGATCACGGAATTGAAAGTCCGGAAGAAAGGAAGAAGAAAGGAAAACCCGAGACCGGAACCATTGTGCTGAAAGCATACCCTTCAGGAGCGTATGTAGTTATTGAAATTTCAGATGATGGATCGGGCATCAATCTTAACAAGGTTAAATCAACGGCACTTGAACGCGGGATGATCGATGATAAAGAATCGGTAAGTCGCGAAGACCTGTTACATATGATCGTATCTCCCGGTTTTTCAACGGCAGAAAATATCTCAGAAGTTTCGGGCCGGGGAGTGGGAATGGACGTTGTAAATCATAAGATCTCTGAAATACGCGGGGAACTTGAAATTAAAACTAAGGAAGGCAAGGGTACTACAGTTACCATTAAATTACCGCTAACCATCTCAATTATTGATTCATTGCTGGTAACAATTTTAAAAGATCATTATATCATACCGTTGTCGGTTGTTGAAAAGTGCGATAAAATTAAGTCTGAAACAATCCTGAAATCAGTTAACCGGCATGTCATTTTAAATGAAGAATACATACCTTTTGTTGATTTACGCGATGAATTTTCTATCGATGAAGACAGGCCGGAAAATCAGCAGGTGGTTCTGGTAAGGTATAAAGAAGATGTGGTTGCCCTGGTTGTTGATGAGATTGTTGGCAATTATCAGGCGGTGCTTAAATCACTTGGTGATGCATATAAGAGACAGGAGATTATTTCAGGTGCCAGCATATTGGGTAGTGGTGAGGTAGCCCTGATGCTCGATACCAATAAAATCATTCAGGAGTTTAATGAACAAAATGAATTAAAGATAAATGAAGCAGTTTAGTTTTATTAGACTAATAGTTCATGCCGTATCGAAAAGATAATATCAGCTGCTCATTTCTTTGAACTCGCCTGCGGTTTTTGTAAAAATGAATATGGCTGCAATTCCCAGGACAGTGTGAGCTCCCAGTATATACCAGATCATTTCAGGCTTGCCGTTCTCTTCAAACAGACCAAACCATTTTGTGTATGTAATGCCGCTAAGAAGTGCGCCAATACAGGTTGCCAGGAAGTTTGAACCCATGTATAATCCGGCTTTTTCTTTGGGAGCGATCCATGTAATATATTCCTGAATTCTGGGAGAAGTTATCATTTCACCTACTGCGAATACAACTATACCAATTATTACTATAACAGGAACTGTATGTAACGATATTCCGATAATACCAAAACCGATAGCAGCTACCAGCAAACCGAAAAGGAATGAAGGAATAGCAGCTCTTTTTTCAAAAGTTCTGGAGATTACTACCTGGAGTAAAAGTATTATCCATCCTGTATGAGCAATGGCTTCGCCATTAATCCTCCAGATATCATTTTCCTGTCGGCTTAGAAGTTGTGCGAACCAGCTGCCAAATATCTTTTCTATTCCGTTGTATAAACTGATTGTATCGATATGTTTGTCGACATAGGCCGGGCAGATATTGAAGAAAGCCCAGAATGGCAGCCAAAAGAAAACACCTAGCAGAATAAGAAATACGGCAAACTTAATATCAGTTACTGTTGAAAATATCTCAAGTAATTTCTTACCTACATTAACTTTAATGGTATCTTTTTCAGGTTCTTTATAGAATAAGAGAGTAATTATGAGCATAAGTGTAATTGCTGACGCTGCCAAAATAAAGGCATGGTTCCAGGAAATTGCCCTTAATTTGGCAGCAGCTATCGGACCAAATGATGCGCCTACATTTACCATCATGTAGAAAATGCCAAATCCAAGGGTTTTATTTGTACTGTCTGTTGTAAGTCTGACTGTACCTGAAATCAGAGGTTTGAAAATTCCTGCGGCAAAACCAATGCTTAGCATCGTGAATTGTATTCCGCCAAGTGTTTCAACCTGTGTCAAGAGTAATATGGAGGGGATATATGCAAGATATGATACAATGAGCACTTTTTTAAAACCGAACCGGTCGGCAAAGGTGCCGGCAAAAACAGGAACAAAATACGAGACAAACAAGAAAATACTCTGAACAGTTCCAAGGTCCTCTCTGCTGAATCCTTTATCATCCATGAAAGCGTAGAAAGTCATAAATATCCCGTAATAGGCAAATCGTTCCAGTATTTCAACAGAGTTTGCAACCCAAAATACCGTAGGAAAGGAAGTCCTGTTTTTCATATATTTGTCATTTTGTGTTCGATTTTAAAACTACAAATTATATTACAAATCCGATGAATGAAAATGACATATATCAAAGATCATTAATAAAAGGCAATAAATATCACCGGTCAACAGGTAACAGAATTTAAAACAAAGGTGTAAAAAGGTAAAGGAACCATTAAAAGAAAAATTATGAAGAGGAAAGTTACTCTCACGATTGTGTCGGCAATTATATTTGGATTCGTTTTCTCGGCTATGGTAACTGCACAGACCGGCAGTCCTATTGTCGAAGATAACGTAATAAAGGTCAACTATCGTCATCCCCAGAAAACCAGTAACAGGTATCTGGACAATAATGGCAGGAAGAAAAAACTGAAGACAAAAATCAGAATGGTAAAGGGCTGGGAATGTCCTTCTTATCTTCATTATCAATCGAAGCCTCAGAAACGCAGGGAAAAAGCGTTGGAAAAAAGGCGTAAAAAGCTGATTTAAAAACCGTTTTTATTTCTTGTTGTCTTTTTTGCAAAATATACAGATTTTAATACCTTTGTGCCGCCTTCGAAAAGAGGGCGGTTTTTTTTGCGGGGTATAGTCACGAAATAATAAGAAGCGAAGCTTCTATAACTATTTCGAGCCTGCCTGAATGCCTTTAAAGGCAGTTAAACCGGTAGGCAGGGATGCACGAAAAACTAAACAAATAATAGGTTTGTTGTTTTTCGGCACGAAGCCCGGTCCCGAATTTTCCAAAGCTTTGCTTTGCTGAAAATCCGAGGATCCACGAAAAATGACAAAAATTGAAAATATTTTATTTTTCGGGATTATCGCGTTCCGGCTGGATCATCGGAAAGATCGCAGGTTCTTTATAAATAAAAATATTTTCGGGGTATAGCGAAGCCCGGTTATCGCGCCTGCTTTGGGAGCAGGAGATCGCAGGTTCGAATCCTGCTACCCCGAC
>JAFGIP010000002.1 GCA_016929525.1 Bacteroidales bacterium
TCCTGTACCTCCGTTATGATAGATCGAAAGACTCTGGATAGTACCTGCTTCTGTAAATGTTACAGGTATGGCTCTACGGTAATTCTGTGTTGACACCGAACTGTAAATTTCGGTATTGCCAATAGTTTCAGATTGTGTTTCATCCTTTACACATCGTATGGAATAACCATCTTTTGTGCCGTCTGTAACTGATGTGGATCCATGCTCCGTATAATCCGCATGATCATATATTACAACATACCATGGGACTGTCCTGCCTCCGGTTGTCACCAATGAAGAAGTTGACCATACACCAGCCTCATTTATAGCTGAAAAGCTTAAGGTGCCATGACGATATCCTCCTGGTAGTGCAGTAAAACCGTACTCATCAGTACCATTATTTGGTGAAGGCCAGTGGCTTGTTCCTGATTCTTTAAGTTTCATCCCTGCTACAGATATTCCACCAATTGAGTTTTCTAAAACGTTCCATTCACTATTTGATGGTACATGCCAGCCAACCGGACATAATTTTCCTGTATTTACAGCATTCCAGTTATATAAACCTCCATATATCTCTTTGTTCCCTATATCATTATTATACCAGCAATATCCTGGAGAATTAAGAATATACCAATCATCATTGTCCGATTCCAACTGTAAATTACTTCCGTCATTAAGTCTGGTTGTCTTCAGGTTTTCTGCTAACCAGGTCTGTGAACCTATTGTTACTTTGTTATATAAGTTCCCGTCAATATCAGAAACAGCATCAGACATATAGGTCGTGAACATAAATTCTTCTCCATACCCGGTACCAATACTGTTAGTAGCATATGCCCTTATGTAATAAGTAGTTCCTGGTAATAACCCTGTTATATTGCTTACAAAAGTGCCGATTCCAGATCCATCAGTTGTCTTTGTTGTAAGATCAACTGTCGGATAAGGGTTTGTACTCCAACAAACACCCCTGGCAGTGACCGGCATACTACCACTGTTGGTAATCTCACCACCGCCGACTGCAGCATTTATAGTTCTTTCTGAGAGCTTTGTAATAACTTTCGGTACAATAGCATCAGGCCACCCCCCCTCATTATAAAAATCCAATATATCAGACTGGCTTAATGCGCCGTCATATATTCTGATATCATCAATAACTCCATTAAAATAACTATCTGCGAAATTTGGCATTTCTCCAATAAAGAGGTTATTGGGGGAAGCCGTAATAGATGAAGTCTGTAAACCGGTAGAAACTAATTCACCATTTATATAGAAATTAACATTAGTTCCATCCCAAACTACAGCAATAAATAACCATGTGTTAATGAATTCTGATATATTATAATTAACAACATTTATTTGATTCATTGCAAATCGCACATCATTATTATACAGATCAAGATCATATCCTGAATCCAAACCCCATTTACTTACAAGTCTGCCAAGAGAGAGATCACTAGAATTGATCCAACAAGCTATTGTAATCGCTTCTGATGGATTTATGGAATTATCATTACCGCAATCGACGTAGTCATCTACGCCATCAAAATAAAGAGCTGAATTCGAATTTCCAAACCGATCGGATGTCATGACGGCGCCGTAAATTGTGCCATCGTTGTCATAAACCGAGTTATCTTCCGCATTTTCATTAAAGGGGTAGAAAGCCACCAGAGATACTGCTGGCTGACTGTCAATTGTAACTGTATTTGAGGCAACCTCATCACCGAACAATAGTCCATCTGAAGGGCAAACAGTAACATACCATGTGTCTCCAACTTCGGTAAGATCTGATGAAACTGTCATTTGTCCGTCAAGAGCTGATTGATGAATATCATTCTTAAACCATTTGATTAATGTACCTGATTCGGGATCTCCATCAGGATCAACATATTCATAGGTTAGTAAGAGATTTCCTGAAGGTTGTAACTCTATAACTTCATAATTATTAACTGAAGGGGGTGTATTGTCATTTAGGACATCATTATATTCATCCAAAAAGCCCATCATTGCCGTTTGCGTATCTCTGATGTTCCACCCTGCAATTACAATAGCATTATTTTGATTGAATGCATTATTAAACAATCTGATTACTGCATCTCCCTCCTTTGTCAGATCAGTAGTCGTTAACAATGCTGTCAAAGGATTCGCTATATGCCCGCCTATCAATAATACATCATTGTTATTCGCAAAAGATAATAAATCATTCGTTGAGAAGTCTTCAACCTTAATAAATCGGTCATCCGTAATATTTAATAATGCTTTGGCATCCAATGCAACTTCAACATCTGCTTCAGGGTATATCAAGTAGATATTTCCATAGTTTAGAGTAGAAATATCTCCTTCAATTGCAGGTACAACAAACAATGAATTTCGGACATAGCAATAAGGTACCATAATATTTCCACCAATTTCTGAAATGAATGCCCTCATTCCCCATGCTCCATATGGTCCTGTGGGTATTTGTTCAGTAAATGAGAATTTATTATTAACAGGATTAAGGGCAATCTCTATAGTACCTATACTGCCATCAGGTTTCATCAAATTATGAGCTAACCCATAGTTAGAAGCTGGTAATCCTTCGAAATCAACGGATATTGTTATAATTTCACCGGGCCTGACAATTCCCTTATCCGGATACATCTGGGTAATACGACCTTCAGAAGTAATTGTAACATTAATTATGAATTTATTAGTGTATTGCTTATTATTAACTTCCCAGGCGATATTTAATGCAATTGGTACCTTATAAAATATATTATCCTTATTGATAAAATTGTCGTCCATATGATTTGTAAACCAATTCTCTTCTACCAGTACATTAAAATTGTATACAATATTATTGTTTGCAGATAATAATATTGGATCCGATGAATAATTCAAACTAATCTCATCATATTCTGAGCTAAAACTTATACTATTAATTATTAATCCGGTACTATAATTATTTTCAAAATTTAAACTTATTAGTTCTGAAGTGCCCAATCCCACTTCCTGGTCTTCTATGTTACCGATAACTTTTAGGAGGCTGTTAGTTTCTTCTTCTTTCAACCTGGATAAAAGGGCTTCATAACTTTGGAAGAAAACCAAAAACTCTGAAACATAATCAGCATAATCACTTTCGGATTGTTCATATGCCTCTCGGTTGTCATTTACAAATTCAATTTGTTCATCAATTACTGATACATTTGTCCCAACTAGCCACCATGTCAGTAATGAAGGGAAATTGCCTCTAATGTAACTTATACGGGACAATTGCACTACAGCTAATTCGCATAACAAACTTCTCATTACATACGAATACTTGGTTGTGAATTCATAATAGAGTTGACCTAATTCTCTAGGCTTATATTGGCTCCCGTTTGATATTAAGTCAATCTCGCTGGCAATTTCGAGCAAATCTTTTGCTATCGCGGCAATTGCCTCATAGTGTGCGTCATGTAACCAACTGTATACTTTTACTTCCTCCTGTAGATCAGGTAAACCAATTAAACCTTTTGCATAATCAAGAGCTAGATTAAATGCCAGCCCGTTAAATGAGTTAACCACTCCATCTTGAAATAAACCCATCTGAGTATGCCATGCACTAATATTCCCAGCTTTGATAAAAGTTTCTGCATTGGTCAAAATAGGTTCCAAATCAGATAAACCTTTCAGATAATCAACATAATTGATCGAATTTGCTATAGTTTCAATCGTATTGCTACTAATATCAGATAAAACAAGAAGACCCTGAAGCAAGGGTAAATCACCTCCATATGCGCTCTCTGCAAGCAACAATGCTTTAATTTCATCCTCCGAGATTCCGTCAAGCGAAAATTGCTCTATAACTGGTATTAAACCGTCTAAAAATATATTCTGGGGACCTAAGATATAACTCTTCCCTATCCCTTCGGCAATCCCGTAAGAGATGGCTCCAATCCTCTGTCTATCAATCGCTCTTTTGTTAAGTGGCGAGGCAGCTAAAATAAGGCTACCTGGTAAATACACAAACCAGTCATTAAAATGATAGTAATCATAAATTTGTTCCAGTTCATTTACATAAGGATACTCTATATAACCAAAGTTATTAGTAAATGAATGATAGTTATAGATTAGAGAAGCCAGATCTTCGTCATTAATTAAATTTGCTACCAATGGTTCAGTATCTTCGGTGTTATAAAATGGTAATGGGAATGTAATCTCACCATCATATTGAAAATAAAATAATTTATATGTTTGTCCGAAAAAGGTTATGTTTTCCGAGCCAACAGGATCTCCAAAAAGAGAAATTATTGGATTAGTAACCACTTGGTTTTTAACTAAAGTCCAAAGTTCTTCGTAATAGCCTTGTTGGCCAGCGACACCACTCGCCGGCCATCTCTGATCTCCTATGCTCCCCTTAATATGTATCCTGAAACTGGCAATCTCTGGTGGAGTGATTCTGAGTGTATATGTCCATTCTGAATTAAAGTGAATCGTGGAACTTCTTGTAGCACTAACCAGAAGCCATTCAGCCGGGAAATTACAATCCATCTCTCCTGTAGTTGTATTCACCCTGCAGATACTTGTGCCGGGTTGATAAAGTTGGGGATTGGCATCAAAACCTGACTGATCTATAACAGTTACTGCAGAGGTTGATGATGTAAAATCAGGAAAAGAAACATCAAGATATGCCTTAACCCCTGAAATGGCGTAGTTGGTATTCTTTAATGTCACGGTAATATCGAATGGAGTCCCCGGAGTAAATGTTGAAGGTATATCATACGTCACTTCAGGATATGCAATACAGTGACCTGAAAAATTAACTTCCTGATCACCGGTTACATTTACAGTCCTGGTATATGAAGTTGAATTATTGCCTTCCCACCAGTATGCATCATGGCTGATAGTGAAATTATGAGAACCTGCGGGAACATTATTTATCGTATAATTCCCATAACTATCGGTTATGGCCTGCAACTGGGAATTTCCATCGATCGTCACCGTAGCACCACCTATTCTGTCGTAAACGTTAAGATCCGAGACAGCCTTACCTGTTATTGTACAAAGCGGACTAACAGTTACTCTGCCAGCTGCATAATCGTATGAAGAAGTTGATGAATTGAATATGGCTCCCGCGATGTAATAAGTTCCTGGTGGCACATCGGCAGTGTTCCAGGAAAAAGAGCCCGAAATTGGCTGTGAAAGTGCTATCCAGGTTTCTCCTGTTCCATTTTCCCATATATTATCATTGTCGCGTCTTAAACTTACCATAATTGCTTCGGTTCCGCTTCCTGTCCATGCAATATTCACCAGCTGGCCCTGCACAACCGTAATATCTGCAGAAGGTTGACTTACATTTATACCAAGAGGAGCCGGAGCGACGGTAAAGGGACCCCAGGATTGCTTATTATTACCCTCAGCTGTGCCTTCTTCAATAACATCCTGGTAATCTGCCCAGAAATTAATATATCTGGTCCCTAAATCACTGCTGCTGAAAGTATAATTATCAGTTTCATGTTCTGAATAGCCCACGGGTAACGTTCCAGTAGAATTATAATCTATGAAATCAGAATAATCAGAAGCAGTAGTCCCAATGTAGAAACCTACTCTGTTACTACCTGAACTGGCTGAACCATTGTTCCAGATATCACATTCAAGATCGACTGTCTGATCAACATAAAATACCCTCCCTGAAGGTGAGAAATATCCATCTACAGACCTGTTGATTGGAGAAAGATCAGGATAAGAAGTTGGTATGTTTACAGGCTGTATTCGTACTGTACCCAATACGATATTTACCGAGCACCATATATCATTCGTAAGAGCGTCACCTACATTGGTAAAATATTCAGAGGTATTTGTTGTTGTCCTTTCATAAGCTACACCGGAAGGAAAGCAAGCAACAGTAAAAGTCGAAGATGAGGGTGCAGAGGTTGATTTATAAATCCTGATATTAATCGGCGTCCCCTGGTCCCTGCTGATTGATCTTGTTGTACCTGCAGATAAACTTTCAGATTTGCTAACCCCGTATGCTGTATAATAAACTGTTACGCTTTGGATATCCTGGGCGATAATATTCCCACAAATCAGGATCAAAGCAACTGAGGATAAGAAGGCTTTCATGTTTTTTTAGTTTTTGATATCAGGAAACGAATCAATTATTTCACCCATGTAAATTCTTAATTAAAAGGAATACTCAGTTACCAGATGAGCTTTTACCCATAACATAACTCAGTAGAATTATATAGATAATCAATTACATCAAATCAAGATACTATAAAAAAGGCCGGGATGTTTTTAACGGGTAAATTGAGTTCCTCAGATAACCAGTTTTATATGTTGTTAAATTAGTATTTTTCTGAATATTTATTAAAATTTTAGTCAATGACATCAAAATGTTTGTCAAAAAATTTTGATCATTAATCACCTGTTTTTGCTTGTATATGAAAAATAGTTCATAAATCATACTGCTGTATCCAAAACTCTGACAAAAAAATGGGTGGCAGTATTTCTACTCCACCCATTTATAATTGGTTAGTAAAGAAATTTCAATCTTTCACGCAACGGACTGAAAAACAATAATTCTTATGAGATGCAGACCTGAAAATCCATTTATACTCATAAGACAGATACCACCGGTAGGCTTCATTTGCAGAACTGTCTCCTGTTTTGTGCGGTTTTTCGGTCCCTAAAAAGTCAACTAATTGATTTATAGAGAATAGAGTGATTTTTTATTGTAAATATGGGTGTCTTAGCCTATATTTACTGGATGTTTATACGGCAGAAAATAAATAGAAGTGGCA
>JAFGIP010000003.1 GCA_016929525.1 Bacteroidales bacterium
TAGATTCCTCTTTCCGCCCAATTGGGCGGAAAGAGGAATCTAACTTATATTTGAAGAAATGTTGTCTAAAGAAGGGGAGTATTTAATTCTATCAAGATATACAATAAACTTAGAGGTAGATTATTAGATGTTACTTTTATGTTTGACACCAATGGTGATTGGAAAGTTGATTACCCATTAACATTAGGTGCAAAATTTCGAAGGGAACAAACCGAGAAATATCAAAAATCAAAGCAAGCGGCAAGTCAAAAACAAATAAAGCCAAAAAATAAATGGCTTAAAAAATTTTCTCTTTATTCAAGTAGCAATTCTTGACAGTGTTTTATTTACTGCCATAGTATCATTTATTTCAAAATCATCCAGGGTATTTAACAACTATTAACGGTTGATAATTTGTTAATTACAATAAAATGTGGTAAATTCGTACCACAAACTAATCGTATGAAAAACACAGCCTTGTACTATGAAGAAATTTGGTGAATACATAAAAGAATTGAGAATAAAAAATCAAATTACTCTAAGGGAGTTCTGCAAAAGATCAGGACTTGACCCGAGCAATTGGAGTAAAGTTGAACGTGGTATAAACGCTCCTCCAAAAAGCAAAGAAGTCCTTGAGACTATTGCAAAAGCGCTGAACTTAACAATAAATAGTTCAGAGTATAATCAGTTATTTGATTATGCCATGATTGATTTTATTCCTACAGAGTTAGCTGAAGATTCTAATGTACTTGAGAAATTACCTCTCTTTTTCAGAACAGCCAGGGGGGAGAAGCCCACTGAAGAAGAGCTCAAGGAGCTAATAAAACTAATAAAACAATCGGATGAAAGAGATTAAACCGGTAAGATTAACATGGCAAAGAATAAGGCAGATAGTAGAAGAATTTAGGGGAAAACATGTTGACCCAGTTGACCTAATTCCAGTTCCAATTAATGATATCATTGAGTTTAAACTTGGTCTTGATATACAGCCCATATTTGGATTAAAGGAGCAAATTGATACTGAGGGTTTTTTACAAAGTAATTTAACCACGATATCCGTGGACAGTAAAAGCTATGTTGATGATCGATACAAATTTAGGCTCAATTTTACCCTTGCTCATGAAGTTGGACACTTAGTGTTGCATGCTGAACAATATAAAGAAATGCAGTTTACATCAACTAAGGAGTTCATTCAGTTTCAGCAAAACATTGATGAAGATAGTCTTGAATGGTTTGAGAAACAGGCTAATGAGTTTGCTGGGAGGTTATTGGTACCGATTGATAAACTTAAAGAATTAGTTAGTGCTGAGGAGGCATTCTGCACTCAACTGGCTGATAAATTAGCAGCCAGTTCTGAAGAAATTAGTGGAAGAGAAATTGAATCGTATGTATTAGATAGCTTAGCAGGTAGAATTTACAAAGTATTTGAAGTCTCAAAGGAAGTTGTTAAGCGCAGGATAAGAACTGAGAACCTAAAACATGATTTTGGATTTATTGATCTCGCCTCAAAAAATGATAGTTAATAAGGATAAAGAGCACCAGTTTATCCTATTTTTATACCCATTTAAAATACAAAACCCTCTAAACTAACTGTTTAGAGGGTTTTCTGAGTAGCGGGGACAGGACTTGAACCTGTGACCTTTGGGTTATGAGCCCAACGAGCTACCAACTGCTCCACCCCGCAATATGCTATAAAATTACTTTTTGTTTTTAAATGAGCCAACATTTTGGCTACCAATCCCGAAACAATCAAAATTTTCAATTTTGCTTTTGTTTCGAGGACTCTCGAAAAACTATCAAATCAAGGATTTGTGTTTTTCGGAGCTGCTCCACCCCGCAATATATTTTTAATTATTTAAGAACCTTAATAAAGTGGGTTTAAACCTCAAACTACCCTTTGGCAGTTAAAGGCCAACCCACGATATGTTGTAAAAGTGTTTAGTTTTAGGTGGCAGCAAATATACACAACATTTTCTGTAACCAAAAATATTAGCCATTTGATTTAATTATTTAAAGCAATTATCATTAAACGAAGGCATGTTAATCGATGTATGTCATTCTGACATTAAAAAGTTTAAAAATTAAAATGGTGTATAATTTGTGAGCACAGGAATTTAATAATAAATCGTACTTAAAATGATAACACCAGGGTATATATTAATATTTATCGTATTTGCTATAGTAAGCATGATTGTCGGGAATACGTTGAAATCAAAATTCAGGAAATACTCAAAAATTCCTGTTAACTATGGTATAAGCGGAAAGGATGTGGCAGAGAAAATGCTGCGCGATAATGGTATTTATGATGTAAATGTTATTCCTACAAAGGGTAATTTATCCGATCATTATAACCCCGCTACCAAAACGGTAGCATTGAGTCATGAAGTTTATTATGGTCAGAATGTGTCTGCTGCAGCAGTGGCTGCCCACGAATGTGGTCATGCAGTTCAGCACGCTAATGCTTATTCTATGCTTCAGCTTCGTACAGCACTTGTCCCTATTCAAAATGTTAGTGCCACAATTCTGAATTTTGTTTTTACACTAATGTTTTTTGGAGCTTTCTTCGCAGGGAACATTCTGCCAATCGATTTGGCGCTATTTATTTTTGTAGCTTGTTATGGTGTATTTACATTATTTGCTCTGATAACACTACCTGTTGAAATAAATGCCAGCCAGAGGGCACTGGCATGGCTGGGTAACAGCGGAGTGACAAATTACGGTAACCATTCTCAGGCAAAAGATGCTCTGAAATGGGCAGCATATACTTATGTTGTTGCAGCAATTGCTTCGTTGGCAATGTTAGTATATTTTTTGTTGATGCTTCTTGGCAGAAGAAACTAATTCCGGTAAAATATTCGATTACCTTTACTCCTGAATAATTTTTCAGGAGTTTTTTTATGAATAAATGTCATTACACGTTCCCGTTAATTCTGATACTTTTTTTTCATTTTACTTTTTTTTATGCTGCAGGACAAGGGTCAGAATATTTAAAAAAGTTATATACAAAAAAAGAAGTATATATTCCAATGCGTGATGGTATAAGGCTTTTTACTGCGATATATTCTCCAAGGGATTCATCCGTAAAATATCCTATTATGTTGGTTAAAACTCCTTATGGGATAAGACCATATGGTGAAGAAAATTATCCTGAGAGCATTGGCCCTTCTGAGTACTTTGCTAAAGAGAAATACATTTTTGTATACCAGGATGCAAGGGGAATGTTTATGTCTGAAGGAGAATTTAGACAGATGACACCTCATATAACAGTAAAACCCGATTCTACTTTTACTGATAACAGTTCCGACACTTATGATGCGGTCGAATGGCTTTTAAAAAAAACAAACAATAACGGGAAGGTTGGCTTGTGGGGTATATCGTATCGTGGTTTTTATGCATCTTCAGGTATCATAAATGCACATCCGGCGATTAAATGTTCAAGTCCGCAGGCGGCAATTGCGGATTGGTTTATAGGAGACGATGTACATCACAATGGGGAATTCTCATTATTAGTCAATTTTCTTTTTTTTGAGATAGTTGCCCAGAAGAGGCAGGGGGTATTTACAGAATGGCCGCCAGTTAAAGAATATTCATCGCGTGATGCCTATAACTTTTTCCTTAACATTGGTAAGCTGAATGAAGTTAATGATAAGTATTTTAACGATAATGTACCATTTTGGGACAGCCTGATATTACATCCCGATTATGATTATTTCTGGCAGGAAAGAAATATACTTCCCCACCTGAAAAATATCAAGCCTGCTGTTCTTGTGGTGGGGGGGTTGTTCGATCATGAGAATTTATATGGAAGTTTACAGACTTATCAGGCTATTGAAAACAGCAGCGGTGCAGAAAACAGACTGGTTTTAGGGCCATGGATTCACGGAGGATGGGCCAGAACCGAAGGTGATTCCCTTGGCAGCGTTGGTTTTGGCAGCAAAACATCGGATTTTTATCAGAAACAAATAGAACTGCCATTCTTTAATTATTATTTGAAACGAAAAGGAAATCTTGATACCCTGCCAAAAGTGATGGTGTTTTCTACCGGTACTAATAAATGGAATTCTTTCAGTGAATGGCCGCCGGAAAATGTTATTGAAAAACAACTTTATTTCAACCAGAACAGGAGTTTGTCGGATACACTTCCTAAGCAGTCAGGTTTTATTTATGATGAATATATTTCGGATCCGCATCATCCGGTTCCTTATACACAAACATTTCATCCGTTGCGTTTATTTTATAATAAAGAATACATGATAGAAGATCAAAGGTTTGCTTCTTCCCGTGCGGATGTTTTATCATATCAAACCCATACACTGGAAGATACAATAACGATGACCGGTGACATTAATGCCAAGTTATTTGTTGCATCAACAAGTTCTGACTACGACCTTGTGGTAAAGATAATTGATATTTATCCAGATCGCATAAGTATGGATTATTATGATAATGCAGAAGTAGATATGGCCGGTTATCAGCAGCTTGTAAGAACGGAAATATTCAGGGTTAAATACAGAAACAGCTTTGAAGATCCGGAGCCTGTATTACCTAAAAAGATAGAAGAGGTTAATATACCATTGAATGATATTTGCCATTCATTTCTTCCGGGACACAGAATCATGGTACAGGTACAAAGTAGTTTGTTCCCATTATATGACAGAAATCCGCAAAAATTCATGAATATTTACGAAGCTGAAGAACAGGATTTCCAGAAAGCAAATATCATGATATACGTTTCGAGAGATTACCCGTCAGGGATTACTTTTAAACAGATATCTCAATAAAAATTAACGTTGAATAAGTAATGTTCTTACTAAAGAACGTGTTGTCCTTTCAACCAATTCCGATGCTGTTATTAATGCTTCATTAAGCTGCATTGGTTTATCAATAACCGATACGATACTGTCAAATCCTAAATTGTAAAGTAACTGGTATCCTTCGCCAAGAGTTCCGGCTATCGCGATAACCGGCTTATTATATTTTTTGGCTACGCCGGCAACTCCCATGGGTGTTTTCCCATACTGGGTCTGATCGTCAATCTTTCCTTCCCCTGTAAAAACTATATCGGTTTTTTTAATAAATTCATCAAGATGTGTCTCATGCCTGATAATATCAAAACCAGGTTTAAGGATAGCTTTGGTAAATGCCATCAGTCCTCCTCCCAGTCCACCGGCGGCTCCTGAGCCTTCAATATTTTCTATATCGATATTTAGCTGTTGTCTGATTTTACCGGCAAGATGCTTTAGATTATTATCCAGTTTTTCAACCATTTCCCTGTTAGCTCCTTTTTGCGGGCCATATGTAAATGATGCCCCTTCTGTACCTGTTAGCAGATTATTAACATCACATGCAACAATTATTTCGGCTTGGACAATTCTGGGATCTAACTTTGAAATATCGATTTTTTCAATGCTTGAAAGTTCACCTCCTCCGGTACCAACTTCTTGATTTAAATTATTATAGAACTTAATTCCCAATGCCCGGGCCATACCTACACCTCCATCGATGGTGGCGCTACCTCCGATACCGATTATGATCTTTTCACATCCTTTGTTTACAGCTTCCATCATCAGCTGGCCGGTACCATAAGTTGTCGTTATCCAGGGATTTCTTTCTTCCTCATTTAATATTTCTATACCTGAAGCAGCTGCCATTTCAATAACTGCAGTTTTATTATCGCCCAGCAAACCATAAGTTGCCTTTCTTTTTCTCATTAACGGATCGAAAACTTCTGCCTGGATGTACTTGCCACCGGTTGAATCAACAAGTGCATTTACTGTTCCTTCCCCGCCATCTGCCATCGGGAGCATTTGAATTTCAGCTTCAAATAGCTCTGCCTGAATGCCTTTTTTCATTGCTTCAGCAACCTCAAGAGCTGTAAGACTGTTTTTATATGAATCCGGGGCAAGGAGAAATTTCATGACACTGTTTTCCCAAATTTAAAAAATAAGACTTATGCAGTGCAAAAATCCGGGTGATTAATATCACCAAACCCCGGTTATTAAAATTCGTAGAATTAGTGATTAGGGATTGTAGGAATTAAAACTTGAAATATGAAGATGTGTCGATTACTGTTAGCAATTATTTTATTAGCGGGATTTAATGTAAAGGCTGAGCAGGATGTGGCCCTTATCGAAGCTATGTATATATACAATTTTTTACGATATATAGAATGGCCGGGGACCAGTGTTGGCGATAATTTTGTGATTGGAGTATATGGAGATTCAAATACTCTTGACCATTTAATCAAATACACACAAAACAGAAAGGTAGGAATAAAAACAATCGAAGTAAAGAAGGTTTCAAATCTGAGTGAAGCAAAGAAGTGTCAGGTTTTATTTTTACCGGCTGAGTCAGTCAATGTTATTCAGCAATTAAGAAGTCATGTTGGGAACTCACCCTGCATGATTGTAAGTGAAGTTTCAGGTACTAATCAGTTAGGTTCAACTGTTGAATTTATCTTTGAAAATAATAAGCTCAAATTTAAAATTGATGTTGCCAGGGCACAACAACAAAATCTAATGGTGAGCAAAGCTCTCATTGACATGTCATCCTCTTAAGATAATATTTTACTTTCTATATGAAATCCCGGGTATGTTATCCGGGTTTTTTTGTTTTTATTTCAATTATGCGAAAAAATTCAGGTTTTGACGAATGCACGAATCAGTGTTATCAGTAAATCATATTTCGCAACCGAAATTGACTTCTTCATGACTAAAATCCCTTTATTTAAGCATGTTTGCATAACTTTTTATGAATTGTTACGTATATGATCACAAAAAATGTTGAACGGTGATATAGATCACCACAAAACGATAACAAAACGCATTAAACTTTTCATTATGAAAATTAAAGTCTTCTTAATTGGAATAATATTATTAATGGGCGTGAGTGTCAGATCGACTGAGAATATTTCCAGTGCACAGGCTATGTTCATTTATAATTTTTTACGTCACGTAAAATGGCCTGAGGGTTCAACAGGAAGTACATTTGTAATTGGTATTTATGGGAGCTCTGAGACACATTCTCAATTACTAACTTATACAACAAACAGAAGAGTAGGTACAAAACCCATTGAAGTAAAGAAAATTTCATCTGTTGATGAAGCAGTTGAGTGCCAGCTGGTTTTTGTGTCTGCAAACCAAAGCTCAAAGATCCCTTCATTTAACAGTAAAATTGGTAACAAACCTTGTTTAATAATAAGCGAAACTGAAGGGAGTACAGAAATAGGTGCAACCATTGAATTCCTTGTTATCGATAGTCGTTTAAAATTCAGAATAAATGAAGCACAAGCCCAGAAACAAAGGCTTGTAATTAGTAGAGCGCTATTAGATATGGCGGTTTAAAATTAGTAAGTGAAAAAATAAAGGTTGACTTTCTGTCAACCTTTTTTTATGCTTGTTCGATCCACATAACCTGATAAGGTTTTAGTTTTAAAGGATGGGTAATAATTCTGACTGAAATCCTTTCAATGGCTTTAGCAGAGATTTTGACGCGGTCCTTTGGTATTATCTGTTCCTTCGATGAAAGGTTTGCGATTACTGTAAGCTCATTTTTATTTCCTCTTATTAGACAAAACATTTTATCTCCAATGTTTATAACCTGCTGATTGCTTTCGGGATGAAATGCGTGTATTGATTTTCGAATATTGATTCTTTTTTTTAATTCGCTGAATACATAGGATTTAACCGGATTGTTTTTCAGTTCCTGAGCAATTACGTTTGCTATGAGTTTTTTGCGGTTTATTGTACGAAACATACCTGTTTTCTTTACTCCATCAATATAGTTTTCGGTAGCCAGGAGGCTATGAATGTAAAAAGCGGGTATTCCCTTAAAGGACATCATTAATGTCTGTGAGCAGATGAAACGTTCAGCATGAAAGTTATCTTTTCCGTCAACTGTCTTTTTTAATGCGTCGAAATAGGTAATATTCAGTTCGTATGGGCTATCAGTACCATCACTGTTTCTTTTTGTGCTCACAAATCCGCCATTATTTTTCATAGCTACAGCCAGATCTAGTACTTCAGAAGCTGGTAAAATTCCTTCTAGCGGCCTTACACCAATACCGTCGTGTGATGCTGTAAAATTAAAGAACGTACAACCTTCAGGTATTTCTGAGAGGCTTTCTGCCCACGATGTAAGATATTTTGAATTTGCAGAGTACAGAGCATGCAGTAAAAGAGGAGGTAAACTAAACTGGTATACCATGTTCGCTTCATCGCCATTACCAAAATAACTTAGATTCTCTTTATTAGGAACATTGGTTTCTGTGATAAGTATTATTTCCGGGTCTATATAATCAACGATATCGCGCATCAGTTTAACTATTTCATGCGTTTGTGGTAAATGCAGGCAGTTTGTTCCTATTTCTTTCCAAAGAAATGCAATAGCATCCAGACGAATGATACGAACTCTTTTTGAAAGGTAAAACAGTAAAACATCGATCATTTCTTTTAAAAGACGGGGATTTGAGAAGTTCAGGTCGATCTGATCTGAACTAAAGGTTGTCCACACATACTTTTCTCCGTTTTTTGTTTTCACTTTGGTGAGCAAAGGCAAGCTTCGTGGCCTGATTACTTTCGACAGATCAGTATCCGTATCAACCTCTATAAAATATTCTTCTCCGGGGTTTTCACCTTTCAGATAATTTTGAAACCATTCACTATGCTGAGAAATATGGTTGATAACCAAATCAGCCATCAGATTATAATCTTTACTGATATGGTCTATATCATTCCAGTTACCTAACTGTGGATTAACCCTGTAATAATCTATAACTGAAAAACCATCATCTGAACTGTATGGAAAAAAAGGTAATATATGCACATAATTAATGGTATTACTCAGATAATTATCCAGGAAATTTTTTAATACTGACAAAGGCTTTTTACCTTTTTGAATGATGCTGTCACCATATGTAATAAGGATAATATCTTTTTCATTCCATTTTTCAGTCACTGAAGAAATTAATGACTTTATCCTTTCAACATTTTTAGCCAGATCTTCAATAATGTTGTCAGGAACATGGCCGGTATAGATATTTTGTAATCGGTTCCTTATTTTTTCTGATATTGAAATCAGACCCATCATAAACGTCATTTAATTAAAGCAAAGAATTAAAAAAAACACAAACTTGTCATGAGTCTTTCTGATGATCAATCATGCATTATCAAGTTCAACGGCTTCTCTGAGTTTCATATAAAAATCGGGAATTGCGCTAATTACTCTTTTCCAGCTTGGAACAGTCGGGACCTGCATCGGGTTATCAAGGAACATTTCTCCGGCACGGTATACATTAGCGGAGAATACATCGATTGCATGTTCTTCTTTATGTCTGTCGAGAGATAATCCGTTTAATTCCGCATCTGCATGATACTGATCCAGAAAATCCAGAGCTACCCTGTTATATGATGCTTTGATTGAACGTATTAATCCTCGTGAAAACACGACACCATTTGTTGCAAGCTTGGAAAAGATTGCTCTGGCAATCTCTGTACTCATTTTAGATAATCCGGCATTGGGATCGTCATCCGATAATTCCTGGTGCTTATGGTCATATCTGTCGGCAATATCAACCTGGCATATACGTCCGATGGCATTGGTTCGGATTACTTCCGAAAGGATACCAATCTCAAGACTCCAGTCACTGGGGATTCGTATTGTTTTAGTAACGTCAGCTCTCATCGAGAATTCACCTGCAAGCGGATATCGGTAGCTGTCTAGGTATTCCAGGAAATAATCATTACCAAAAAATCGTTTAAGGGTTCTTAATAAGGGAGTTACCAACAGCCTGGCAACACGTCCGTTAAGCTTTTCATCGTCGGCTCGGAAATAATAACCTTTACAGAATTTGAAGTTAAATGTAGGATCAACAACAGGGTAAAAAAGTCGTGCCAGCATATGCCGACTGTAAGTTACAATATCGCAATCATGCAAAGCAATTGCTTCACTGCGATCCGATGCATTGAAATATCCAAAACAATACCATGCATTTCTTCCTTTACCCATTTCTTTTGGTGCGATGTTCTGATCAATTAATAACTGATCGAGAGCCTTCATTCTTGGTCCGTCATTCCAAAGAATTCTATGATGTTGCGGCAAACGACGAAAGTATTGTTTTGCATGTTCAAATTCCTGTTTGTTAGCTTTATCAAGACCGATTATTATTTCTTCAAGATACGGTACTTTTATGAGTTCATCAATGATTAGGTCAAGAGCAGGTCCTGATAATTCTGAATAAAGGCATGGAAGAACGAGACTCATAGGTCTGCGCTTGGAAAAGTAAATAAGTTTCTTTTCAAGTTCCTCGTAAGGTCTTTTCCTTAGGTTGTGCAGGGTGGTCACCAGACCATTTTGGTAGAAATCGCCCATGATATTTAATTCAGATTAATATATAATAAATCATTCTAGGTTTAATATCCTCGTAAACATTTTCATAATAAGAGGCTTTAGTTTTTCAGCAATTATCTTATGATCCAGTTTACGGTTAAGTACTTTAAGATTATGAAGTGTATTTTGATTTCGAATTTTATAATCTGTGAGGAGTTTGTAACCTTCTTCCACCAACTTGTCCGTAAGAACTTCATTTTCTATAGCCGGAAATTGAAATCCCAAGCTTTCTATGTCAGATCGGTAAATATCATATTTATTGATCACCACCGGAAGTCCGAACGATACCATCTCTATCAGATTGTTTCCAAAACCTTCCACTTCGCTGAAATAAGTTCCCAAACCTCCCAGTGAGGCCATGATTGCAGGTACTTCATAAAAATTATAATATTTTTTATCTACGATGATATCACGGTGCGAGAGAATCCTGTTTTCGCCAAAAATCATTACAACATTAGCTTTCGGGTTTTTTGCACATTTGTTTATATAAAACTTATTCAGATTGGCTTTATACTGTACCTGCTCGTCTCCGGAATGCCCGCTTATTATAAGGACGATACATTTATTCAATCCATCTTTTTTATATCTTTTTTCCAGGCGAAAAGCAAAATCGAGAGCTACCTCAATTTTCTTTCTGGGAACTATTCTGGTGTGCTGAAGAAGAAGCACAGTATCTTCTAAGGCAAATCCTCTATTTTCAATTTCACAAATCAATCCTATATCCCGAAGGAAAGTCTCATTGTAATTATCCAGATCGGGTGCTACCAGATCATCACCATTCCAGTCTTTATTTTTCCAGTCCCAGTCTATACTGCTTGTATTAGGAACTACTATTGTTCGGTTAGCAAAAAATTTCTCAACTTTTGGGTAATTGAGTGTTTTGAATAACTTTTTTGCCAGTTGCGGTTGTGATTTATTAATAAATGCAATTCCATCAACTTCAGTTCCGGGCAAATATTTGAGATACTTCTTTATAATAGGATTAGGGTCTTTAAATTGTTCACGCTCGAAATATGAATCGTGCCACCAAACCATTACTTTCGGCCAAATAACACCTTTATCACGCAGTTCTTCAATATAATATCCGAGGCCAACTGCTGTGATAAAATTGAAAGGATGAGATGTGTTGTGGGCTATGAGCAGGTCAATACTGTGCTTTTTAACGAAGTTGGTTATGATATCTTTTGCATATACTGCTTTTTCATGGATAAGCCTGTCGAATTCAGCTGGCATAACATTACTGAAATTCCGGATAATTTCTTTATGCAGATCGTTCTTATGCCAGAAAATATCATTGGTTTCTGCATTGAAGCGTGGCGATGTATGGGCAGCCAGAAAGAAAATATTCCCAAGTTCAATACCCATATCATTGACCATTGCATGTACGGTTTGATCAATAACTATAGATACACCATCGTTCTTGCCGATCAGGGAATGCATAATACCAATATTAAGATGTGAAATGTTCATTCAATATTTTATTTTGGTAAATAACAAATACTTGAAAAGTAGTTTTTGTACATTAATTTACACTATTTCTTTCAGTTGAGCCAAATCATTAATAATATAATCCGGTTCCAGTTTGGCGGTTAGTTTCTCATCTTTACGCAGGCGAAGTGATCTTTTATCACCGGCAAAAAGAACTGTTTGAAATCCAACCTGTTTACTTGTATAGATATCTTTCAGCATATCGTTACCAACGAACAGTGTTTCTGACGGTATAATTCCATATTTCCATTTAAGTGATGTCACTACGTCGTTAAATAATGATAAGTCTGGTTTTCCTTTTCCAAATTTGTATGAAAGAACCGTTAGCTCCTTATCGAATCCTTTTATCTTTTCTTTTAGAGTAAGATTGTCATTCAGAAAATAGTTCATTAGCACAGGAGTGTAAAACTGTGCATTTGAAATAATGCCAAGGGGCATACTTTTATTGTGCAGAAACTTAATTGTCTCACGCATGTTTGGCATAGGATATACTTTATTACTAAGAAATTCAAAAACACATGTCATGAGCATTATATCAGCATCATCGTTGAATTCTATCAGACCTTTCCTTCTGGCATGAATAAGAACAATTTTCCAGATGCTTAAAACATCAATTTCGGGATAAGGGACTTTATTTTGTTTTGCAGCCTCGTGGCATACACGAATGGTGTATTCAAAATCTTTTAATATATGATCGAGAGTTGTATCGGTATTATTTATTATGCTAATACGCGATGCTTCAAGAGCCTGCTTTAGATTTGTCATCGTAATTTCTGCCTGATCGATATCACCCGATGAAGAAATAAGAAGTGTGCCATAGATATCGAAAAGAACGGCTTTTATTTCTCCGTTATTCTGGAACCTGGTTTTAAGACCAGTAGGTATTGGCTTTAGCGGGCCGATATTATCCAGCAAATTTTTGATATATTCTTTCGAGTCGTTCCGCATAGTTATTTAAGGAGTATTCTCTCGTGATTATTGATATATTCTTATTGACTGTTTTTTTATCTATGGTATTTAAAAGATTTGTGATAAAACTGTTTTCCCTTAAAATTGATTTTTTAAAGTTAATGTCTGACAATACATTTTCAATTATTTGCATTTGTACTTCAGGTTCTAAATTAGCAAAGTCCTGAATACTATTTTCAAATTCAACATTTATTGCATTGTATAACATGGGGAATTCTATCCCTGATTGCTTTAAATCTTTTGTAATATATTCAAGATTCCTACCAACAACAGGAGTTTTTAATAACCAAGGTTCCATATACACCATACCAAATCCTTCCTGGTAGCTTGTTGTAATGCAGACATCACTAACCGTTATAAGTTCTTCGAAATTGACTTTGGTTCCAGCCTCGAAGGTTACGGAGATTTTATTTTTTGAACAAAACTTCTTCCAGCTTTCATAGGGTATAATTTCTACAGGATTCTGCGGGGGAAGAGTAACAACCCAGTTAGCGACATCTTTTAACAGAACTGCAAGCAGAATAAATTCACCGATATTCTTTCTGCGGATTACACGAACAGGATATGTAACAATTTTTTTATTCGGGTCTAAATTAAGCTGGTTTAAAATAAGTTTCTGAATTTTCTTTTTTGGTTTATCCAGCTCATTCTCATTGAATCTGACAGGATTGGGCAGTAATGTTATTCGATCGGGTTTTATTCCATAATCTATAAGTCTTTTCTTATCATAAGAATTTAATGTTGCATATAAATAATTATTTCTGTTCCTATATAAAAAGGCGTTGAGCTTGTATCCAAATTTTTTTTCAACTACCAGTTTTAGTACTTCTATATTTGCCTGGCGATCTTCGGCAAAATCGTGGGCATGATTTAATACTTTAAAACCTTTCTCAATATATTCGTAGATAGCATATGTAAGTAAAGGATTCTTTCCTAAATTAAGGTTATGAAAATGTATAATATCATCCTTATTGAGAATATTCTCAAGAAACTCTTTGATTTGATCATAAATGTTCTGATGATCTTTTTCAGGTGCGATTAAATAACCGAGATTTTTATTTAAAATAACATTAGCACCAAGATTTTCAAAGTATAAGGTATTTTCGCAGTCTCCTGTAATAATGGATATTTTCAAAGAAGGATTTGTCTCCAGAAGACTTATAACCTGTGATTCAATAATTCGTGTTACACCACCTGGGTTTAGGTGGTAATGAAAAATTTTTATATGATTCATGCGCACATACTTCTGTAGTATTCCTGCCTCTTAATTTACAACTAAACTATAAAAATTTTATTCACTTTAAAATTTAGTTATATTGTATATTAAAATTGGATAAAATAATTTTCTCTTACCACTCTGAGAAGCAGTATGTTTGAAAAAACATTTAATAGCAGAATGAGTTTAATATTTAGTACCAGTGTCTGAATTAACAGCAAGGTATTTTCTGCGAAGTATTATGTTGCTTTTCCGGCAGCAACCTGGGTTGAGGTAAAACGATTGTATAATCCTGATCTGGTGGTTGAGGTTGAAATTACAGCTGTTCTTTCTGAGGAAAAGTAAATATTCTGATATTTAAAAATATACATAAGTTTGTGGCTTAGTGGTTATAACCAGTTAAAAAAAACATATTACTAAATCCATCCTTACCATGAAAACGACTTTCTTTCTGACAATTGGTTTATCGCTTATTGTTAATGTTCTTATTGGGAAACCTGATGAATTCACTCCTGATTCTGTTTTGAGCATTGAAGAATCAATCAGCAGGCATGTTAAAGGGCAGTTCGGTATTGATGTTGAACAAGACTGGTTTGTCGACTGGATGCCAAATAAAAATTTTGACAGAAATTACACACAGGGAACAGGATTTTATTATACAAAGCCGGAGTTAGGCAAATCATTTCTTTTCCTGCCGATGAATTTTTTTGAATGGCTGAATAATCTGAATGGTAAAAACAAGTATCTGATAAATTATCCTGCTACAATTGCAATAGGCGTTACTGCTTTTACCCCCGGAGTTATAGATAGTCCCACTCCCGTGGTTGGCGACAGGCCATTTGCAGGTCTGATGTATCTTTCGACTATTAAAAATAAATACAATTATAAATCGAAAGCTTTGATCCAGACATCTTTCAACTATGGTATTCTTGGCAGTAACATTACAAATACATTTCAATCCTTTGCTCACGAGCATATTATTCCGGGCCGGCCAACGGAAATTTCCTGGCATCACCAGATATCGGAAGGAGGTAGTTTTGCATTTATGTTCTCACATAAGGCTTCGAGGAGTATTTTAAATTTTCCCAATAATGATGACTCCGGCAGAAAATGGTTTGATGCATCAATAGGTTACCAGGTGGATATCGGATGGTATACAGGTATATCAGCTTTGTCGAAAATAAAAGTAGGATTTATGACCCCGTATAGTCTGAATAGCACGGCTATGGATGTTTCACTGGATGTTGGGAATAAACTTTACCAAAAAGCTTTGATAAAAAGTGACAGCCTGGAAACAAAACTGGATAGTATTGTTTTGGATAAAAGAACTAATGACAAAATCTTAAAAAAGAAAAGCAGAAATGACGATAAAATTCAGCATTTTGAAAATTACAGGGAATTTAAAACATGGGATGCTTTTGCATTTTTCTCTATGACTCCAAGAGTTACCCCATATAACTCATTAATTCTCGGACAACCACATGTTGAAAGTATCTATACTCTCGGCTATGAAGATTATAATCCTTATATTTTTGATTTTGAATATGGTGTTGTTCTAAGCAGATTAAAAGTTAAAGAAAACATTCCGTTACCTGTGTCTCGTTTCGATATTATTCTGTCTATAAACCATCGATCTCCGGAAATCAGAAACAATGAATATAAAAGATGGCACCACTGGGGTAGAATTTCTATAAGATTTCCATTGTTTTAAAAATAAAAAGACACCAATCCGGGTGCCTTGAAGTTTTAATCTCACTCTCATCACTCACTTTACCTTGCCAGGGCTTCCCAATAGTTATTTCTGCGGATTTCTTCATTCTTAAGAAATTTTACGAAAAATACGTCGGGATATTTATCCGCCTGAACGCATTGAAGGTGGTAACTTTTCACCCACCGAAATGAAATGAAGGTGGGATCGTCCTGGCAATAAAAAAGGTACCCAGTCGGATACCGAAATTTCAAATCTCATTACTCACACTCACTCTGTTTCTGCTGCCTCGCCAGGGCTCGAACCTGGACTCTTCTGATCCAGAGTCAGACGTGTTGCCAATTACACCACGAGGCAATTATATGTTCAGGAATTCTCCTGACTGTAATACTCTTTTGACGTGCTAAACCTATTTCCTGATTTTTACAGGTTTTTAGGTTTAAAACTTTTTAATTCCTTATTTAAAAAACCAAACCTTGTGGGTTTAGTGCCGCCAGCAAACTATGTTTTGTTCAGGCGAGTATGCGAGGTCTGAACAATTAAAAAGTGCATGGCGGTATTGCCAATTACACCACGAGGCAGTTTAGGGTCGACAAAAGTATAAAATTCCTTTGTAATAGGAAAATAATAATTACCTGGTAAATTGTTATAAAAATAACTCTCCCGTATCCAGTTATCTACTTGTTTGCATGCTTTGCCCAACTGTCTCTTAATGTTACTGTCCGGTTGAAAACAGGTTTCTCCGGTGTCGAGTCTTTGTCTGTACAGAAATATCCCAATCGTTCGAACTGGAAATGGTCAAGCGGTTCAGTATCTTTAATAAAAGGTTCAATATAACCTTTACGTATTTGCAGAGATTCCGAATTAAGATTAGAAAGAAATGTTTTACCTTCTTCAGTTTTATAAGGGTCTTCAATATTAAACAGGCGATCGTAAAGACGAACTTCTGCTTCAACTGCATGCTTTGCCGAAACCCAGTGTAACGTTGCTTTAACTTTTCTTCCGTCGGGTGAATTACCTCCACGACTAGCAGGGTCGTAAGTACAAATGATCTCTGTTATATTTCCGGAGGTATCTTTTATTACGTCTTTGCAGGCAATAAAATATGCATAACGTAAACGTACCTCACGATCAGGGGCGAGTCGGAAAAACTTTTTAGGAGGATCTTCCATAAAATCATCTCTCTCAATGTAAAGAGTTTTCGAAAAAGGTACTTTACGCATTCCCATAGTTTCATCTTCCGGGTTATTTACAGCGGCCAGTAATTCTTCCTGTCCTTCCGGGTAATTCTCGATAGTAACTTTTAACGGATTGAGCACACCCATAACCCGCTGTGCTTTTTTATTGAGATCTTCCCTTATACAGTGCTCAAGAAAACCGATGTCAATAATATTTTCACGTTTTGCCACACCAACCCTGTCTGCAAAATTCCTAATCGATTCAGGAGTATAGCCTCTTCTCCGTAAACCTGAGATAGTGGGCATACGCGGATCGTCCCACGAGCTTACATGTTTTTCCTGCACAAGCTGCAGAAGCAGACGCTTGCTCATAACGGTGTAGTTCAGATTCAGTCGCGCAAATTCAGTTTGGCGTGTGCGTGTCCGGTTTACTTCGGGGTCGTCGATGATATTATCAAGAAACCAGTCATAAAGTGGCTTGTGTACTTCAAACTCCAGAGTACAAAATGAGTGTGTAATGTTCTCAATAAAATCACTTTGCCCGTGGGCGAAATCATACATCGGGTAAATACACCAGTTATCACCGGTGCGATGATGATGAGCATGTTTAATACGATACATTACCGGATCGCGCATATGCATATTGGGCGATGACATATCGATTTTTGCTCGTAAAACTTTTGAGCCATCCTTGAATTCGCCTGATTTCATGCGTTCGAGAAGATCGAGGTTTTCTTCAACAGATCGGTTTCTGTAAGGACTTTCCAAACCGGGTTTAGTTGGAGTGCCACGGTGAGCTGCAACTTCATCAGCACTACTTTCATCAACATAAGCTTTATCTTTTTTTATAAGATTAACAGCCCATTCATATAACTGATCAAAATAATCGGAAGCATAATATTCCCTGTCTTCCCAGTCAAAGCCCAACCAATGTATATCTTCCCTGATAGAATCAACATATTCGGTATCTTCCTTAACCGGGTTTGTATCATCAAAACGCAGATTGCATTTTCCATTGTATTTCTCAGCAAGTCCGAAATTCAGACATATAGCTTTTGCATGTCCTATATGTAAATAACCATTGGGCTCGGGAGGAAATCGCAGGTGAACCCTTCCACTATGTTTATTATTTTTAAGATCTTCTTCTATTATTGTCTCAATAAAATTTAGCGGTTTAGAAGCTTCTTCATTATTCATATAAGGCAATATTTTTTCCTGTTTATGATCAATTTGCAAAAGTAACTATAATATAATCGTAAATTTCAAATGGTTTTAAAATAGGGAAAAATTCAGTTATTAACAGGGAACAGATTTTTTCTAAATTAGCAGCTATAAGATAAACAATGGGTAAAATAATTCTTGAAAATATTGAGGTATATGCTTATCACGGTCATTTTGCCGAAGAAAACAAAATAGGCGGGTCATATAAAGTCAGCCTGGAGCTTGATACTGCTTTCGACGATGCTTGTGTCAGTGATAAGCTTAAAGACACTTATGATTATAAAAATGCATATGATATCGTAGTCAGGGAAATGCAGAAACCTGCTGCATTAATTGAACATGTTGCCTACAGGATAGTATATAGTATATTTGAATCAACTCCACTGGTTTGGGGTGTAAGAATCAGACTTTCTAAAATAAACCCTCCGGTTGGCGGTAAACTTGATGCAGTTACAATTGACATTTACAAAGAAAGAGAAAAATGAGCGGGGAATTAAAAATTTGTCCTTCGTGTGGTAAATACTTCACTTGCGACGGAGATAACGATTGTTGGTGCGAGAATGTTCAGATTCACAAAAAGGAATTTTTGCGTATAAGCGAAAAATATACCGATTGTTTATGTCCGGAATGTTTGATGAAATATGCCGAGAAGTAATTCAATAAATCTTAATTGAAAGTCTCGATTGCCAACGATTTGAAAAGGCACCAAACCTTTTTACCCGTTTTTAGTCCGAGTTTTTTCCCTGAATCAAGGGTTACCCTGGTTATTACTTTAATTCCGCAATCTACTATGCATACCAGATGATTTCTGTGCTGATACAAAGTCTCTATTGTACCTCCCAGCTGATTTTTGATTGATATATCAGTTATCTCACGGAGCGCAACAGACACATCAGCACCGCGCAGCGAAATTTTCACATGTGATTTAACCGGCAGGTGAATGTTATCTGATTCTACTATTAATTGTACATCAGGTGAATTTTGGATTTGTACCCCTGAAATACCATTGTTCTTATCGGTTTTTATAATTTCTCCGGAATATATATTGTGATAATTTAATCCATGTCCGTTTAATTCAAGCAGTTTTTTTTCTCTGATAAGATCAATATAACTTTTTGGTTGAAAGGTTTTACCATCCTGAATTATAATTATCTCCTGAGTAAGCAGCAACAAATCATTTAGTTCATGGCTGACAACAATTATGGGAATATCCAGATGTTCAATAATTCGGTTAAGAAATGTGATGACTTGTTTTTTCAAAGGTTTATCCAACGCAGTAAACGGTTCATCGAGCAGTAGTATTTTTGCATTGCTTAAAAGAGCCCTGCCGATTGCGACCCGTTGTGCCTGACCGCCGGAAATATTGCCAGGCATACTTTTCAGATAGGGTCCTAATTCCAAAAGATCAATGGTTTCTTTTAGGATTTTTTGATTAAGTGATGGGTTTTTATGGGCATAGGTCAGATTTTTAAGCACATTCATGTGAGGAAACAGTCTTGTATCCTGGAATACATATCCTATTCTTCTTTTATGAAGAGGGATGTTAATATTCACTGAAGTGTCAACAAGTGTTTTATCATTAATAATTATTTTGCCTGACACTGGTTTTTGTAAGCCGGCGAGTAAATTCAGAAAAGTTGTTTTTCCGGAACCTGAAATCCCGAATACACCCGTTATGCGGTTTTTTATTTCACACCTGGAATTCAGGCGGAAATTATCGGTACTATATTCAAAATCGGTACTGATGATCATGATCTTTTTCTTATTACTTTTCTGTTAAGATATTCAGCAATTATCATGGCAATCAGTGAAATTATAACCGATACAATAACCAGTCGTATTGTTGCAGATTCCTTACCAGGAATCTGCATATTGGAATACACAGCCATAGGTATTGTACTTGTCTTACCTGATATATTACCCGCAAATGTTATGGTTGCACCAAATTCTCCCAGGCATCGTGCAAAACCTAAGATTGTGCCGCTGAGGATCCCGGAAAATGCTAACGGGAATGAAATCCTGAAGAATGTTTTTAAAGGAGAAATACCAAGGCTTCGCGAAGCAGCCTCAAGTTTTATATCTACCATTTCAAATGATGTTCTGACAGAACGGGTTATTAACGGAAATGAAACAACAATAGCAGCAATTACTGCTGCTGTTTGCGTGAATGCTATTTGAACGCCGAACCAGTTAAATATTAGTTTACCAATAAATCCTTGTTTGCCAAGAACTATAAGAAGCAGATACCCTGTAGCAACAGGAGGCATTACCAGTGGCAGATGAATAATTCCTTCAAAAACCGATTTCCCTCTGAAACGATACCTGCCCATAAACCAGCCAAATGTAATTGCAAAAGGAACAGAAATAATGGTGCTTATAACGGCAACTTTAACAGACAGAAGGATTACCGACCATTCTGCTTCACTTATTTGTAAGAATGACAATATGGAGCAATATTCAAAGGTCATGGTATTATTGAAAAACCGTTTTCTGTCCAGATATTAAATGTAGCAGAATCAGTCAGAAAATCATAAAACATTTTTGCGGATATACCTGCATCGCGCAGCAAAAGGGCCTGAAATATTATAGGTTCGTGTATGTCCTCAGGAAAAATGCCAACAATTTTCACTTTATCCGATTTAATAGCCCCTGATTTATAAACGACACCGAGCTCACATTCTTCCATTTCTACAAGCATTAACGTAGAATTAACATCTTTGGTTGGTAATATCTGTGATTCTATTTTATTATAAATATGTAACGACTTAAAACTTTCTACAGCATATTTGCCTGCAGGTACATAGGCAGGGTCGCCCATTGCTATGTACCCGTTGAACATAGAAGCAATATCCATGTGCTTTGTTAAAGATATAGTCTTGATTGTACTGTTGGTTGGTGCTATAAGAACAAGGGTATTTTTATACAGATTTTTTCGAAGTGAACAGATATTAAGACTATCAACATAATCAGCCCACTGCATATTTGCCGATATGTAAATATCCGGATGAATGCCTTGTTCAATCTGTCTGGCAAGGGTTCCGCTGGAAGCAAGATTAATATTGAAAGTTATTGAACGATCATTCTTAAAGCTTTCGGATATTTCTGTAAATACATTGTATAGTCCGGCTGCACAAAAAACAGCAATTTCTTCCTTTGATGTATTATGTTCTTTGCATCCTGTAATGAATATACAGACAATATAAAGATAGAATTTATTAAAGAAAAGCTTCATATTATAATTGTGTGTAAGATAACAGGAAACGCATCATAACCTATAAATGTTTAAGAAAACATGGGACTAAAAACTTATGCTGGAAAGCTTTACCAGAAATTTCCTTACTTCCTGGAATGTTTCGAGGTTATATTTAGCGTATGTGTTAGTCATACCTACTTTAATTGTAACTGCATTTTTAGGTAATTCTTCAAAAAGATATTCATCAGTCCAGTCGTCACCGATTCCCAGAATAAAGTCATATTTATTGTTACCAATTTTGTACATTGCGGCACGACCTTTATTGATCCCGGCATTTTTTATTTCAATTACTTTATTGCCTTCCAGGATTTCAAGATTATTATTAACAATCAAACTTGTAAGCTCGTCTTTTAATTCGTTAGCTCTTGATGCTCCAAGATCAGGATCAGCTTTTCGAAAGTGCCAGACAAGCGAATAATTTTTTTCTTCCAGGAAAGATCCGGGAGTTCTGTCAACATAAAAATCTATTAGTGGGCGGACAGAATCTTTCCACTCAACATTGATCTGTTCGATCTGCGTCCATTCTCCTCCCGGAATTTTTGACCATACGCCATGCTCTGTTATCATGCTATATTTTCTGCCCTCATACCATTTATCGAAAGTAACTCTGTCTCTTCCACTAATTAACACAAGTTCAGTTCTTTTAACATTGGCAAGTGAATCAAGAATCTGGTATAATTCCTTGTCAGGAGCTGCCATGTCAGGATTTGGTTTAAATCCGGTCAAAGTTCCGTCGTAATCTAAAAACAGGATTCTGTTATGCGCTTTCTGAAATTTGTTTAGTATATCTTTCTCAATTTTACTTGTAATTTTCTTTGCAAGGTAATCCTGCTGCGATTTTTTAACACTGTTTAAGGTTGACAGAAATTCTGATGCCCACTTGTCAATATTATATCGTTTAAGACGATTTTGCATAAAGGTATTTCGCTTTATTTGTTCCTCATCGGGCATAGAAAGTGCTTCATTTAGTGCAGAGGCTACTTCTTCCAGGCTGTTCGGATTAATTAGTATTGCTTCACTCATTTCTTTGGAAGCACCTGTCATTTCGCTTAAAACCAACACGCCTTTTTTATCTATTCTGGAGGCAATATATTCTTTTGCAACGAGATTCATACCATCACGGATTGGTGTAAGAAGCGCAACATCACATGTAGTAAAAAGATCGATAAGATTCTCAAATGGCAGAGATCTGTAAAAATACCAGATTGGAGTCCAGTTTATAGTGGCATATTTTCCATTGATTCGTCCCACAAGCTGATCTACTTCATTCTTCATTTCCTGGTATTTCTCCACAGTTGCACGGGAAGGTACGCATAACATTACCAGGGAAACTTTCTCGACATATTCCGGAAATTTATCAAGGAAGTGTTCAAAGGCAAATAAGCGTTTTGCAATTCCTTTTGTATAATCAAGACGATCAATTGAAAGAATCAGCTTAACTCCCGGAGTTGTGAGTAAATGTTTATCAAGGTCCTGTTGAATTTTTGAGCGGTCTTTAACTGATTTTTGCTGTTTCTTAATGGCTGCATTCTGGAATTTATTATAATCGATTCCCATGGGGAATGAGTCAGCTTTTATAATTCTTTTTTCAGCTTTTATTTCATTAAAGCTGATATCGTAACCAAACATTCGTCGTATGGTACTAAGGAAGTGTCTTTCGTAATCGTAAGTATGAAAACCTATAAGATCCGATCCAAGCATCCCCCTGAGAATTTCTTCCCGCCACGGGAGCATTCGAAATACTTCCGATGAGGGGAAAGGAATGTGAAGGAAAAACCCTATCGATACTTTAGGATATTTTTCACGTATTATTCTGGGGAGCAGGAGCAGCTGATAATCATGAATCCATACGATATCATTTGTTTCTAAATTCTCCAGAACAACCCTGGCAAACTTTCGGTTAACATCTACATAAGCATCCCAAAAATCCTGGACATACTCGGTATATTCAGTGAAATAGTGAAAAAGCGGCCAGATTGTGCGGTTACTGAATCCATCATAATATTTTTCAATATCATTACTGTTTAGTGGCACGGAGATACAATCTTCTTTGGCGATCTGTATCTCGATTTTTAATTTAACACTTTCAGATATTTCTTCTTCCGTAATTCCTGTCCAGCCTATCCACTTACTGTTTTGATCTTGATGTACAGATCTCATGCCTGTAGCTAAACCACCAACACTTGGTGATACATTAATTTCATTGTATTGAATATTAAATTGTAACGGAAGACGATTGGATACTATTAATATTTTACTCATTGTAGGGCTTAGATTAAATAATAAGAAATATTACTGTCCTTTTTTAAACATTAAAAAAATATTTTCTGATTTTTACAGCCTAATAAATTTCAAAATTACCAGAATAAATATGGATAATTTGAATTATGGGATTGTAGGCAACTGCAAAAGCGCAGCACTTATTTCAGAAAAAGGCTCAATTGACTGGTGTTGCATGCCAAATTTTAATTCATCATCGGTTTTTGCCAAACTACTCGATACAGAGAAAGGTGGCAGTTTCGAAATACTGGTTGATGATGATTATCTTATTACACAAAGTTATATTAAAAACACTAACCTCCTTGTAACAAAATTT
Source organism: Bacteroidales bacterium (assembly GCA_016929525.1). Classification (GTDB taxonomy): domain Bacteria; phylum Bacteroidota; class Bacteroidia; order Bacteroidales; family UBA10428; genus UBA10428. Next base: position 23,995 of record JAFGIP010000003.1, read on the forward strand.
AAAAAAGGTGAGGATCAATTCGATCTTGTCGATTTTATGCCAAGATATATCAACGGCGATGGGAAATATTATTCTCCTCCTGACCTTATACGATACATTAAATTAATTTCAGGGAGACCAATTATCCGTGTAAAATTTGACCCGAAACTGGAATATGCTGAATATAGAACTAAAATCACAAATGAAAAGGAATATGTTAAAAGCTTTACATTCGGTGGTAATTATGATTCACTTTATCTGTATTCAAGCGTTGATAATAAAGACATAATAAACGGACAGGTAATTGAACTTGAGGAAGACCAATTTTTCTTGCTTAGTTATAACCAGAAGATATTAAAACAAAGTGTTTATAAGTCATATCTTAAAATGGAACGTACTAAGGTATACTGGATGAACTGGGCTCACCGTTCAAGAGAGTATTCCAAATTCAATGAGGAGATTATCAGAAGTGCGTTAACATTAAAACTGCTTAGTTATGATAAATCCGGGGCGGTAATAGCAGCAATTACTACATCTCTCCCTGAAACAATAGGGGAACAAAGGAATTGGGATTACAGATTTTGCTGGTTAAGAGATTCTTCTATGGTTGTAAAGATAATGACGATCCTGGGCCATTTGAATCTTACTAAAAGATATATCAGTTTTATCCTGGATATAATTCCTGATAAAGATGAGAAAATACAAATTATGTATGGAATTAATGGCGAACGCAAGTTAACAGAAAAGATCATCCCGCATTTTAAAGGTTATGAAAACTCCGGTCCTGTGAGAATAGGTAATGCAGCTTATAAACAAAAGCAAAACGATATCTATGGTGTTTTGATGGATGTTATTTATCAGCAATTTAAAATGTTTGAAACTTCCCTGGATAACAGCGAGGAATTATGGACAATAACAAGAAGTATTGTAAGAATTGTTAAACACAACTGGAGAAAACCAGATAAAGGAATTTGGGAATTAAGAAGTGAACCCAAACATTTTACCTTTTCAAAAGTATTATGCTGGGTTGCCGTTGACAGAGCAATAAAAATTGCAGAATTGATCAATAGAGCAAGTTACATTTCATCCTGGAGAAAGATTGCACAAGCCATTAAAAATAATATTATTGAGAATGCATGGAATGAAGAAATAAAGGCATTTACTCAGGCTTATAATGAAAAAGATCTTGATGCTTCAATCCTGTTACTGGAATCATATGGATTCATTAAAGCTTCCGATCCAAAATATATTAGAACAGTTAAGACTATCCAGAAAGAATTAAGCAAAAACGGTCTTATGTACAGATATAAAAACAAAGACGATTTCGGAAATCCAAAATCATCTTTTACTATCTGTTCTTTTTGGCTTATTAATGCACTTTATAGAATTGGTGAAAAAAGTCAGGCTGAAGAAATGTTCAGGAATATCCTTAAATATAGTAATCATTTAGGATTATTTAGCGAAGGTATTGATTTTGAATCAAAACGTTTGCTTGGTAATTTTCCACAAGCATACTCTCATTTGGCATTGATTGAGTCTGCTATTGTCATATCGGGGGGGTCAGTTACAAATGAAGAGAAGATACTGGAAGCAATTCAGTCATAATTAATACCTTAATAGGGTTATTTATATAATAACTTGTATGTCAAAAGGGTAGATTACATACCTACATGATATATATTATGAAATTTTATAATTTGTAATCTTGAAAAGATACCGCACTATTAATATATAACTGACTTATTTTCTGGTTTATTTGAATAAAAAAAGATATATTTAAAGAAGACTTTTCTTTAATCGTGGTTGTTGATGATCAGAAGGATAATTAAATCTCATCTTATTCTTGCAACTTATATTATATTTTTCTCCTTTTCTGCCGGCGTTGTAAATATATTAAAGGCTCAGCCTTCCTCATTCAAATTTGAATATATTACTCCTAATGAGGGTTTGTCGCAGGCTTCAGTTATGCACATTCTCAAAGATGAGGTCGGATTCATGTGGTTTGGCACCCGTAATGGATTGAACAGATATGACGGATATTCTTTTATTAAGTATTATCACAATCCTGAAGATACGACAAGTATTGCAGGTGACCTGATTGAAAGTACGTATATCGATAGTGAAAATAATCTTTGGATCGGTACAAACGATGGATTTTGCATATATGACCGACAAATAGATGCATTTAAAAACTTTAAGTATAAAAAGAATTATCCGGAAGTACTTAAAGGAAATAGCATCAGTAATATATTTGAAGATTCAAAGGGACTGTACTGGCTTAGTACATACAACGACGGAATCGCAGTCTATAATCCGGAGAAAGACGAATACACACTTTATTCAAGTGATGAATACGATTCAACAAGTTTAAACCATTATTCAATCCATGCCACCATAGAAGATAATGATGGAAATATCTGGATTGCTACAGCTGGCGGAGGACTAAATCTTTATCACAGAGAAAAGGAGGAATTTACTCATTATATTCACGATGAAAATGATGCACATAGTATTTCGAATGACTTTATATGGTCTGTAGCAAAAGATGAGAAGGGTACAGTCTGGCTCGGAACACTTGGTGGAGGGTTATGCAGATTGAATAAGTCGGAAAACGGGGAATTCTACTTTGACACTTTCATACCTGAAACAGAAGATATTCGGAGATTAAAGATATTAAAATTGTATGCTAACAGGAAAGGAGGCATCTGGATAGGAACTGAGAACGGAGGCCTTGATTATTTTAATATTGAAACTAAGAAATTCACAAATTATAAATCAGACGAGAATCTTTTATTTAGCCTGAACAGCAATTCCATTCAATCCATATATGAAGATGATATCGGGAACATTTGGGTTGGAACTTATACCGGTGGTGTTAATGTGAACAAAAAAAACAGAAAAAAAATTGAAATAATCAGGAAAATTCCGGGCAATGAGAATAGTCTTAGTAATAATGCTGTAACATGCTTTTATGAAGATTTCGAAAAGAATTTATGGATTGGTACCGACGGGGGCGGTCTAAATATCTGGGATCGTCAAAAAAATAGATTCAGACATTATACACTTGAAAATTCAAGCTTGCTTAGTGATGCGGTTTTGACAATTTGTCCTGATAGTTATGGTAATGTTTGGTTAGGCGGATGGGAGTGTGGCTTGAATTTATATAACAGGAAGACTCGTAAATTCATTAATTTATCAGCAGCCAAATATAATTTTCCTAATAATAATATTTTCGCTGTTCACGCTGACAGTGAAGGATTATTATGGATAGCATTTGGTGGAGGAGGTTTGGGTAAATTCGATTATAAAAATAATAATCTTGTTCTTTATACCGACAGAAACAGCGATCTGCCAATAACATGGTTATTTGATATTGATGAAGATAAATATGGAAACATTATTATAGGACATTCACGTGGAATATCCTTTTTTGATCCTGTTAAAGAAATTTTTACAAATTACAGCCATAATGAAAACGATACAAACAGTCTGAGTCATGACCAGATTAATACATTGCTGGTGGCAAAGGATTCTGTAATATGGATAGGAACAAACAGTGGACTGAATCGTCTGGATCAGAAGACCGGCATTTTTAAGAAATACTATATGCAGGATGGGTTGCCAAATAATAGTATCGCCGGATTAGTTGAAGATCGGCATAATAATCTCTGGATCAGCACAAATGATGGGATTTCGAAATTTAATGTTAAAACAAAAACATTTCGTAACTATGCTCTTTCAGATGGACTTCAGGGGAAAGGATTTATCCGGTTAAGTTCTTACGAAACATCGAATGGTGAGATATTATTTGGAGGAACAGACGGATTCAATGTTTTCGATCCTGATAGTCTGTTCGAGAATCCTATTCATCCTTCGGTTGTAATTAATAAATTCTCTATTTTTAATAAACCTGTTGTTATTGGTGCAAAGGGCTCACCTATTAAAAAACATATCAATGAATGCGATGAAATAAGATTATCATACAAACAGTCGGTAATTTCATTTGAATATGCAGCTCTCGATTTTACCGCTCCTGATCAGAATATATATAAATATATGCTTGAGGGTTTCGATAAAGATTGGAACGAAGTTGGAAACCAGCGTATAGCAACTTACACAAACCTTGACCCAGGTGAATATATACTAAAAATTAACGCATCGAATAATGATGGGGTGTGGAGTAAAGATGTTAAAACCTTGAAAATAATTATCGAACCGCCCTTCTGGAAAACCTTTTGGTTTCAGTTGGCTATACTTGCAGTTGTTATCGGGCTTATCGTAATGATTATTCGCTTCCGGACCATGAGACTTAAAAAAGTAAATGAATATCTTGAAACAAAAGTACGGGAAAGGACAAGTAAATTAAATAAATATACAAGTGAACTTGAGAAATCAACTAAGGTTCTCGAAGAACAAAGGGAAGAAATAAATCATCAGAAAGAAGAGCTGACAGCACAACGCGATGCACTTAAAAATACAAATCAGCTTTTACTTGAACAAAGAGAACAGATTCTGAAACAAAATAAAGAGCTTGATAAACACCGTAACGATCTGGAATCGCTGGTTGAGATGCGAACAAGCGAATTGGAAAAAGCACTTAAAAAAGCCGAAGAGTCAGACAAACTTAAAAGCGCATTCTTAACCAATATGTCTCATGAGATTCGTACACCTATGAATGCCATCATTGGTTTTTCTTCATTTCTGAATGATGAATCACTTACCGATAAGGAGCGGGCAGAATATGTTAAAATAATAAATCGAAACGGCGATTCTTTGTTGATGCTAATTGATGATATTATCGATCTTTCGAAAATTGAGGCAAACCAGATGCAATTAAAACCTGTGACGGTGAATGTGTTAAGTATGCTTAACGAGATTTTAAAAAATTATAATTTTAAATCTGAAAAGAGAAATATTGATTTGAAATTAGATGCAAATAAGATAACAAAAGATATTATTATACAAGCTGATGATTTACGCGTAAAACAAGTATTTAATAACCTTATTACCAATTCTTTTAAATTTACACAAAAGGGTTTTATTCAGTTTGGTGTAGAATCAATAAATGAAAATATTACCTTTTATGTCAGAGATACCGGTATTGGTATTCCTAAGGACGCAGGAGAAGCAATATTTGAGCGTTTTATGAAATTTGAAGCAAGCAGTAATGAGATATATCGTGGCACGGGATTAGGGTTGGCAATATGTAAAAGCCTGGTGAATTTATGGGGTGGAAAAATAAAATATGAATCTGAACTTGATGAGGGCACTACTTTCTACTTTACACATCCTTTAATAAGCAATATACCAAAACCAAAATCTATAGATAAAAAAATAAGATCATCCGGTATACCAGATTTAACAGGTAAGTCAGTTTTGATAGCAGAAGACGAAGAGGATAACTTCCATTTACTGAATACATATCTGGCCCACACAAATGCAAAAATTGTATGGAAGAAGAATGGTAAAGAAGTAATTGATTTCATGGATTCAAATACAGCCGATATTATTTTCATGGATATTAAGATGCCAATACTAAATGGCATTAATGCGACTTTGCATATAAGAAAGTCAAAACCTGATATACCAATTATTGCCCAAACTGCATATACATACGAAAATGAAATAGAAGAAATTAAATTTGCCGGTGTAAACGATTATCTTATTAAACCAATCAAACGTGAAAGTTTTATTCAGATGATCAGGAAATATATTAAGTAATGGTAACCGTTTCTTCTAATCCTTACTACAACTATAAATTTCCACATTTATTCAGTACTCACAAGATTTCAGATAGTTGGCAGAATTTAATCCTTTATCATAATAATAGCGTTCGATAACGTACATCTATGTGTTTTATAACCGTTCGGTTTTATTAATGGTTAAATAAAAATTCACTTTATAATTGCCAAATTATAAGGTTGTTACTAGTTATGGCACACTTAATGGTTGTTTGTTTGCCAACTATAAAAACAAAAACCATGAAGGCAAAAATAAGCATAGCAGGAAAGAAAGAACTGATACGATCAGTTATTATTATGGGACTGGTGTTTGTTACTTTAACAGTATCAGCATTTAATAGTGAAACACTTATATATGTATCAGGAGATAAGATTATAACAAAATCTTCTAATGCTAAATGTAGTATTATTAAAGTAAAAGATACTCCGAGAAGAATTAAGGATATTTCGATCGAAACAGATCAGGAAACAGAAATAGCCATAGAAAAATGGATGTTCGATGTTAGCGATAAGTTCTGGAATGGTTCTGAAGAGGAAGAAATAGCACTGGAAGAATGGATGTTTAATATTAATGATAGTTTTTGGTATGGAAGTGGAAATGAAAACGAAATTCCTGTAGAAAACTGGATGTTAGATCTTGCAAGTTGGAAATAAATTAAGGCAGCTTTTAGTCTGATGTATGAGAGGTTAAGTTTAACCCTGGCATTTTAAGTCAGGGTTTTTCATTCTAGCTATTTAACCTTATAACCGTCATTTTTTAAAATCTCCTTCACTTTCGATACAAAATCGCCCTGTATTATTATTTCATTATCCTTTTCGCTACCTCCTACACCACATTTGGATTTTAATAACTTACCAAGTTTCTTTAGATCTTCTTTTGTCCCTATATAACCTTGTATAATTGTTACAGTCTTACCTTTTCGTTGTTTACGATCTGTAATAACCATAAGATTTTGTTCTTTTTTTGGTAATGTTTCCTGTTCGTCTTCTATTGGTTTTTCGTATTTAAAATCAGGATCTGTCGAATAAACAATGCCAAGGCGATCTTTCCAGTCTTTAGCCATAATTTTCGAATTTTTACAAAGATAACCCAATGCCTTGTTTAAGAAATTTTAAAATTATAATCAGAAAAATTTTAAAAAAGCATGAGCTATTTGGAAAAGAATTATTATCAAATCACAGAATTTTCTAACTTTCGAAAAACTTTCTGGATGAAAAATATATTAATTACTTATCAAAGTAGAACGGGAATAACTAAAAAATACGCCGAAGAAATTGCTGCATATTTAAAAACAAAAATCCCTGGAACAACTGTGCTTTCAGTGAAGGAGTGCAACAATGAATTAATTTCAAAGGCTGATTTAATTTTATTGGGTTGCTGGACAAATGGCTTAATGATCTTTCTGCAACATCCTGACAAAGTGTGGAAAAATTTCGCTAAAGGATTACCATCTGTGAAAGATAAAAAAGTTGGTCTTTTTGCGACTTATAAACTTGCTACCGGAAGCATGTTCAAAAAAATGAAAGTACACCTGAGTGCTAAGACAAGCGATATAGCTGTTGAGCTCAAATCAAAACGTGGCAATTTATCAGATAATGACAAATCTCTTCTTGATCAAATAATTGATTAACTATGGATACTTTTTTATTTTTTATGGGCATTGCGGCCTACACAATGATTATTTTATCTTTCCTGACTGGAATGAAAATTCTGAAAGTAAAATATAAAATACACCGGTTAATTGGTATAGTAGCATTTACCTGTGCTTCGGTACATGGTTTGTCTATGTTGTATTTTTATTTAATTTAATATTAATAGTTATGAGAACACAACGTTTATTTATTGTTTTAATGCTGATGGTTATACCAGTAGTACTTTTTGCACATGCTCCTAAAAGAATAAATGCTGAATATAGCGCGGAAGAGGGTAAACTCTCAATTAAGATAGAACACCCTGTGAAAAATGTAGCTGACCATTATATTGAGTCTGTTACAATATATATCGATGGTAAAGAAACAGAGGTAATTAACTATAATGTTCAGACATCTTTAGAGGAACATGTAATTGAAATTGAATTACCGGATATTAAAAAAGGCAGTGAAATAAAAATAACTGCTAAATGTAATAAGTTAGGAAGTAAGTCAGAGACAATCACAGTGTTATAGATACTTTGCCCAAAAATGCATTACGGGATGGCATTCTCCAAATCCAAGGCTTTTATATAGATGCTGTGCCAGTAAATTGTCCTTGCGTACTTCTAATGTAATTTTACTGCAGTCAAGTATTTTGGCTTTATCTAATATAGCTTCCATTAGTTTACGCCCGACACCTGAATCGCGTTCCGATTTGTATACTACAATATCATGTATGTTTATAAATGGTTTGGCTGCAAATGTTCCGAAGTTAATAAAGCAGTTACTGAGACCGATATATTTTTTTCCTTTTTTTGCCAGCAATACCAGTTTTACAGAATTCATTTCTAATCCGGTTACCATTTGCTCCAAATGTTCTTCAGATGGCATGGGTTGTTTACCACCCATTTCATCGCTCATATAATGAGCCATTAAATCTTTAATAGCTTTACGTTGCTCGGTATCATTGAAATTACATTCCACAATCTTAACCATTGCTGAATTCTTTATTTTTATATGCTAAAGTATTTTTTTCCTGTTAATAATATCAGTTCAGAGATTATCAATTTCAAGATTCAAAAATTGCTATTCTTTAAGATACATATTTTATCGATTATAATATTTTATATCTTGCACACTTTCCTGCAGTGTGAAGTATTACAAAGTGTTGATTTCTTGATGTTACAGAGAAGGCTTAATCTAATTTTAATAAAGAGTGTTGTTTTTTGGTTTCTGTTATTATCCGGGGACCTACACGCACAGGATATTAATTCTTTAAGATTATCTGGTATTAAAGAAAAAGTATCTGCTGAGCAGTATATCAGTAATATAGATAAAAGTCTGGGATATAGATTTTTCTATGCTGATGGTTTATTGAGTAACGTTTATTTCAATGAAAGCGACAGTGGTAAATTATTAATTGACGTACTTAACGAAAAACTTGCCGACAAAGGAATCACTTATTTGATTTATAAAGAGACCAACATCGTTTTTGTAAAACGTGAACAACTGGATTTGCGCGATCGGGCCAGGTATGCTCAGATTGATGAAAATGGAGGTTATTATTCTACGGTCGATATCGGAGATCCAATGCTTGCCGGTAAATATAAAACCGCAACATTAAAAGGTTTTATCAGAAATGGAAAAACAGGTGAGCCATTACCAGGTGCAGTTATTTATATTGAGGATGCTGATATTGGTGCAGTTACTGATTTTGCCGGCTTTTATAATGTTCAGTTACCAGTTGGGAAGTCCGTAATTATTTTTTCATATGTAGGTTTCGAAGAAAGGGAGATAAAAATGAATATGATTTCGCCGGGTGAATTTGATGTTGAGTTATTTGAAAGTACAATTGCTATCGATCAGGTTGTTATAACCAGTAACAGTGATGCAAACGTAACAAGTACCGAGATAAGCATTATCAGGCTCGACGCTAAAACCATCAATAACATTCCATTACTTATGGGTGAACCGGACCTGATGAAAGCAATGACGTTGTTACCAGGTATACAGTCGGCAGGAGATCTTGCCTCGGGTTTTAATGTCAGGGGAGGTAGCGCAGATCAGAATCTTGTATTATTGGATGATGTACCGGTATACAATTCGAATCATCTGTTTGGAATGTATTCAGTAATCGATACACGTATTATAAAAAATCTGGAATTGTATAAAGGTGGGGCACCTGCACGATTTGGAGGAAGGGCTTCATCCGTTATGGATGTTGAACTTGATGAAGGAAATTATAAGAAATTTGAAGGCAATGGTGCACTAGGTATTTTCAGCAGTAAACTTTCTCTTCAGGGACCAATTAAAAAGGAAAAATCTTCATTTGTTATTGGAGTCAGAATGACTTATTCTGACTGGATCTTAATGAAAGTACCGGATATGGATATCTATAAAAGCAGGGCCAGTTTTTACGATTTTAATACAAAACTGAATTTTATTTTAAACCATAAGAACAGGGTGAGTTTTTTTTCTTATCTGAGTACAGATCATTTCAACCTGGCAGGTGAAACTGATTACAGGTATACAAATCGACTTGGCTCGCTAAAATGGAATCAAATAGCAAATGAAAAATTAACATATTCATTATCTGTTTTTGCCTCGAATTATCAAAGTGAAGCAACAGATATTGAAAATGTTGCAAATGCCAGTACTGTTACTTCTGGCATTACACAAACCGGTACAAAATTCAGACTGCTTTTTATGCCCGGAAATAAACACTCTGTTGATGGTGGCCTTGATGTAAATTACTTCATATTTTCACCTGGTGAAAAGAAACCTTATGGTTCTGTATCGTCTGTTGGGAATGAAAAACTTGAGAACGAGCAGTCTGTTCAGGCAGCTGCTTATATTCAGGATGTTTTCAGCCTGGGATCAATAATTTCAGTTTCTGCCGGATTACGTTATTCACAATACTTGTTGTTGGGACCTGCTCAGGTTAATATTTATGAAAATGAAGAAGAAATAAGTGCAGAAACTTTTACCGGTACTGATGAATTTTCGTCGGGCGATATAGTTAAAACTTATGGTGGGTTCGAACCAAGAGTAAGTGCCAGGATAAATGTAGGTGCCTCAAGTTCACTAAAATTAGGCTATAGCAGAAATATTCAGTATTTGCATATACTTTCTAATAGCACGGTTGTTATACCTACAGATACGTGGATATCAAGTAATACTTATATTAAACCCGCTGTTAGTGATCAGGTTGTGATGGGTTTTTTCAGGAACTATCATAAAGGAGGAATTGAAACCTCCGTTGAGCTGTATTATAAAATAACAGAAAATGTTCTTGAATTTAAAGACGGGGCTCAACTGGTGATGAACGAATACATAGAAAGGGATATTCTTTCAGCAGCTTTGCAAGCTTATGGCATTGAATTTCTTTTAAGGAAAAACAGCGGAAGACTTACAGGTTGGCTTAGTTATGCTTACTCGAGATCATTTTTGACTACCAGCGGCGCTGTTACTGAAGAGTTGATTAATGACGGCAGGAAATTTCCCTCGAACTATGATAAACCACACGACCTTTCTTTAGTTTCGACTTTTAAAATTTCACGCAGGTTTACAGTAAGTGCAACGTTTTTATATAGCACCGGAAGACCTGCAACCTTTCCGGAATCGAAGATCCCGATATTCGGAAATCCATATAGCATTAGTGCAGATCATCTGGTACAATACTCCGATAGAAATAAATACAGGATGAAAGATTATCACCGAATGGATATTTCTTTAATTTGGGATACCAGTCTGAAAAAAAATAAAAAAATATATACCAGCTGGATATTATCAATATATAATGTTTATGGAAGGAAGAATGTATATACCAATTTTTACAAAAAGGAAATTCCGAACAGAAGAAATGATTACAGAAAATATGCTTTTTACGAATTGTCGGTAATTGGAATACCTATTCCATCACTTACTTATTCAATCAGGTTTTAAAAAAGATGAGAAGGATAAAAATTATATTTTCAGTTATAGTTATTCTGGTAACTTTTAGTTGTTATGATGTTACTTTACCTGATATCGATGAAACCGATCCCTATCTTGTTGTTGAAGGCAAAATTACAACCAACAGCACAGTACATTCAGTTCATTTATGTAATTCGCGTAGTTTTGATTACGGGTTTGTTTTTCCGGCTGTCAGCAATGCTTTTGTTCAAGTATATGATAATGAAGGTAATTCGGTAATTTTCCATGAATCAGATTTTGAGGGATGGTATTATACTGATCCTAAAGATGAATTTCGTGCCGAAATTGGTAAGACATATACTTTACACATTGTTATCGAGGGTGTTGTCTATGAATCAATACCTCAAACAGTTGTTGAGAGCGCCGAAATAAAAAATATTTACTGTGAATACGACAGAGAAACGTTTGTAACGGAGGATGCGTATGGTGATCCGTGGCCGATAACTAACGATGGGATAAATATAATTGCTGAAACAGATGGAATTCTGCCGCATTCAAATTTTTATTTATATAGCTGGTTAGGGTTCGAACAGCATCATTCGGTTTTAGATTACGGAGGACCAAACTTTCTGCATTTATACTGTCACAGAAGGCTTCATGCAAAATATCAGGGTGGACTTGTTACAGGAAATGCTGATGAATATGGAAATTACGAGATGAGAAATAAAAAGATTCTATTCATTGTTACTGATGATATGCTGGATTTTATTCCCGGAGCCGCTGATTCCATGGAATTAATTTCAACTCAGTTTCAGGGTTTGTTTTTTGAACTTAATCAGTGGTCTTTATCAGCAGATGCATTTGAATTTTATAAAGGCGCCGAGGAACAACTTAATGCAGGTGGTCGGCTTTTTGATCCTGCTATATCACAACTTACAGGGAATATATTTTGTAAAAGCGATTTAACAATGAATGTGCTCGGTGTATTTTATGCTGCAGACATCTCTGTGAAACATGCATATTTATATATTAATTTGGAAAATGAGACTTATTCGGAATTAATTGATGGGTTTCCTAATTTGTATCTCGATTCCTGTTATGTTGGCAGCAGACCCCAAGACTGGTATGTTCCACCGATTTAATCATTATTCAACGATATTATATAAAATGGCAAATGAATTTTAAATTATTTATACTTAAAATACTTGCACTGATAATCTTTATTAACTGCGCAGAACATGCTATTGGCCAGACAGAGAATGATACACCTTATATAGAAAGTGTTTATATGCATGTTGGACGTGAAGTTTATATTGCCGGCGAAATAATCTGGTATAGTGCTTATTGTTTACCCGAAGGCTTTAATGAAGTTATAAGTAAACCACTTTATACTGAAATGGTAAATGCAGAAGGAGTACATATTCTTGGACAGATTACTGAAATTAAAGATCAAATAGCCTCGTCATCAATATATATTCCCGATACAATTTCATCTGGATTATACTTTATTAAAAGCTATACAAACTGGATGCGTAACTTTTCAGAGAAAAAATTTTTTTTAAAGCCAATTTACATATACAATCAGTATGATAATAATTATGACCAGGCATCCGGAAATTTGTTGGGAACTCATTTATTTCGGAATCAAGAAGATCCTGCACTCATTGAAGAAGATATAATCCGCTTAACTTTAGCATCCAAAGAATTTACTGTAAATCAGATGGTAAATGTTACCTTGAAAACAGATGAGAATTTCAACGGTGAGTTTTGTAAGTTATCAGTCAGTATTCATAAAAAAATTAATTCAACGAAAGACACAATCCCTGATAAGAACATCTCCGATATTAAAACTGTTTATAAAGATCATAAACCAATAAAAAATAAACAGGTATTTGTAGCAGAAGATTTGGGAATTTTAATGACAGGAACTGTTTTGGATATTGTTAATGAACAACCGGCTGATGGATTAGAGGTGATACTATCTATAATAGACACAATTCCTGTTTTATATTCTTCTACTTCGGATATTGATGGAAGATTTTCCTTTCTCATTAAAAATAACAGGCAACAGGAAGCCTACATCAGCTTATTTTCAGGAGGAGAATTTGCAGAAGGAAAATATGAGATAATTATTGATCCTAAATTTCATAATTCAGAAGCTAACATGACAGATGATATAATGCAGACATCATCTCCGGAAAAGAATAAGTTTTTACAGGAAGAGGCTGAAAGGGTTATGATCCAGAAGGCATTCGGTAATCAGAATATGGAATTTTATGACAGTGTTTTAAATTCGGCGGCAAAGCCAAAAGTCTTCTATGGTGAACCTCTGCAGGTTATTTACCCTGACGATTATTATATGCTCCCAAATTTTGAAGAAATATGCCGCGAATTATCCAACAGGGTAAAGTATAAAAAGACAAAGAACAGCTGTAAAATTTCAATATTCCAGGTTGAAGAAAATAATTTTTCTACTAATCCCCTTGTATTATTCGATGGGCATCCGGTAAAAGATTTATGCGTATTATATCCTCTCAACTCGGAAGATATTAATAAAATAGAAGTGCAATCAGCACTTCGGGTGTCGGGTAATCTTCTGTATAACGGACTTGTAGCTGTTTATACAACTGATCAGTATAAGAGAAAGAATGACAGTTTTCGTAAAAAAGAACAGAAATTCTGGGTGCCAGGTTATACTGTCAGTCCAACTTTTAGTGAATTATATGGTTCAGGAAACATCACCAGTTCAGGCATGAGTACTTTGCCGGATTTTAAAAATCAACTTTTTTGGCAGTCTGGCACAACTCTCAATAAAACAGAAGAAATAAAACTTGCATTTACTACTACCGATGAAGAAGGTGATTATATAATAGAAATTCACGGAATTACATCAGAAGGTAATCTCTTTGAGAAGTATGAATTAATCAACGTTCGCAGATAAATGTTTAAAATGAGATATATACTCCATATAATCCTTTTTCTGAATATTAATCAATTAATAATTTCACAGAATGTGGTCCGTTCTTCCGACGAGTATCCGGAGCATAAATACTATGACCTGAGTGGTAAAGTTTATTTTAATCCTTATATTCAGATCAGGGGCAGTGCCTTTTTATTGCAGGATTGGCATGAAGGCGACATTAAATTGAAAAGTGGTGAGACAATAAGGGATGTTAAGATTAAAATTGACATCTATCAACATCAGGTTATTGTTTACCAGGAATATCTGAACAGGATTATTAAGATTCATAAAAATGATGTTAACAGGGTGGTATTCAGTGAACCCCGGAAGAAAGAATTTATAAAGATTGATGATCTTAATGCACGTTCTAAACTTCTCGGAGGTTGTTTTGTTGAAGTACTGACAGAGGGTAACATTTCATTTTATAAATTATATTATAAAGAGGCTTTGCAGATTAGTGAACTGGAGACACCTTTCATCATGGAGTTTTATGATAACGCGGATTATTATATCTCAGATCAGTGGAAATACTCAAAAGTAAGGCTATGTAAATCTTTTTTAAAGCACAAATATCCTGATAAGAAGTCGTTGATAAAACAATATATAAGAGAACAAAAACTTAAACTTAAAAAGGAGGAAGATTTTGCAAGTGTAATTAAATATCTTAATACACTTTGATATTCTGAAGTCATTTTCGGTAATTGTTATCAGCAAAAGATTTTTTAGATTAAATAATTTGACATTTGTTGTAAATTACTAATTCCTGAGATTCACAATTAGGCTGAAATAAATATCTTTGTGCCCCTATAATACAGTAGCATGTTGCATGAATAATATTCGTAACTTTTGCATAATAGCCCATATCGATCATGGTAAAAGTACAGTGGCCGATCGCCTTCTGATGGCTACTAAAACACTTTCTGAAAGAGATTTTAAAGACCAGGTACTTGATAGTATGGATCTTGAAAGAGAGCGCGGGATTACAATTAAAAGCCATGCAATACAAATGCAATATGAGTTAAAAGGCACAAACTATATTCTTAATTTAATTGACACACCTGGACATGTCGATTTTTCTTATGAAGTTTCCAGGTCAATTGCCGCATGTGAGGGAGCACTGCTCATAGTAGATGCAACACAGGGCATTCAGGCCCAGACCATTTCAAATTTATATCTGGCAATTGATCACAATCTGGAGATAATTCCCGTAATGAATAAAATGGATATGGCCAGTGCTATGCCCGATGAGGTTAAAGATCAGATTGTGGATTTGATAGGTTGTGATCGTGATGATATTATTGAAGCAAGCGGTAAAACAGGTTTGGGGGTAGATATTATTCTTCAACAAATTGTAGAAAAAATTCCCCCGCCAAAAGGTGACCCGGATGCACCTTTGCAGGCACTGATTTTCGATTCGGTTTTTAATTCTTTTCGTGGAATTTTTGCTTATTTCAAAATTATCAATGGTACAATTCATACTGGCGACCACGTAAAATTTGTTGCGACCGGTAAAGAATACGACGCTGATGAAATTGGAGTTTTAAAACTAAAAACAGAACCTAAGAACAAACTCAGTGCCGGCGATGTAGGGTATATTATATCAGGCATTAAAACATCACGCGAGGTAAAAGTTGGCGATACCATAACCCAGGTACATAAGCCATGCGATAGAGCCATCGAAGGTTTTGAAGATGTAAAACCTATGGTGTTTGCCGGTATTTATCCGGTCGATGCTGACGAATATGAAGAGCTTCGCAGCTCAATGGAGAAACTTCAATTGAACGATGCATCACTGGTTTTCGAACCAGAATCTTCAGTTGCACTCGGTTTTGGATTCAGATGTGGTTTTCTTGGATTGTTACACATGGAAATAATCCAGGAACGTCTCGATCGAGAATTCGATATGGATGTAATTACAACGGTACCAAATGTTTCATTTAAAGTATATACTACAAAAGGTGATGAAATAGATGTTCATAATCCTTCAGGTTTACCGGCACCTACAATAATAGACCGGATAGAAGAACCTTACATCAATGCCCAGGTTATTTCAAAATCGGAATTTATCGGAAGCATCATGAAATTGTGTATCGATAAGCGGGGTACATTAAAAAACCAGATTTACTTAACAAGCGACAGGGTTGAAGTAACATTTGAAATGCCTTTGTCTGAGATTGTTTTTGACTTTTATGATAAACTGAAGAGTATTTCAAAAGGGTATGCTTCATTCGACTATCACCAGACTGGTTATAAAGTAGCAAATTTAGTCCGTCTGGATATATTACTAAATGGAGAAATAGTAGATGCCCTTTCAGCGCTGATACACAGAGATCATGCATATTCTTTTGGACGGAGAATTTGTGAAAAACTTAAAGAGCTTATTCCACGACAACAATTCGATATTGCAATTCAGGCAGCAATCGGGGCAAAGATTATTGCACGCGAAACAGTAAAGGCTGTCAGAAAAGACGTAACTGCAAAGTGTTATGGCGGTGATATTACCAGAAAAAGAAAGCTGCTTGAAAAACAAAAGAAGGGTAAAAAAAGAATGCGACAGGTAGGGAATGTGGAAGTTCCGCAAACAGCATTTCTGGCAGTTTTAAAACTCGATTAAGAAGTAATATTACTTTATAATACCTTTCAACTTATTTCGGATAATGATCATAACCAGGTATGTAAATAATCTGATTTTATTATTTAAACGAACAGGTCTGATATTAGTAATTTTTACTATTACCCGCTTCTTGTTCCTGCTTTTTAATCTTGGCTATTTCAAACCTCTTGAGTTTATTGAAGTATTAAAATCGTTCATTTTCGGATTACGCTTTGATTTTATAGTATTCTACTACTTCAATATTTTATTCATACTTATTCATCTTTTACCCCTGAGATCTTTCGAAAACAAGACCTCCCAAAAAGTACTGAGAGCATTCATAATAATAATAAATGCTGCTTTACTGCTTTTTAATTTTATTGATATCGGATATTTCGGTTTTACCAAAAAAAGAAGTGGTTGGGAGCTTATTATGATGTATGCTGAAAGTACGGATAATTTCAATCTGTTACCTGTATATATAATGAACTATTGGTATTTATTCCTGTTGTGGGTTGGTGCGATATTTTTACTCATTAAAAAGTTACCGGAATATAAAATTCATGTCGTTTTACAATACAAAAATACATGGATGACAAAGGTACTAATTTCGTTTACCAGCATTATTATAATTACAGGAGGATTTGCACTGGCTCGCGGATTAGATGCCAAACCGGTCAGGATGATAACAGCCAATAAGCATGTTATCCCCAAATATATTCCTTTATTACTTAATACACCTTTTACCATAGTCAACACAATAAACCAGGAGCGGGAGGGAGTAGGGGAATTCTTTTCTGCACAAGAGTTAGAAGCGATTTATTCGCCTGTTCATTACCCGGATGCAACTAATAGTTACAAATCTAAAAACGTTATAATTATTATTCTTGAAAGTTTTGGAAAAGAATATGTCGATGCAGTGAGTAAAAAGGGGAAAAGTTTTACTTCCTTTGTCGATTCTCTTATAAAGATTGGACTTTATTGTCCCAATGCTTTTGCCAATGCAACACGTTCCATGGATGCTATGCCGCCTGTTCTTGCCGGTTTTCCATCATTGCTGCAAACTTCGTTTGTGAATTCAGGATACTCGGTAAATAATATATCTGGTTTGGCAGCTATGTTGCGGGGAAAAAATTATAGAACGGCATTTTTTCATGGAGGCCAAAACGGAACAATGGGATTTGATATGTTTGCTTACGCAGCAGGATTTGAACATTACTATGGCATGGATGAATATGACAATGTTAGCGATCACGACGGAGGCTGGGGAATCTGGGATGAACCATTTTTACAGTTCATGGCAAATACAGTTAATGAATATGATGAGCCGTTCCTGTCAGTTTTGTTTACTCTTTCCTCTCATGACCCATACCCGATCCCTGATAAATTAAAAGATACTCTTTTTCCGAATGAACCGAAGATACTGAGAAGTATAGCATATGCCGATTATGCATTACGAAAATTCTTTAAAACTGCTTCGAAAATGGACTGGTATAATAATACTTTGTTTGTTCTGTGTCCGGATCATACTTCCTTCGCTTTGTCTCCACCTTATAAAACAAACGTAGGAAGTATGTCAATACCGATTCTTTATTATTGTCCTTCAGATAGCACCCTGAAGGGTCAATATAAACAAGTAACCCAACAGTTGGATATACTTCCAAGTATACTCGATTATCTTGAATACCGGAAAGCATATACATCCTTTGGAAAAAGTATTTTTGAACCGGGTTATAGGTTTTCAGTGAGCAAGAAAGGTGTTAATTATCAAATTATCGATTCGGCATATATTATGCTTTTCGATGGAAATGAGACGGTTCAGCTTAATAATTATTTAGAAGATACTTTACTGCTAACAAATCTTGCGGGTATTGATACAAATATTCAATACAATCTTGAAATAAATCTTAGAGCATATTTGCAAAATTATTTTTTCAGACTCAATAATAATTATCTGGCAGATACACTTCCGGTTACAAAGCTGATAAAAATGCCGGAATGATAATTTAATTTCGAGGTGTTGTAAATTTACCCTTTTTATAATTTTATTTATTATTAATCTAATTAAACAGCCATGCTTAAATTAATTCCCGGTTTCCTTGTCCTTTGTTTTATTTTCCGGTTCGGTATTGCGCAGGAAGACGAATCCGAATATGAACTTAAATCATCCGATGTAGAAAATTTTATTAAAGAATTTCCTTCAATAAGGTCAGAATTTGAAAAGTTACAGATAGTGATTGAACGAGAAGATCACGAGATTACTCTGCCTGAAGGGATAAACTATATGAATGATATCAACAATGTCGTTCAGAAACACGGATATAACGATTATGCTGATTTTTATATGAAAGCAGGTACAATCCTGTCTGCTTATGCGGCAATTAAGATGGAAATCGAATCAGAAAATTTGGCTCCTGAATACAAACAGGCAATACAGGAAATAGAAAATAATCTGTATTATTCAGCCGAACAAAAAGAGCAGATGAAGCAAGCACTTGAGCAAAGTATGTCTGCTGTGCTCAACGCATCAGAAAATATAAGCGATTCTGAAAATGTTAAGGTCGTCAGACCGTATACCGATAAAATTGAAAAAGCAGTCGAAGAGGAGTGAGTTTAAAGTAAACAGTAAAAAGTAAACGGTGAACGGTTTTAGTTTTAATCAATATATCAATTAATCATTTTCACGATTACTTCAGGCTGCCTGTTTTGAGCTTCAGACTTTGCCAATATTTTTTTGGAATTTTTATTTTTAATCCCTCTTTCCAGGCCCACCCTATTCGGTGCCCAACACTGTAATAACTATTTGAATTGATTGAGAAAAGAATTGGATCAAGCTTTTTCAGGTAAGGATAACCCCTGCGAATATATTTTTTTGAGGAATAAGTCTGAATTATTTCTCCAATAAAAATTTCACTGTCGTTCCTGAGATTTATTATTTCAATCAACCTGCATTCAAGATTTAGAGGTGCTTCTTTAATCATCGGGGCACTCTCAAGTTCACCATAAAATATATCGAAAAACCTCGATTTATCAACATTTTTACCTGAGTTCATCCCCATATAATCTGTAATTTTAAGCATCCTTGTATTCGGAATATTTATACAGAAGGTTCCCAGTTCTTTTATTCCACGATTGGTAAAGTGCGAATCGACCAGTGTAACTGAAACCATTGGTGGTTTATGCTGTACAATACCAACGTATGAGACAGTTATAAAATTTGGCGAACCATCAACCTTCGACCCTGCAATAACAGTCGGCATCGGATATATATAAGGATTTGCTCCCAGCTTGATTTTTTCCATTTCCCCTCCGTTTTAAAGCACACAAGTAAAGTTATACCAATTAACTTTCTCTATTTATTTTCAACGATAATTCTTTTAAAAGATTATCAGGTATGTTTGCCGGGGAGTCGATCATAATGTCGCGACCGGAATTGTTCTTAGGAAATGCAATAACATCTCGGATTGAACCCAAACCAGCAAAAAGTGCTACAAGTCTGTCAAAACCAAATGCGATACCCCCATGGGGTGGTGCTCCGTAACGGAATGCATTCATCAAAAATCCAAACTGATCATTTGCTTCCTCTTCAGTAAACCCTAATGTTTTAAACATTTTTTGCTGAAGTTCCTGGTTATGTATCCTTATGGATCCGCCTCCAACTTCAACTCCGTTTATTACCATATCATAAGCATTGGCATGAACCTTTCCCGGATCAGTATCCAATAACTCAATATCTTCAGGTCGTGGGGATGTAAAAGGGTGGTGCATTGCAAAGAAGCGTTTTTCTTCTTCGTCCCATTCAAGCAATGGGAAATCCAAAACCCAGAGAGGAGCATAAGTATTTGGATTTATGAAATCCATTTTTCTTCCCATTTCAAGCCGTAATTCGCTAAGGGTGTTTAGCGTACTTTCCTTTTCACCTGCAATTATAAGTATTAAATCACCGGGTTTGGCATTGAATACTTCTGCACAACTTTTTAAAGCATCAGGATTGAAAAATTTATCTATCGACGATTTAAAAGTTCCGTCTGAATGGTATTTGATATATACCAGACCTTTTGCTCCAATTTGCGGGCGTTTAATAAAATCGGTGAGCTCATCAATTTGTTTACGACTATATTCAGAACATCCGTCCGCACAAATACCTCCAATGTATTCAACAGAATCGAAAACATTGAACCCTTTACCTTTGGCAATAGATGTCATATCATGCAGTGTCATACCGAATCGAATATCAGGTTTGTCATTCCCGTATTTCTCCATGGCTTCTCTGTAGGTTAGTCTTGGGAACCGATCTTCGATATTTATGCCTTTAATTTCTTTGAGCAGATGTTTGACCATTCCTTCAAATACACTTAAAATATCTTCCTGCTCGACAAAAGCCATTTCACAGTCTATTTGTGTAAATTCAGGCTGACGATCAGCCCTGAAATCTTCATCGCGAAAACATTTTACGATTTGAAAGTAGCGGTCGTAACCGGCAATCATTAATAATTGTTTAAATGTCTGAGGCGACTGTGGAAGTGCATAAAATTGTCCGGCATTCATGCGCGACGGAACAACAAAGTCGCGGGCACCTTCAGGAGTTGATTTTATCAGAACCGGTGTTTCGATTTCAAGAAAATCATTACTTACAAAATATTTTCTGACTTCCTGGGCCATCATATTCCTTAAAACAAGGCTTTCTTTCATACAGTATCTGCGAAGATCCAGATATCTATATTTCATCCGCAGTTCTTCACCGCCGTCAGTTTCATCTTCAATTGTGAAAGGCGGTAATTCAGAGCTGTTCAATACATTGAGATTATTTACTGTAATCTCAATTTCGCCTGTTGGCATTTTGGGATTTTTATTGCTTCTTTCTGTGACCATTCCCTCAACCTGTATTACATATTCACGACCCAGTTTACGGGCTTTTTTACAAAGATTGCTGTTGGTTTCCATATTAAATACCAGCTGAGTGATACCATACCGATCACGTAAATCAATAAATGTCATTCCCCCCAGATCCCTTGATCGTTGCACCCAGCCGCTAAGAGTTACGGAAGTGTTAATATTCTTTATATTTAATTCTCCGCAAGTATGAGTCCTGTACATTTTATCTTATTTTTAGACTTATTTTAAATTTAAATGACAAACCAGTCAATCAGTCTGCGAATATAAAAAGAAAATCCGGCCCTGATACATTGAATCATATGCCATTTTAAAAGATTTTTAAGAATATGGATACTGCGATCTTCAGCGATGAATATTTTATGAAACAGGCTCTTATTGAAGCACAAAAGGCGAAAGAGAAGGATGAGGTTCCGGTAGGGGCGGTTGTAGTAGCCGATAACCTCATAATTGCAAGGGCACATAATCTTACAGAAACACTTAATGATGTAACTGCGCATGCTGAGATGCAGGTTATTACGGCGGCAACAAATACGCTGGGTTCAAAATACCTGATTGATTGTTCAATGTACATAACCCTTGAACCTTGTGTAATGTGCGCAGGGGCACTCTTTTGGGCACAACTAAGTAAACTGGTTTACGGAGCCAATGATCCAAAAAGAGGTTATACGCTGAATCCTGTACCATTATTACATCCGCGTACTGAGGTGATCAAAGGTATTCTTGCCAATGAATCAGAGATTTTACTTAAAGAATTTTTTATGAAAAAAAGAATCTGAATTTGTAAACAGGATAATCATTTTCCTTTTTTAATACAAAATGGCATATGAAAAAACTTTTCCATATAAAAATACCTGTTCAGGGTAAATGACGTTCTGTTATTTAATTGGTTTGATTTTCAATTTCTATGGTTAAATTTGACATATTCAACTGAACAGATATGGTAATTGATATCAAAAGAACAGTTTTACGAATCCAGCTTCGCCGTTTTATCACAATGATAGTATTTGTGATTTTAATACTGGCAGCCATGTTTTTGGTAAGTGAAAAAAGAGAAATTCTTGGACTTTCGAAATACCAGTGGGCACTAATTATAGCAGTTCTGTATGTCGCTGTAATGATTATTGAAGCTTTATGGGGATTCAATTATATTTATTTCAGCGACGAGGAGGGAATGATTATGCTCCGTTTTTTTTCCCTTGGTTTTTTCAATCGCAGGAAACAAGCAATACAAATACCCAAAGATGCTTTCGGAGGATATACAATTAGACAAACATTAGGAGGAATAAAAAAGAAAATAATATTATATCATAAGTTTAAACAGAAAAATGCAAAATATCCTCCTGTAAATATTTCAGCGTTATCGAGAAATGATTTGCATCAGCTAAAAATAACACTCGACAGGTATATCGTGAATAAATAGGAAGAAGATCTTTGCCGGATCTTTTTTAATACGTTATATGGAAAATCTTCAGATTAAAATAGCCCTTAGTATGATTCCTTCATTAGGTCCGCGTTTGGTACGAAAACTCGTGTCTTACGCAGGAGGTATTGAAACAGTATTTAATAATAAAAGGAGCCGGTTGGCAAAAATTCCTGGTATTGGTGAAATAAAGGCTGCCCGAATAAACGGAGACAAGATTCTAAAAGCTGCAGAAGCAGAAATTGATTATATGAGTAAGAATAATATAATACCACTCTTTTATCTCGATAAGGAATATCCATTACGGTTGCGGGAATGTGAAGATGCACCAATTGTTTTATATGTAAAAGGGGATATCAATTTTAATATTTCCAAGGTAATCAGTATTGTAGGTACACGCCATTCTTCTTCATATGGCAGGGTTTGTACGGAAGAAATTATCACATATCTTGCTGAGTGTTTCCCTGAATTGGTTGTTGTAAGCGGACTTGCATTTGGAATTGATATTACTGCTCATAAAGCTGCATTGAATAATGGATTGAAAACCATTGCTGCTCTTGGACATGGTTTTGACTTTATTTATCCGGCAGCACATAAATACTACACACACAGTATCGAAAAACAGGGTGCGTTAGTAACTGAGTTCAGAAGCACACAAAAACCCGAACCCGGTAATTTTGTAAGTCGAAACAGAATTATTGCCGGCCTGGCAGATGCAACTGTAGTAATTGAATCGGCTGAAAAGGGAGGTGCTTTGATTACAGCTGATCTGGCAAACTCATATAACAGGGAAGTTTTTGCTGTTCCCGGGAAAACCAGTGACACTTACTCTAAAGGTTGTAACCAGCTGATTAAACAAAACAAGGCAGCCCTTATTGAATGTGGTGCCGACATAGAACTGGCAATGGGGTGGTTTAAAGAAAAGTGTAAACCTCAAAGCATTCAAAAATCATTATTTGTTAATTTATCTGATGAAGAGAAGCTTATTTATAATCTCTTAAAATCTAATGGAGAAATGCCTTTGGATGAAATCAGTGTATCGCTGGAATTACCTGTTGCCAAAGTATCTGCCAGTTTACTTAACATGGAATTCAATGGGTTATTAAGATTATTGCCTGGCAAGATGTATAAATGCATTTAACCTCTTTTTTAAGGTGATATTGTTGTTCCGAATCTATATTTTAGCTTTTCACCATCAGCTAAAAAAATGTATTTTATTGATACCCATTCACACCTTTATCTTAATTACTTTAAAAATGATATCGCCGAAGTAATTCACAGGGCTTCTGATTCAGGGGTTAAAAAAATTATTCTTCCAAATATCGATAACAGTACAATTGGTCAAATGCACGGTCTGGCAGATAAAAATCCTGAAATGTTTATTCCTTTGTTAGGTCTCCATCCTAATCATGTAAAGGATAACCATAAATCAGAACTGGAAAAAATCTTTTATCATTTCAGTGAATACAATTATAAAGGTATTGGCGAAATCGGGATCGATCTGTACTGGGATAAAACTTATGCAATCGAGCAGGAATATGTTTTTAAAGAGCAGTTACATTTTGCCAAAAAGAATAATTTACCCGTGGTAATTCATGCCCGTGAATCATTCAGAGAAATCATTGATATAGTTAAGAAGAAAGAATTTGAAGGGGTTACAGGTATTTTTCATGCATTTACCGGAGATATTAAACTTGCACAGGAAATTATTAACCTGGGTTTTAACCTGGGAATAGGGGGAGTTCTTACATTTAAAAATTCAGGTTTATCAGAGGTTATAAAAAAGGTTGACATTAATCATATTGTACTTGAGACTGATTCTCCGTATCTTACACCAGCACCATTTCGTGGAAAAAGAAATGAAAGTGCACATATAAAAATTATTGCAGAGAAATTGGCCGAGATAAAAAATATCACAATTGAAGAAGTAGCCGGGATCACTTCGGCAAATGCTGAAAAAATCTTCGCAATATGAACGATAAAAAGAAGCTGACATCACTTCTGATAATATATACCGGAGGTACAATAGGAATGGTACGTGATCCGGTAACCCGAATATTACATCCTTTCCCTTTTGATAATATCGTCGATGAAATACCTGAACTTAAAAAAACAGGATACCAGCTAAGTTCTTTTACCTTTGATCCGCCACTTGATTCTTCCAACATTAATCCGGAAGTATGGGTGAAAATTGTCGCTATCATTGAAGAAAACTATCACCACTTTGATGGATTTGTTGTTCTCCATGGTACGGATACAATGGCCTATTCGGCATCAGCGCTTAGTTTTATGCTCGAAAACCTGGGTAAGCCGGTTATTTTTACAGGCTCTCAGTTGCCGATCGGCTCATTAAGGACTGATGCAAAGGAAAACCTTGTTACTGCAATTCAAATTGCTGCAGCGCTTAAGGATTGTGTTCCGGTTGTCCCTGAAGTAACCGTATTTTTTCAAAACAGATTATACAGAGGGAATCGGACTACCAAACATAATGCTGAAGAATTCAAAGCTTTTCAGTCATATAATTATCCATATCTGGCCGAAACGGGAGTGCATGTTCGATTCAATTATTCTGAAATTCTATCATGTAACCATTGTGATGACCTTATCACTCATAAAAATCTGGATTCAAATGTTGCAATCTTAAAACTGTACCCGGGTATATCTCAGAAAGTAGCAAGTGCTATGTTAAACGTAGAAGGGCTAAGGGGATTGGTACTTGAGACTTTTGGGGCTGGGACAGCTCCAAATGAACCATGGTTCCTGGAAGTAATTGATAAGGCCGTTAAACGGGGAATGGTAATATTAAATGTCACACAGTGTGCTGAAGGAAGGGTAGAAATGGACATGTATGAAACAAGCATTGAACTTGAAAAACGGGGAGTTATTAGTGGTTATGATATAACTACTGAAGCTGCATTAACCAAGCTAATGTATCTTTTAGGACGTTACAGTTCAAATAATGAAATTATAAGGGATTTAAATAAATCGCTGCGCGGAGAAATAACAGTATAGTAATTTACAATTAAATTTTTTTTACTAATTTTCGACGCTGAATTAAGCCGGGACTTAGATTTTACCGGAGAGGTGGCCGAGTGGTCTAAGGCGCACGCCTGGAAAGTGTGTTATCGTCAAAAGCGGTACGAGGGTTCGAATCCCTCTCTCTCCGCAGCATGCAGAGAGAAGAGTACTTTGAAAGAATGTATAGAGAGCTGAATTCAAAGAGCGGATTCGAACGAAGCGAGGACAGGGTTCGAACGGTGAAACCCTCTCGACGACGAAGGAGGAGAAATCCCTTCCCGAAAATCAAAATTCTGTTTTGCGGAATTAGTAGATTTTCGAGGATGCACGAATTTGGGGACAAATTCGGCACTCTCTCCGCAGCATGCAGAAGGCCGAAAGGCATGAGATTAGTGCTAAGTGTGATATACATATCAGTAAATCAGATTTTGGAGTTTGTGTCGTATCGAAAATATTTATAACCAGTTGAATAGAAAAATCATTAATAATTAAACTTTAAACTAATCATGAAAAAATTATTTGCATTTTTAGCAGTAATTGCGATACTATGTTTCGGGGTATCAAATAAAATAAGTGCGCAGGATGAAGAAGCAACTTCTGTTGATACAGTCGAAGCAGCAGCTGATACAGCTACTGAAGCTGCAGCACCAGTAATCGAAACACCAGAAGTTGAAGGAGAAGTTGAAGCTGAAGCTGACGCAACTCCTCTTCACACTCAGGTAAAACAAAAATTTATTGAGGGTGGTTCAACCTTTATGGGAATTGTACTTCTCTGTTTAATCTTTGGTTTGGCATTAGCTATTGAAAGAATCATTTACCTTAACCTTGCAACTACTAATACCGATAAACTTCTTGATCAAATTGAAGAAGCTCTTAATGAAGGTGGTATCGAAGCTGCTAAAGAAGTATGTCGTAATACAAGAGGTCCGGTTGCCAGCATTTTTTACCAGGGTCTCGATCGTTCAAGTGAAGGACTGGATATGGTTGAAAAATCAATTATTTCGTATGGAAGTGTTCAGATGGGTTTGCTGGAAAAGAACCTTAGCTGGATTTCATTATTCATAGCCATTGCTCCTATGTTAGGATTCATGGGTACAGTAATTGGTATGATCCAGGCGTTCGATGATATTCGACAGGCAGGTAATGTTAGCCCGCAAATTGTGGCACAGGGTATTGGAATAGCACTTATTACAACGCTTTTTGGACTTATTGTAGCTGTAATACTTCAGGTGTTCTACAATTACATCTTATCGAAAATAGATGCTATTGTGAACAAAATGGAAGATGCTTCAATTTCGATGGTTGATTTGCTTATTAAATTCAATATAAAAAATAAATAAAACATGTCCGGTATACAGAAAATTTCATCAATAATACTATGGGTGATAGCTGGATTGTCTGCTTTGATTGCCTTGTTATATTTTCTTGGGGGAACAGCAAATGAGGTTACCGGAGAAAAGAATTTTACATCGGTTATTCTTACATGGTCTCTTATTCTTTTTATTATAACAGGTATAGCGACAATTGTTTTCTCTATATATAACATTTTTACCAATCCAAAGGCTGTAAAAAACTTTGTTATTATATTGATTGTAGCTATCGTTTTAATAGGTATTTCCTATTTAATGGCTTCATCAGAAATGCTCGAATTAGCAACTGATGAAATACCTACTTCCCGAACATTAAAATGGGTAGGTACAGGATTAAATGCTACTTATCTCTTAGCCATTGTTGCTTTCTTCGGAATTATTTTTTCTGAAATAGCAAGAGCATTTAAATAAACTTATTTTAATAATCTAATTTAAAAACATATGGCTAGAAGACAATTACAGGAAATAAATGCAGGATCGATGGCAGATATTGCCTTCCTGTTACTTATCTTCTTCCTTGTTTCTACTACAATGGATACCGATTCCGGTATTCTTCGCCGGCTGCCTCCTATGCCTGAGGAAGAAACGAAAGATGAGCAGGTGGATGTAAAGGAAAGGAATATTTTTGTTGTTTTGGTAAACAGAAATGATCAACTGTTGGTTGAGGGTGAATTGATGAATATTAAAGACCTCAGAGAGGCTACCAAGGAATTCATTGTAAATCCGAATGATGACCCCGATTTACCAGCAAAGGAAATTGTTGATGTTAAGTATTTCGGTCCGGTAGAAATAACGAAGAAACATGTAATATCGTTGCAGAATGACAGAGGCACCTCATACGAAATGTACATTGCTGTGCAAAATGAACTGGTAGCAGCATATTCAGAACTCAGAGATGAGTTATGTATGAAGAAATGGGGTAAGAAATTTGATGATCTCGATTCTGAAAAAGATGAGGATAAGATTGAAGCTGTTGAAACGATATACGACAGGAAGATATCTGAAGCCGAACCAAGAAATGTAGGAGGATAAGCTATGTCAAAATTTAAAAAAGGCGAAAAGAAAACAGTAGGATCGATATCAACTGCTTCACTGCCTGATATTGTATTTATGCTTTTATTCTTCTTTATGGTTACTACAGTAATGCGTGAAGTGGAATTAAAAGTAGACTACAGACCAACAACGGCCGATCAGATTACAAAATTGGAAGAAAAATCACTCGTAAGCTATATTTACATTGGCAAACCTCTAAGCACAAAGATTTTTGGTACTGTTCCGCGAATTCAGCTTAATGATTCATTTGCAGAACCTGAACAGATTCGTGATTTTATTGCCGCAAAACGGGAGCAGCTTAATGAGAATGACAGACCAAAAATGACTGTCTCACTGAAGATAGATAAAAAAGTTGAGATGGGAATTGTGACCGATGTAAAGCAGGAACTGAGAAAAGCAAGTGCTTTAAAAATCAACTATTCTACCAATGAGGGTGATCCGGTTGAAGCACTAAGGTCAAGGAGATAAAATTCATTAACTTATTATATTTAAAACCACCTTTTAATAGGTGGTTTTTTATTTTAATCGCCTTCTGAATATGGGAAGAGGTCCCACCCAACTTCATCCTGGCTGTCGATAATTCCAACAGGATTGCTCTCGTCAAAAACAAATCCTGCTTCTTTGTTTACATAAAAATCAATAACACGCTGATCGGTGTTACAACGTGCTTCAGGAAATGCACCAACATTTTCAATGACATATGCTTCTGCTACTTCGCGGGGAAGGATTTCATATGTGGGTGTTAATGCAGGTTGAGTCAGCAGAGTACCATCAAAAGATCCGTGAATAGTGTCATAATTATTATCATTCATATAAATACGCGAAGATGGGTGAATATTATGGTACCTGAATTTCCAGCCATTGGTAAATCCATACGAGGTGTTGCCTGCTATATTAACTGTGTGGGGTATTATTTCATCCGACTCAGGCCGGGTCGACCTTGATAAACAAGGAGGATATTCACCGTTATAAGAAATGTTGTTATAGAATTCACCACTAAATCCTGCCTGGAATAAAGGATTCCTGTCGCGATTATTGATGAATAGATTCCTTGCAATCAACAATCCTTTCACTTCAAAATATATAAGCATTCCTTTGCTGTGTTCAGGTTCTCCGGGAACATAATTAGTATATGACAATCCTTCAGCTATAATGCAGTTGGTGATTTCTAAATTGCGTCCAACTTCATTTATTCCAACAGTCTCGTCGAGGCCCCAGTAAAATGAGCAATGATCTAAAGTG
This sequence comes from Bacteroidales bacterium, assembly GCA_016929525.1. Classification (GTDB taxonomy): domain Bacteria; phylum Bacteroidota; class Bacteroidia; order Bacteroidales; family UBA10428; genus UBA10428. Next base: position 53,816 of record JAFGIP010000003.1, read on the forward strand.
CCATTGTAACATTCAGTACCATTTAAAGAAACGCAGTCACCACGGGACGTAAAATTAATATCTCCTCTTCGCCAATGGATGTGTTCAACCAACCAGTTATGGGTTCTTATAATAAGTGGAGCTCCTACAACCAGTACCCCGGGAGCCGGTGCAGAATGTCCATCGATATAAAATTCCGGTTGTGTAACGATAATATCATCTTCCAACTCAATTGTACCGGAAAAAGAGAAAACAATGTGCCTTGGATAATCAAGGTCTAATGCCCACCTTAGTGATCCTTCACCGGAATCATTGGGATTAGTCACTGTGACTAATTCCATACTCGAAATATCCAGTTCAAAAGGATCTGATGAACTTGACTTTTCACACGAATTTAATGTTACTAATAGAATCGTTAATAAATATATCAACTTTTTCATAGGAGATAATTTGAAGTGAAATAGTATTATCGTTTACTTTGCTTTCTAAACCAAACAAGAAAATAATCTATTTCCATTTACATTTCAATTTAACTAATTAACAATTATCTTCTGGTTACCGATTTGAATGTAAAAATAACTACAACTATTCAGATATATTGTCTTGAACTTGTACAAATAACATCTTTGATGAAATTTGGCACAGTCTGAATTTGAGTATGAGCAATGAGGGAAAACAGAGTGAGTATCATCGCTCTTGCTTACCTGCCGAAGCCTTGACATAGGCAGGCTCTTCGAACCCGCTCTCCATCACACAGAGTGCTAATGATCCCTTCTCTAAATCATTTTGCATATAACCTTTGTGTTTCTGATCCCGGCGGGATTCAAACCCACGACCTTCAGAACCGGAATCTGACGTTCCCTGCCTGCCGGCAGGCAGGTATTCAACTGAAATTACAATTAAAAAGTTTACCTACTCATGGTCTTTAGTTGCTCCTTGCCAGTTCCACTTTTCCAATATTTCTCTCTGGTTCTTGCATCTGACCGGGATTCACATGGTTCTGTAAAGAATAATACCCAAGGTCTGTAATGTTTAGTTGATCTTGTTCTGCCAGTATTATGTTCGTGAAGTCTTTTATCAATATTTGATGTCATTCCTACATAGATTCTGTTGTTCACCTTACTTATAATTGCATATACATAGAAAATTGTGGAGTTGTGCATAACAAAAAATTTAAAGGACTGACTTTTAAAACCAGCTTGAAAATAAAGTGATCCCGGCGGGATTCAAACCCACGACCTTCAGAACCGGAATCTGACGTTCTATTCAACTGAACTACGGGACCATTAGGTTGGCAAAAGTAAGAATTTTTTTCATCTGCTTTACGAATTCAATGCTATATAACTGGGCGTTGATTAATGCAGAGTTTTTTTACATTTGTGGTCTTAAAAAGTAATACGATATTTTAAATGGAATATGATTTTACAGCCATTGAAAAGAAATGGCAAAAGTATTGGGACGAAAACAAGACGTTTAAAACAGAATATCAGCCTGATAAACCTAAATTTTATGTACTCGATATGTTCCCTTACCCTTCAGGCAGCGGATTACATGTTGGGCATCCCGAGGGTTACACAGCAACCGATATAGTTAGCAGGTATAAAAGAATGAAAGGATTTAATGTTTTACATCCAATGGGTTGGGACGCATTTGGTTTACCTGCAGAACAATATGCAATTCAGACTGGTACTCATCCTTCAGTTACTACAAAGCAAAACTGTGATACTTTTCGAAGACAGATAAAAGCACTTGGTTTAAGTTACGACTGGGACAGAGAAATTAACACAACCGATCCATCGTATTTCAAATGGACACAGTGGATTTTCAGCAAACTATTTAATACCTGGTTTGATCCGGGCATACAAAAAGGCAGACCAATTTGTGAATTATCGATACCGGATTTCATTAAATCATTAGGTGAAAAAGGCATACGTCAGTATATTGATTCAAAACGCCTTGCATATTATGACAATGCGCAGGTATGGTGGTGCGGCAACTGTAAAATTGTTTGTGCCAATGAGGAGATATTGAATGATGGTTCACATGAAAAATGCGGAACGAAGGAGGTCGTCCGTAAGAATCTGAAACAATGGATGCTTCGAATTCCTCATTACGCGGAACGCTTATTAACGGGGCTGGATACTTTAAAAGAATGGCCTGAGAGTGTGAAAGATATGCAGCGTAACTGGATTGGTAAATCAACAGGTGCCGAAGTTGATTTTATTGTTGACCAGACAGATATTAAACTGAAGGTATACACTACACGACCTGATACATTATTTGGAGCAACATATATGGTTGTGGCACCGGAACATGAACTGCTGAACAAGTTGGTTATTGAAGAAAAAATGGCTGAAGTTGCATTATATATTAAAGCGGCTTCACTGAAATCTGACCTCGACCGTACAGAACTCGCAAAGGAGAAAACCGGTGTATTCACTGGCAGATACGCAATAAATCCTGTTAACAATGAAAAAATCCCGATCTGGGTTGCTGATTATGTGTTGATGGGATATGGTACTGGTGCAATAATGGCTGTTCCTGGACACGACACCCGTGACTTTGAGTTTGCTAAGAAATTTGATATTCCGGTTATCTGTATTATGGACCCGATAAACGCTGAATCCGGGTTGCGGGAAAAAGTTTTAAAGGGAGAGGCTTGCTGGACTGAAGATGGGGAATATATTAATTCATCTAACAGTGAGAATGAATTGGATATTAATGGAATGAATAAACAAAATGGTATTCTGACAATTACCAATTGGCTTGAAGAGAAAAATTTAGGAATGACCGCTGTTAATTATAAGCTTCGCGATTGGTTATTTAGCAGACAGAGATATTGGGGTGAACCTTTTCCTGTTGTTCACTGGGAAGATGGTGAGATAACACTGCTGGATAATGAAGAATTACCACTTGAATTACCTGTACTTGAAAACTTTCAACCGGGAGAAGGGGGAGAATCCCCGCTCGCAAATGCTACCGACTGGTTAGTTGTTACTGACAGAAATGGCAGAAAGGGTAGACGTGAAACCAATACTATGCCTCAGTGGGCAGGCTCTTGCTGGTATTACCTGCGATATATAGATCCAGCAAACGATAAAGTTCCATTCTCCGCGGAAAAAGAAAAACACTGGATGCCTGTCGATCTGTACATAGGTGGTGCAGAGCATGCAGTTTTGCATCTTTTATATAGCCGGTTCTGGCATAAAGTATTGTACGATTTGGGAATTGTATCTACTGATGAACCATATAAGAAACTTTATAACCAGGGGATGATATTGGCATTTGCATATGAAACAGATTCAGGTTCAAAAGTTCCCTCTGACCTGGTTGATGAAAAAGACGGTAAATATTTTCACAAAGAAACAGGTGAAGAGCTTAAACAAATAGTGGCAAAAATGTCAAAAACGCTCAGAAACGTCGTTAATCCGGATGATGTAATTAACAGTTACGGGGCAGATAGTTTAAGATTATACGAAATGTTCATGGGACCATTGGATGCAACTAAACCATGGACAGAAAATGGAGTGAAAGGAGTATTCAACTTCTTGTGCAGAGCTCACCGGTTTTTTGCGGATATGAATAATATTTCTAACGAAAAGGACGATCAGGAGGTAATGAAGGTATTACATCAGAGTATACAAAAGATTACATCTGATATTGATAACCTCAAATTCAATACAGCTATATCCCAATTAATGATTTTTACAAATCTGGCAATAAAAAAAGGTAAAGTATCATTAAAAACAGCTAAAACCTTTGCTTTATTGTTATCACCATTTGCCCCTCATCTTGGAGAAGAGTTATGGAATTTATATGGAGGTGGTAAAACATTGTCATTTGAGCCCTGGCCCCAGTTTAATGAGAAATTTTTAAAGGAAGATACATTTGAATATCCGATCTCCTTCAATGGTAAGCTGAGGTTTAAAATCTATTTCCCGCTAAATGCCGATAGAGAAGAAATAGAAAAAGTCGTACTGAGACATGAAAAAGCGCAGAAGTGGATCGAAGGCAAGCAAATAAAAAAGGTAATTGTGGTGCCGAAAAAAATTGTAAACGTTGTTGTTATTTAAGTATGAAAATATTTAATAAGAAAGTCTGGATTATAGTGCCGGCAACGATTATTACCCTGGCAGTGCTGGTATACTTTTACAAATATCATTTTTTACCGAAACCTCAATATACCGAGGTTGATACATCTGATTCGGTTGCCATCAAAAAAGAAGTGATTAAACTTTATGGCATTCCTGTTGATTCATTTGAGATAATAAGAGATATTATTAAACCAAACCAAATGCTTCTGGCATTACTTAGTCAATATAATCTGCCTGAAGGAAGTATTGCCGGACTGATTTCTAAAGCTCATCCAGAATTTGATGTAAGGAAGATACGTGCTGGTAACAACTATACGATATTTCTGGACCATGATACATTATCGACTTTACGATATCTGGTGTATGAACATACACCAACTGAATATGTGCTCTTTTCTTTTGGTGATAGTGTTAATATATCGATGGGAATGAAAGAAGTAAGGCAGGTACGTAAATCTGTTACCGGTAAAATAAAGACTTCTTTATGGAACGCAATGATAGACATTAATGTAGATCCCGTTATGGCAAATGAACTTTCTGATATATATGCATGGACCATAGATTTTTTCGGATTACAGGTTGCTGATAGTTTTGCTGTGGTTTTTGATCAACAGTATGTTGATACTTTATGTGTGGGATTAGGTAAAATTTATGCAGCTTACTTTAAACATGCGGGTACGGAATTTTATGCCATACCATTTGTACAGGATAGTGTTGAAAGTTATTACGATCTGGAAGGTAATAGTCTGCGAAAAACATTTTTAAAAGCGCCACTGTCTTACCGGCGAATAAGTTCGGGTTTCTCATATTCAAGGTTACATCCAATTCTCAAAATAAGGAGGCCACATCACGGCGTTGATTATGCTGCTCCTTTGGGAACTCCTGTTCATGCTATCGGGGACGGGAAAATTATAAAAGCTTCCAGAGGATATAACAAAGGGGCTGGTAATATGATAAAAATAAAACATAATAGTGTTTATACAACGGCATACTTACATTTATATGCCTTTGCAAAAGGTGTTAAAGTAGGCAAATATGTAAGGCAGGGAGATATTATAGGTTATGTTGGAACTACTGGCCTTTCAACAGGTCCCCATCTCGATTTTCGCTTTTATAAAAATGGTAAACCAATTGATCCGTTAAAAGTAAAAGCACCACCGGTTGAACCTGTTCATGAACAAAATCTGGAAGCATTTAAAATAGAAAAAAACATAGTACTTAAATTACTTTCTGAAGTTAAAGCTCACTGATTATTTTTTCTACAATTATCGGAAAATGCTTATACTCTAGTTTATGCACCTTCTCAGCCAGAGTTTCCGGAGTTTCATCCTTTGAAATTTCACATTTTGCCTGAAATATTATATTCCCTTCATCGTATTTTTCATTCACATAATGAATTGTAATCCCGGATTGCTTCTCCTGATTTTGAATTACAGCTTCATGGACATACATTCCGTACATACCTTTTCCACCGTATTTGGGTAAAAGTGCAGGATGAATATTTATAATCCTGTCAGGATAAGACCTGATTAAATTCGTTGGAACCAACCAAAGGAATCCTGCCAGTACGATAAAATCAATATTATTAGAAAGCAGTAGTTTTAGAACACTATCTGAATCATAAAATTTATCCTTTGTAAATATAAAAGATTGTATGTTTAATACTTTTGCCCTTTCAAGTACATATGCCTTTGCATTGTTTGTCAGGATACATTTTACTCTGGCATTTGAGTTATTTGTAAAATACCTGACCAAAGCTTCTGCATTTGAACCAGAACCTGAAGCGAATATTGCTAAATTCTTCATAAACAGATTAATCAAGAGAATATTCCTGGAATAGTAACAGATTTTTATAAACAAAAAAAGCTAATTTTAATCCAATATTTCAATCATTTTGTTTGTTTTTTTTCAATTATTGCATTTCTTTGCACCGTTATTTTTTAAACCTAAGTATAATTTAAAATTGGAATTATGTCTGATATTGCATCTAGAGTAAAAGCTATAATCGTTGACAAACTTGGAGTTGATGAAAGCGAAGTTACACCCGAAGCAAGTTTTACAAACGATTTAGGTGCAGACTCACTGGATACAGTTGAGTTAATTATGGAATTCGAAAAAGAATTTAACATTGGTATTCCTGATGATCAAGCAGAAAAAATTGGTACTGTAGCTGAAGCTATTAAGTACATTGAAGAGAATGCTAAGTAAATTTTTCATTTAGGAAATTAACCTCACTACAGTATGGAATTAAAGCGAGTAGTGGTTACCGGACTAGGTGCCCTGACCCCTATTGGAAATAATGTTAAAGAATACTGGGAAAATCTTGTTAATGGAACAAGTGGTGCCGACATTATAACTCGGTTTGATGCCACAAATTTCAAAACTCGATTTGCTTGTGAGGTTAAGAATTTTAACACTGAAGATCACTTCGACCGTAAAGAGGGCAGAAAGCTTGATTTGTTTACGCAATTTGCACTTGTTGCAGCAAAAGAAGCAATGGCTGATTCAGGATTAGATACTGAAAAGGTTAACCTTGATAAAGCCGGGGTGATCTTTGGTTCTGGAATAGGTGGATTCGGGACTTTTTATGATGAGATGAAAACTTACATAGAAGGAAATGGGATACCCAGATTCAATCCCTTCTTTATTCCAAAGCTAATTTCCGATATTGCAGCCGGGCATATTTCAATGAAATATGGTTTTAGAGGACCTAATTATGCTACTGTATCGGCTTGTGCTTCTTCAACAAATGCCATAATCGACGCATTTAACTACATCAGGCTTGGGAAGGCCATAGTATTTATAACAGGTGGTGCGGAAGCTGCAATTAATGAACCCGGAGTTGGGGGTTTCAACGCAATGCAAGCTATATCAACTAACAACGATGAATATAAATCAGCATCACGTCCGTTCGATGTAAATCGCGATGGTTTTGTTATAGGTGAAGGTGCAGGGGCTTTGATTCTCGAAGAATATGAGCATGCTAAAAAACGAGGTGCTAAAATATATTGTGAACTTATCGGAGGTGGTTTGGCGGCCGATGCTTACCATTTAACAGCACCTCACCCAGATGGAATCGGAGCAGCTAACGTTATGAGATTCACGCTTGAAGATGCAGGAATGAATCCGGATGAACTGGATTATATCAATGCACATGGTACAGCTACACCAAGAGGCGATATTGCCGAAACTAAAGCCGTTGTAAACGTTTTTGGCAGTCATGCTTATAAACTAAACATTAGCTCGACAAAATCAATGACAGGACACCTGTTGGGTGCCGCGGGTGCCATTGAAGCTATTGCTTCAATTCTTGCAATTGTAAATGGAGTGATACCTCCTACAATAAACCTTAATAATATCGATCCTGAAATTGATTCAAAATTGAATCTGACACCAAATACTGCTCAGGAAAGACCCGTAAATTCAGCATTAAGTAATACATTTGGTTTTGGTGGCCATAACACATCAGCAATCTTCAGAAAGATCTCTTAAAAGTTTGCATCCTGAAAAGAGAAATCATAAGAGGTTTATTTTTATCCCTGATAAAAAGTATAAAAAACAAATTAAACGCGTTTTAGGCTTTAAGCCCGTTAAACATAAACTTTACCAACTGGCACTGATCCATAAATCAGCATCAGGTAAATTCTCCAGTAATTATGAAATTAATAATGAAAGACTGGAATTCCTTGGTGATGCCATTCTCGATTCAATCGTATCTGAACATTTATACAATAAATTTCCCGATAAAGATGAAGGATTTCTTACACAGATGCGTTCGAAAATTGTTAACAGGGAAACTTTAAGAAATGTTGCAATAAAAATGGGCATAAATAAATTAGTTATTGCCCACTTAACAAAAGATAACCATAAATCGCTTTACGGTGATGCCCTGGAAGCATTAATTGGTGCAATATACCTGGATAAAGGATATAAAGCTGTAAATAAATTCATTTTAAAGAAAATATTCAAATATTATATCGATCTCGATGAGTTAAGTGAAACAGAAATAGATTTTAAAAGCAGAATTATTGAATGGGGACAAAAAAACAAAAAAGACATTAATTTTACTTGTCAGGAACAACTGGATGGTGATGATAAAATTCCCGTGTTTATTTCTCATTTGCTGGTTTTTGACGATATTGTTGGCATGGGATTGGGAAAATCAAAGAAAGAAGCTGAACAAAATGCAGCACGCCAGGCAATCCAAATAATTGGTTTATAGTCTGCTCATGAAAAAAAGTATACTTAAGTTATCATCAGAAACAGAACATGAAAACAGACAGATGTTTTCAATATCTACCGGTGAAAAAGATATTCGTATCTGCTGGATTTTAAATCAGGTGCTGAAAGCAAATTTATTTTTGGTTGATGATATTATTGTCTCTATAAAGCAATCTGATGTTGTATTCAGAAATTATTATTTTGAAAGTGATGAAGGTATAGACAAATATCACCTCTTTGTAAATCGGGGAAATGGTGCCTTTTTATTTCCTGAATTAAAAAATGTCGACTATTTACTCTTAATTAGAAGTGAATCAGTTATCCCTCCGACTGAAGATTTTATTTTTCAGTTAAAATCCTTTCCCGAAATATCTGCTTTTTTGCCTGTTGATATACGCAAATTAAAATCGTTCTCCCGTCTGAAGCTATAGTTTTAAATAATTTGCTATAATTCTTAGTGATTAATATCACCTAATCAGTATATAATATATCATATCTCCGGGGACCTTTAAGAATGAGGCATAGAGTAATTTTGTTTTATCTGAATTCAATCAGGGAACCTGATCAAATATTATTATTCGATGTTGGGCAGTTCGGAGGATTATATCAAACTTTTATTAGGCAATGAAGATTGGTTAATGTCACGTGTCTTGATGTATGCAAAGAAGCAGGGTTATGCAAAGTATACATCAACGTTACAGGAAGCATGGAGGTTATCGATAAGTGGTCTTACAGAGTCTTTAGTAATGGCAGTGAAAACCTTCGATATAGTCCCGCCAGAATTAAATCCGGACGCAAGTTATACAGACGACCCGGTTTCAAGATTTGGAGTTATTGAAGCCAAGCGACACCGTGAAAGAGGAGTTACTCTCAGTATGTTTCTGGGGCTTATGAAATACTATCGTCAGTCATATCTCGATCTTATTAATGCCTCCGGAAATTCGAAACAATTAAAACAAAGATTTAATTTATTTACTGACAGATGTTTCGACAGAATAGAAATTGGTTATGTGAATGAATGGACTCATACCCCTGAAGAAAAAATATTTCAGGAACTCCAGGACACCAACAGAAAGATTGTTAATGAAAAGAATAGATATCTGACAATATTCGAGAGTTTGTTTGCTCCAATAATTCTCTTAGACGATCATAATAAAATTGTTAACTTCAATTTAGCAGCATCCAGACTATTTACCGATATTAAAATTGCAGGAACTCTTTATTATAATAAAGAACAGGCTTCGGAAGCATTACAAATTGTTGAAGATAAACTGAATGAGCTTGTAAAATCTAACAATGAATTACTGAAATTCGAAACTTATATTAATACCAATGTAGGTGAAAGATATTTCCAGGTTTTATTAAAAAAAATGTTGGATGTGAGTGAAAAGTTCAAGGGTACAATAATTATGCTTGATGACCTCACAAATCGTATTGAAACTGAAAAACATCTGCAGATAGCTAAGGTGAAAGCAGAAGAGGCTGACAGACTAAAAACAGCATTTCTGGCAAATATGTCTCACGAAATCAGGACTCCGATGAATGCAATAATTGGTTTTACCGAATTATTAATTTCATCCAGTTATAACAAGAAAGAACGTAAAGATTATCTGAATCTGATCCGGAAAAGTAGTGCCGATCTTTTAAATATAATTGAAGATATTATTGATGTCGCAAAAATAGAATCGAAACAAATAAGAATTAAATATAAGATCTGCAATCCGTTTGATATTCTGCAGGATCTTCAGGCTGTTTATTATGAAACCCTTCGACGATATGGTACAAATGATGATGTTGAACTAATAATAAAAGTTAAACAGGAAGAAAGGAATATTACATTATATACCGACTGTGAAAGGTTAAAACAGGTTATGACAAATTTGTTGAATAACGCAGCCAAATTTACCAGTAAAGGATTTATAGAGTTTGGATACAAAGTTGTTAATCAGGCAAACATATTTTTCTTTGTGAGGGATACAGGAAGAGGAGTACCTCCTGGCATGAAAGATAAAATATTCGATCGGTTTGTACAAGTGGAAAAACATAATGACACAAATTGTGGCGGGGCAGGTTTGGGACTGGCTATATGTAAAAATATCATTAACCTGATGGGAGGTAAAATATGGGTAGAATCGGAAGAAGGAAAGGGTTCGGTGTTCTACTTTCAGTTACCGATCAGAGAAGTGCCCAATGAAATCAGGAATAAAGTTGGTCAGTTAAAAGAAAGTGAAAATGCAATAATTGATTTGAGTGATAAAGTTTTGCTTGTCGCAGAAGATGATAATATAAATTATATTTATCTGAACGAAATACTTAAAAAAACAGGTGCTAAAATTCTATGGGCCAAAAACGGATTGGAAGCAATCAATCTGGTAGAGTCAGAAGAACATATAGATCTAATCCTTATGGATATTAAAATGCCTGAGGTGGATGGTTTGGAAGCTTCACGCTATATTTCTGGGATTAAACCCGAAATCCCTATAATTGCACAAACAGCATTAGCTGTGGACGGGGATAAATCTAAATGTTTAAGTGCCGGTTGTTCTGCTTATATAACAAAACCTATTGAATCGAAAAATCTGTTTTTACTTATCCGGAACCAACTTATGAAAAAGAAAAACATTAATAAGGTAATCTATAAATAAAAAAAAAGGAGGCAAACCGCCTCCTTTTATTAACCCTAACCCATTATTACCTATGAAAAGAATCAGAAACCTATTACCTTAATTATGAAACTTATAAGTTTTATTTATATTGTTCGTTGTAATTTTTTTCTTTCCTATTTGACGAAAAAAAATATTAAAGGTTGCTTTTAATGTCATTTTTTTTCGTTTTCATCCTATTTCTATACCGAAACAAAGCTATATCAAAGTTTAGTTAACAGATATCAATGATTGTTAAAGATTGTTAAACCCATAAGATCGAAACGAACAGCAGTGTATCTTTACCTGAAATGAGTAAACGATTTATATTATTATTGAGTGTAATTATAAGTTTTGCGCTGCTATCTTTAATTGTAGTTCAGGTACTCTGGATTATTAATGCTTTCGGAGTAAAAGAGAAACAATTTAACCAGCTGGCACAAAAGTCGCTGGCCGAGGTAGTTTATTCAATCCAACAGCAGGAAACAATGAATCTGATCTACGATGAGATCCAGCCTTATAATGTCGACACTACTTTTCAACAAACAACAGATAACTATTATTTTGACACTGTTATTCATTTTGAGGCAGACACTTTATCCGGGGTGAAATTTACTCAGGATTTAAAGATAACCAGCCGGACCCGTGAAGGAAATATTACTGCAAATATTTCATTTTCTTCAGACAATGATTATGGAAAAGCATCTCGTATTGCAGATTCGTCTTTCCAAAGAAAGATTTCAAACAGAAGATCTTTCGTTGATCAGGTTGTGTCACGTATGTTTTCTTTTAGTCCGCTAATCGAAGATCGGGTTTCTCCGCAAATAATCGAACAGGAACTTAATAAAGCATTTTCTGAAAATGGCATATCTGCTAATTTTGAATTTGCAGTTATTAGACCGAATCGCGATATTGCCCTTAAATCGAAAAATTACGATCAGAATAAAACTCTGCAATTATATTATGCAAGGCTATTCCCCGACGACTTTTTCGATAACCCAAACTATTTAACTGTCTATTTTCCGCGCAGAAGAAATTATATTATGCGTTCTGTAGGTTTTATGGGAATATCTTCATCGTTATTGACCTTATTTTTAATACTGACTTTTACGTTCACACTATATATTATATATAAACAAAAAAAGCTTTCCGAAATGAAAAGCGATTTTGTAAATAATATGACCCATGAATTAAAAACTCCCATATCTACTATTTCTCTGGCATCACAGATGTTGGCTGATAAATCTATTCCCGATCAAAGTAAAAACTTTGACAGAATTTCAACAATGATATCCGAGGAAAGTAAAAGACTGGGCTACCAGGTGGAAAGAGTTTTGCAAATGGCAAAATTTGATCAGGATAAACTTAACCTGAATTTAAAGGATGTTAATGTTCATGAGCTGATTGAATCGGTCATATCCAACTTTTATATACAAATCGAATCAAAAAACGGAATGCTGGTGCCATCATTACACGCAGATTACGATCTTGTCGCCGCAGACCCTGTTCATTTTACTAATGTTGTATCTAATTTACTGGATAATGCAGTGAAATATACAACGGATAGCCCGGAAATTTTTATTGAAACCCGAAATGAAAATAATAAAATCCTCATTTCGGTTCGTGATAATGGTGTTGGGATAAGTAGAGCAAATCAGAGACGGATTTTTGATAAGTTTTACAGAGTCTCAACAGGTAATATTCATAACGTCAAGGGATTTGGTCTGGGACTAAGCTATGTCAAAAAAATTGTGGAAATGCATGGAGGCATTGTCAGTGTCAGTTCGGAACCAGGTCAGGGATCTGTGTTTTCCGTATCAATACCTTTAAAAAATAATAAGCATGGAAGGAATTAGAATTTTACTTGCAGAAGACGATGAAAATCTCGGTTCGCTTTTAAAAGAATATCTCGTTGCTAAGAAATATAATACTGATTGGTATCCAAATGGTGAAATTGCCTATAAAAATTTTGTTAAGCGACATTATGATTTATGTATACTTGATATTATGATGCCTGTTAAGGATGGAATAACTGTCGCAAAAGAAATCAGAATGACTAATGCAGAGATTCCTATTATCTTTCTTACAGCAAAATCATTAAAAGAAGATGTACTGGAAGGCTTTAAGGCTGGTGCAGACGACTATATTGCCAAGCCTTTTAGCATGGAAGAATTACTATACAGGATTGAGGCAATTCTAAGACGTACTAATAAACAGGGACAGTTCAATACGCAGAAGGAATTTACTGTTGGTAAGTATCATTTCGATACGGAAAAGCAGTTACTAAAACTGGGTGATAAAATTCAAAAACTTACAACAAAAGAAACCGATTTATTAAAATTACTTTGTCTTAATAAAAATTCTGTTTTGGAAAGGAATTTCGCATTAAAAGCTATCTGGATTGATGATAATTACTTTAATGCCCGTAGTATGGATGTTTACATTGCTAAACTTCGCAAATACCTTAAAGACGATCCCAGTGTTGAAATTATTAATATACATGGAAAAGGGTTTAAGTTATTGGGTTAGTTAATTTAAGTTCATAATTTAATTCAACACGAATAATGAACATTTTAGTTTATTGATGCTGTCCATGGAAATTGCTTCACAATTAATCATCTGATCAGCTCTTTGATTAAGCAGTTCGATAGTTAAAAATTCATTAAAATTTTCAGATTTGTAACTCCATGATCCTGATTTTACTTATTCAATAATCTCATTGAGACATTCAATCAACATATTAACACCGACCTGTTGAAAATATTTGAATGATTTTATTTGCTGCCTTGGTATTATTAATACTTTTGGTGCTTGAATTTTAAATGCATACCGATGTTTTCTGTTGAATTCTACAATCGGACCTATATCATTTCTTCCTACAATATCAGGCGTATTAATTTTAAATATGCTGAGAATTTAAGAAAGCTGGTTCTTCAGGCAATGAAGCAAAAATGTTCGCAGGTTGTTTTAAATCTTGTAGGGGTAAGGATATTTGATAACATCGCCATTGAGACGTTAAGATTTCTGTGTGGTCTATGCTCAAATATGAATATTAAACTGATTATTGTCAATATCGACAGTGAACTGTGTACACAGTTACAGAAAACCGACTTTAGGAATATGTTCGAAATTTCATCACCGGAAGAAGTAAGCGAACTTACACAGTTGTAGTATTGATCTGGGTTTTAATATTCTAAGATTATAGTTCTCAAAGAAATCCTCTTTCATATCCGTACTTTCCATTATCCAATATTTATCGCAGAAATATCCTCCATTAACTATAGTGCATAAGTAATTTACTATTTAAAATTGTCTTTATAGTGTTATATAATTATTTCTGCATTCATCAAGAAAACCGTATCAAAGAATGATTCAACCCAGATCATCGAAAATAATTATTGCATCTTTATTCTTGTTTCTGTGTTTCAATGCATTTTCAGCTAATGAGTTTATTCTGACCGAAGAAAGTGACTTTCATTATGTATATATCCAGACGAATGAGCCTTATTCAAAACATGATGAACTGATGAGGCAATTCTACCAGGAATGCATGAAACAAAACCTGGAAAAATATATTACAGGTAAGATGCTAACCATTTATTTTGATGATGATGTACCGTTATGGCGAATAGGCTTTGAAATAAAAACACAGATCCGGGTTGACAGCCCGCTTACAACAGATGAAATAAACTATAAAAAATGTATACAGAAACAATATACCGGGAACGATATCAAATCGACCATACAAATTCTTAAGTTCCGGCTGCAGGAAATGGAACTAATCCAGACAGGACCAACTATAATAAAATGGACAGAAAAATCAAAACTAAGCGAACAATCTGTTCCTGAGGTTGATATAATAATTCCAACCTCTAGTACCGACTCAACCTCTTTTATAATAGCAAAAACTTCACGTTATATTGTTCTTATATCTATAGTTTTATACTTGATGCTGGGTTTTATGGTGCTGATTATAAAAACCAACTGTAAAATCAGAAATCTACTGTTGGCATTTTTTTTATTTTCTTCTGCTCTGGTATTATCAGGATGGATCGTTGGCGCATTCCAATATTCCATCTTCTCTGGTTTCCCTTTTTTTTATTATATCGCAAATTTGTTTTGTTTTTTACCCGCTCCGCTTTTGTTTTTATATACCAGATCACTAATAAAAATGAAATCCAGACTTATAGGTTGGGATCTTCTTCACTTCATACCATTTACCGTTTCTCTTATACTTTGGATAGATAAATTTTATATACAACCCGCAGAAGTTAAAAGATCATTAATTCTTTCAGAAGAAATCTTTTCAAATTTCTGGGAATTAACAGGATTTATAGTATTAAACGGACAAATAATCGGATACATTGGAGCAGCGCTGGTTCTTATTTATACAAGCAGAAAAAAAGTAAAAAACCTTTATGGTATGCAAAACATGCAATATTCGTGGCTGAACTTTATTTTATGGGGATTTCTCGTAACAAGCTATATCGCTCATCTAAAACACTTGCTGTATAACTATATTGGTGTTTATAGTGAATTACTGTATATTTTGAGAATTTCAAGCAACCTTGCATTTGTTATAGTACTTTTTTATAAAGGAGTGCTGCATCCATATTTATTTATGCACGGTATTTATCCACTGTCAAACGGTAGAGATCCATCACTGTCGAGAAGAATGTTTGAGCAATATCGAAACCAGCTTATTGATTATATGAATCATCACAAACCATATTTGATTCCTGAGATTACATTAGCCGGACTTTCCAATATGACCTCCATACCACAACGTTCCTTGTCAGAAGTGATCAATAAAGGATTTCAACAAAACTTTTTCGAGTTCATAAACAGCTTTAGAATTGAAGAAGCAAAGAAACTGATTGGCAGTTCGGTTGATAATAACAAAACAATACTTGAAATTCTATATGAGGTTGGTTTCAATAACAAGTCAGTATTCAATGCTTCTTTTAAAAAACTTACCGGAAAGACACCGACTGAATACAGGTTAGAGGGAGTCAGTTAAAAGTTTGTTTGTTTAACACCCTAAATTTCAGATTTTCCAAATTCACTCCTACGATAAAATGGTCAGATTTTATGCGCTCCTCCTAAAATCAGTCGATCTGAGTATTTCTGTTTTGTAGGTTTGAACTAAACCAAAACAATAAGGAGGACAGAAAATGAAACTTTCAGTTAAACTTACAAAATTGATCTATGTGTTTTGCCTTTTAATAGTCACTTTTCCTCTTAAATCTCAGAATAAGGAAAAAGTACAGATTAAGTGGTATGTTCAACTAAGTAATGATGAAGACGATCCATACACACTCTCACTGAATGAGCATGTAGAAAACTACAACAATTCGCAGGACTCGATCGAATTAATTATTGATCCTTGTTATGTTGGTTGCTCATTTGATGCTACAGACAGTTTGCTTTTAAAAATACAGGAAGGAAATCCACCTGATATCACCACGCTGAACTATAGTGAACTCTGGGAACATCTTATGGATATAAAACCTTATCTGTCAGGGTATAATCTGAGTAATGTCGATTCCACATACTTTTTTAAACATGAATACAATGATTCATTGTTATATCTGTCTTTCAGCATATGCCATAATATGCTGTTTTACAATAAAAGTATGTTTGATTCTCTTGACATTCCATATCCCCCGGCTGAATATGGTGAGTTATACAATGGTACAGATGTCTGGGATATGGACAAACTGGAAGAAGTAGCGATGCTGTTAACCATGGATGCAAACGGCAACAATGCTTATGATGAAGAGTTTAATCCTGATACCATTGTTCAGTACGGATATCACTGGCGTTATTCCAATGGGATGGCTTTTATTAAACCGTTTGGCCAGCCACAGATTGTTAATGAAGACTGTGAAGTGAGTATTCCCTATCAAACCAGACTGGGTTATTCATGGATCAATGAAGGCACGTGGAACAAGCATTTTATTCTGCCCGGAGAGGAAAACGAAAATCTGAATTTTGATCCGCTAGGTTCCGGAAAGGTTGGAATGTTAATTACCGGTTCTTATTATGTTGAAGAGCTTGATAGTTTACCTTTTGAATGGGATATTGCAGCTACCCCCGAATACAATGGAAATACCAACATTGCATGGAATACAAGCTCATTTGGAATTTTAAATACATGTGAACACCCGAAAGAAGCTTTGGAAGTAATCTTTGCAATTACCAATATAATAGAGTTGTATGGAACAACAATACCTACTATGAAAAACCTTAGAACCGGAGTCAGGGATAGTTTGTTATCAAAGTATCCGGATATTAACTGGCAAGTTTTAGATAATACATCCGATCTTATACAGCCTGATGAAAGTACCGGCGATGCACTTTATTACAATATGGCCGCCTGGAGGCTGGCCAATGACATGCGCGATTACCTGCAATACGATCCATATGCCGATGTAAACGGATCACTTGATTTTTATTTCATACCAAGGTGGGAAATTATATTTGCTGATGCATGTACTTCTAATCCTCCAACAGGAGTTGATGAATTAGCTAATGATCAGTCCACTGTTGAGCCTGATAATATTTGTAAAGTGTATCCTAATTTATTATGCAGCAATACCACGTTTTTTTTCAATATACCTCATAGGGGAATGGTTAAACTGATTGTGTATAATTCAAATGGACAAAAAATAGAGACACTGATTGAACAATCCTTTCAGCAGGGTGAATATGAGTTTATATGGACAACGCATAATCTGCCGGCAGGTATGTATTTAGCCAGGTTTGAGCTGGATGATTACTATGAAATAGAAAAACTAATATGTATAAGATAGGTTTTTGATCATTTGCGTTATCTATCATTCCACGGGGTGACTACTTAACCTAATAATACAATCAGAACGTAGAGACACCCCATGGTCTCTCCGGATATATCCTGCATTTTATGGGTAAATTACTGTTGCAATTCTGGTAAAGCCCATCCTGCTATTCTTGGCTATAACAATTCTTCCTGATCAGCTACAGAAAACATATTCCTGAAATTTACTTGAAATTTTATCATGGATAAAGTCAGAGAACATGTGCAACTTTAGAGATTAGTTGGACATTAGTATTCAAAAACCATAATTTCCGAACCGAAATTCCCCTTCATATCAGTACCTTCCAAAACTGTTATAAATTTCCCTTCAGCTTTAAGAGGAATTAAAATTGTGATGTTATTATTGTTTATTAATTGTAAATCCGGATTCCAGTATATTGTTAAAGGATATTTACCTGATTCTTTTCTATCATTGATTCGTTGCTCTGAAGGCATAGAAAAACGTTCTGCTTTATGATAACCAAGCATTGAAAACGCTATTTCTCCCTTTTTCATAAACTGTCCTCTTTTTGTGTAAATTGCGACCACTCCATTTGCACCTCTGGAACCATATATTGCAGCACTCGGGCCTTTGAGTATTTCAATTCTGTCGACATCTTCAACGGGGATGCTGTTTATCACACTAAAGTCAGTAGGCATACCATCGATAAGAAGCAATGGATCTGTGCTGCCATAAATAGTGTTTCTGCCTCTGATTATCATACTGTTACCTGTGATATCCACACCCGGTACTCTCCCACGCATAGCATCAAGCAGATTACTATAACTGCTGGAAAGTTCATGTCCCCAAATAACATGATCGGGTGTACCATGGATCGACTCTGAAAATATTGAATCGAGTTCTTTTTGTCTTTTTTTCTGCATTTCTCTTATTTCTTCACCCTTTCTTCGACGATATTCCGACATGTCCATTGCAGAAGTTGATGTACTGAAAAAATTTCCCTGGTAGTTGACTATTGTTTTATCATTATCCTGACCTATATCGATAAGCAGGTTTTTGCCTCCCCCGGATTTCCTGGTAACAATTTTCACCTCAACTGTATCGTAATAATTGAGATTTTCAAACTTAAAATACCCCTTTTCTCCCGAAGATGTTTCGAACTCATCATTGTAGGAACTCTGAATATACAATTTTACGCTTGCTCCCGGATATGGTATATCAAAAAGCTCACGTGTAATTCTTCCTTCAATTGTAATACCTTTTTCGAAATTATATTCCGGAGCCATCTCCTTGTTTTCAAGGATATCTGACCAGCTGAACCTGCTCCAGCCATGCGTTAACATAAGAAGTTCGCTATGTCTTTTAACACTGTCAATACTCTGGTCCAGGTAATAAGAGGGATTTTCGATATATCCGTCCAGATCAGATGAAAGTAACATTTTAGTTATAATATTTTCAGGGGAAGTAAAAGCCTCTTCAGAGTCGATTAACATTGTTGAAAGAGATGCATAGAATGTATGATCGTTAAGACTCTCATCACTTGATTCTAAATTTAATTCTAAAGTATCATTTATTTTTTGTGTAGTAATGGAAAAATGAATTAACCTGTCGTGTAAGATAAAATGTAATCTTTCAGCGACAGGCAGTAGTCTGTTATTGAAAAGTGTAAAATGAATTATGCCGGAAGGAAATATACTTTCATCAATTGACACATTACTATCTCCATCTAAAAGGTTAACTGATGTCTGGTAATACATTTTACCACGCACATGCCCAATGATCAGTATTTCATTGGCAGGTCTGTCATTCGATGGGGGTTTGTTTGATCTTACTTCAAGGAATATTTTATTTTTTCTAGTCTGTAGCTTCATACCTATCTTATTCTGAACGGCATTCGGAATTTCATACTTTTCTACTTTTCTGTGGTCATTAAATTTTATATAAGCAGTGTATGTTTCATTTTTTTGCGGCGTGATATCGAAAGATCCCATACCATCATGTTGTGAATTTATTAAAGCAACTACCTCTTTTTTATTATTTTTCACAACACCATGGGCATCTGCCGAACCTCCCAGATTATTTACAGCCTTGAAAGCAACACGTGCACTTAGCCCTTCTAAAAGTTCGCCACCTTCAGGGAAAAATTTAATGGTATACTGCAAAGTATTTTTTTTAAGCTTCTTTATATTTTTATTGTTCCATTTAGCTTCTTTTGGAGTAATCTGTAATTTTTTAAATTCATTTCGAACTTCGATGTTTTTAGTAAAAAAGAATTCAGAACCGAAATTTTTCATCCGGTTCGTATAAGATCTGATTTGGTATATACCCTCTGTAATGGTGTCCTGAAGAAAGAAGCTCCCTTTCCCGGTTCCGTTTTTCATTTTAATTCTGATTGCCTGTACTGCTATTTTCTTAGGGTTGATCAATTCAACATAGATATGATTGCTTTTTTCATCGGCTTCATGTGATTCAGCATTAAATAAATAAGCCTTTATCCAGATATGTTCATTAGCAAAGTAATTGGACTTATCTGTATGTACATAAATTTTTTGAGGATACATTTCTGATAAATACCTGCTTAAAGCACTTTTAATACGTCCAAGATTTTTCTGGGTACTATCCGTCTGAATAAAAGAAAACATTATAAAGGCACATGCAATAACAGATATTATATGTTTAGTTCTTTCTTTCATGCATGGTAAGTTAGAAATTTCATCGATGGAAGTCAATTCTTTCATATTCTTTTATTAAATTATTAATGCTTCTTAATATGCTCTTTTCTGATAATTTCTAAATTTTTAAATTTACGCCCTGATTTGTGATAACTAATAAATAAATATATGTCAGGTCACAGTAAATGGTCAACAATTAAAAGAAAGAAAGGCGCGGTCGATGCAAAAAGAGGCAAGATATTTTCCCGCATTGTAAAGGAGATACAGATTGCAGTTAAAGAAGGAGGGCCCGATGCTGAAGCTAATCCGCGATTGCGTTTGGCAATGCAAAATGCCAAAGGTGCTAATATGCCAAAAGATAATGTTGAACGTGCTATTAATAAAGCAAGTAATGAGGGTGGTGATCTGCAAGAGGTGACTTTCGAGGGTTATGCCCCGAACGGAGTTGCAGTGTTTATTGAGTGTCTGACCGATAATAACCTGAGAACTGTCAGCCAGGTTCGTTCGGTATTCAATAAACGTGGAGGAAACCTCGGAACAAATGGTTCATTGAGTTTTATTTTCGATCGCAAAGGAGTGTTTACTGTTAAGAAAGGAGACCTGGATCCTGATGAATTCCAGCTTGAAATAATTGATGCCGGCGTTGAGGAATTTGAAGTTGAAGGCGATGTATTTATTATTACCACGGCTATGGAAGACTTCGGCAGTGTTCAAAAGAAACTTGACGAGATGGGTATTGAGATTGAAAATGCAGAACTGCAACGTGTTCCCAACAACACTAAAGAACTTGCAATTGAAGATGCAAAGCAGGTATTAAGAACAATAGAAGAGTTTGAAGATTTAGACGATGTCCAGAACATTTATCATAATCTGGAGCTTACCGAAGAGGTAATAGCATCGTTGGAGTGACAGAACTTTTTTCAGTAAATTTTGTTCTGTGAATAGCATTATATAATACATTTTTTAAATTCAGTTTTTAATTTCTGATTTTTATCAATACATTTGCAATTCAATTTTAAAACGTATGACAAATAGCATATCTATATTAAGCCTCATTATTCTTCTTGGTATTCTTAAATTTCCAGAGTGAGAATGGAGTGCATATAGATTAAAATTATAGGAGGCCATTCTCACCAGAGAATGGCCTTCAGCTTTTTATAGATACTTATAATAAGACAATGAAACAATTTCCGCGTAACCTGACAAAAATTTTTGATACTTTGCTACCCCTGCGGGGGGAAGAATGTACAATACGGATCACGCATCCGTTTTTAATGGAATTCTAAAACAAAGCAAAGTAATAACAAATAAATAAAATTATCATGAGCGAAAGATTATATATTTTCGATACCACGCTGCGCGATGGTGAACAAGTTCCGGGGTGTCAGCTGAACACCGTTGAAAAGATCGAAGTAGCCAAAGCTCTTGAAGCGCTTGGTGTTGATATTATTGAAGCAGGTTTTCCAATTTCAAGCCCCGGCGATTTCAAATCGGTAGTTGAGATTTCAAAAGCTGTTCGCAAACCAACAATTTGCGCTCTTACAAGAGCTGTTGAAAAGGATATTGAAGTTGCTGCAGATTCACTGAAACATGCCAAGTATAAGAGAATTCATACTGGTATTGGAACTTCTTTTTATCATATTCATTACAAACTGAATTCAAATGAGGAGGAAATAATTGAACGAGCAGTTAAAGCTGTTAAATATGCAAAGAAATTTGTTGAAGATGTTGAATTCTATGCAGAAGATGCAGGTCGTACTGAAAATGAATACCTGGCAAGGGTAATTGAAGCGGTGGTGGCGGCCGGAGCAACAGTGCTGAATATTCCTGATACAACAGGTTATACATTGCCGCATGAGTTTGGAGCGAAAATTAAATACTTGAAGGAAAACGTTAAAAACATTGATAAAGCAATTATTTCAACGCATTGCCATAACGATCTTGGAATGGCAACGGCGAATACGGTCTCGGGTATTTTAAATGGTGCAAGACAGGCAGAAGTAACAATCAATGGAATTGGTGAACGCGCCGGTAATACTTCGCTTGAGGAGGTTGTAATGACTCTGAAAAGCCGAAAGAATATCGATATTGAAACTAATATTAATACCAAAAATATCTACAAAACAAGTCGTCTTGTTTCATCATTGATGAATATGCCGGTCCAACCTAATAAGGCTATTGTAGGTCGTAATGCATTTGCTCATTCATCGGGTATTCATCAGGATGGTGTTTTGAAAAATCGTGAGAATTATGAGATAATTGATCCGATAGATGTTGGAGTTAGTGAATCAAGCATTGCTTTAACAGCCAGAAGTGGTCGTGCAGCTTTGAAACATAGATTGAAACTTTTAGGTTATGAACTTAATGGAGATAAACTGGATAAGATCTATGAGAAATTTCTGGAACTGGCCGATAAGAAAAAAGATATTAAAGATGAAGACCTTGAGGTATTAGTTGGCAAAACACCTTCCAGCGAGACAGCAAAAATTAAATTGGCTCACCTGCAGGTATTAGCAGGAAAATCGACAATACCTATGGCAACTGTTACATTGGATATTGATAGTGAAGAATTTACCGCTACCGAATCGGGAAACGGACCGGTTGATGCGGCATTGAAAGCTGTAAAGTCACTGATCCGACATAAAGTGCGCCTTGAAGAATATCTTGTGCAAGCGATTACTAAAGGTTCTGACGATCTGGGTAAAGTTCATATCCAGATAGAAAACAAGGGTAAAGTTTACTATGGTTTCTCAGGAAATACAGATATTATAACTGCATCGGTTGAAGCATTTATCGACGCAATAAATAAAATTGTTTAATTTTTAAAACTTAAAAAGTTGGGAAAAACATTATTTGATAAGGTTTGGGATTCGCATGTAGTTTCGCAGATAGAAGGCGGTCCAAGTGTGCTGTATATCGACAGGCACCTGGTTCATGAGGTAACAAGTCCACAGGCATTTGCAGGTCTCGATCGAAGAGGTATCTCAGTGTTCCGTCCGCAAAATACCGTTGCAACACCCGATCATAACGTGCCTACAGTTAATCAGGACTTGACAATTCAGGATAAACTTTCAAGAATGCAGGTAGAAAAGTTAAAAGAAAATACAAAAAAGCACGGTATTAATCATTACGGTCTCAATCATCCCTATCAGGGTATTGTACACGTTATTGGTCCTGAGCTGGGATTAACTCAGCCCGGAATGACTATTGTCTGTGGTGATTCTCACACTTCTACTCACGGTGCATTTGGCTGTGTTGCATTTGGTATTGGAACTAGTGAGGTTGAAATGGTACTTGCAACACAATGCATATTACAGCCAAAACCAAAACGCATGCGCATTACAGTCGATGGGAAACTTAAGAAGGGTGTTGGTGCAAAGGATATTATCCTATATATCATTTCAAAGATATCGGCAAGCGGTGCAACCGGATATTTTGTTGAATATGCAGGATCAGCAATAAGAAACCTGAGTATGGAAGGAAGAATGACCATATGTAATATGAGTATTGAAATGGGTGCTCGTGGTGGACATATTGCCCCGGATGCGACTACTTTCGAATACATCAAAGGCCGTGAGTTCGCACCTAAGGGTGATGAATGGGAAAAGAAACTTGCTTACTGGAAAAATCTGTTTACTGACGATGATGCTGTGTTTGATCTTGAACTGAATTATGATGCAGCTGATATTGAACCTATGATTACATATGGAACAAACCCGGGAATGGGGGTTGGTATTACAGGATCTATTCCAAAGTTGGATGAAATTGAGGAAAGTACAAAAGCCAGTTTTATGAAGTCAATGAAGTACATGGATTTTGAAGCTGGATCAAATATTCTGGGTAAAACTGTAGACTATGTATTCGTTGGAAGTTGTACAAACGGACGTATTGAAGATTTAAGAGCTTTTGCAAAATTTGTTGAAGGGAAAAAGAAGGCCGATAATATTGTTGCCTGGATTGTTCCTGGTTCACGCCAGGTTGAAGCGCAGGCAAAAGCAGAGGGTCTGGATAAAGTACTTGAAGCTGCAGGTTTTGTTCTGAGACAACCTGGTTGTTCAGCATGTCTCGCTATGAATGATGATAAAATACCTGAGGGTAACTATGCAGTTTCTACATCAAACAGAAACTTTGAAGGAAGACAGGGCCCCGGTGCACGTACTATGCTTGCAAGTCCGATAACTGCAGCTGCAGCTGCAATTACCGGTAAAGTCACCGACCCAAGGGAATTTCTATAAAATTAAGATATGAGCTTTGAGATTTTAGAATTAAGCCTCATTTCTCATATCTTAAATCTTAAATCTAAAAAATTGAAAAATGGCAATAGATAAATTTGTTACACTTAAAACAACCTGTGTCCCGCTACCTGTTGAAAATGTGGACACAGATCAAATAATACCGGCACGCTTTTTAAAAGCTACTACCCGGGATGGTTTTGGTGAAAACCTTTTCCGCGACTGGAGATATGATAAATCGGATAAGCCGGTAAAAGAATTTGTTCTTAATAACCCTGCATATTCAGGAAAAGTACTTGCAGCAGGAAAAAACTTCGGTAGTGGCTCAAGCCGTGAACATGCAGCATGGGCAATCCACGATTATGGATTCAAAGCTGTAGTTTCAAGTTTTTTTGCCGATATCTTTAAGAACAATGCACTTAACAATGGTTTGTTACCTGTACAGGTATCACCTGAATTTTTGGCAAAAATCTTTAAAGAGATCGATAAGAACCCAGAAACTGAGGTTGAAATTAATCTTGAAATGCAGAAGATAACATTGCTTAGTACAGGTGAATCGGAAAACTTTGAAATTTCTCCTTATAAAAAGAAATGTTTGCTTAACGGATACGATGATATTGATTATCTGCTGAGTATAAAGGACAAAATTGAAGCTTTCGAAGCAGGTAAATCAATATAAATTATCATAAAGTCTGATTCGGTTATCAAATATTACTGAGTCAGGTTTTATTTTATAATCACAAAATTGGAACAAATGAAAATATTAGTAATGGATACCACGCTTCGCGATGGGGAGCAAACATCCGGGGTATCGTTCACTTTCGATGAAAAGCTTAGCATAGCCAAATTGTTGTTGGAGGAACTCAAAATTGATCGTCTTGAGATTGCCTCTGCACGCGTTTCGGAAGGTGAACTTGAGGCTGTAAAGAAAATAGCCGGATGGGCAGCCGATCATCATGACTTGGATAAGATTGAAGTTCTGGGTTTTGTGGATAAAAATGTTTCTGTTGACTGGATATTGGGGGCTGGTTGTAAAACAATCAATCTGCTTACAAAAGGTTCGCTTAAGCATGTGACTCACCAACTCAGAAAATCACCCGAAGAACATATCCAGGATATTAAAGAGGTTATAGCTTATGCTGTTTGTAAAAATGTTAAAGTTAACATCTACCTCGAAGATTGGTCCAATGGTATGCGTAATTCACCGGAGTATGTTTACAATATGATCGATAAATTATCTGATGAACCTGTCGAAAGATTTATGTTACCCGATACACTCGGTATCTTAAATCCCGATGAGACCTACGCATTTTGTAAACAAATGAAAGACAATTATCCAAATCTTAAATTCGATTTTCATGCTCACAACGACTACGATCTGGCAACTGCTAATGTCTATTCAGCAATTAAAGCAGGAATCGATTGTATCCATACAACAGTTAATGGCCTTGGTGAAAGAGCGGGAAATGTTCCTTTATCAAGCGTAATTGCTATTACAAAAGACCATTTTAAGTACCAAATGTCGGTGGATGAGTCGAAGCTCAACCTGGTGAGTAAAATGGTGGAATCATTTTCGGGCATTAGAATACCACCAAATAAACCACTTATTGGCGATAACGTATTTACACAGACGAGCGGTGTGCATGCCGATGGTGACAAAAAACACGACCTGTACTTCAATGATCTTCTTCCAGAGCGATTTGGACGTAAACGAAGCTATGCCCTTGGCAAAACATCAGGGAAAGCCAATATCGCCAAGAACCTGGAAGCACTCGGAATTGAACTGGATCCTGAATCAATGAAAAAAATAACTAAAAAAATTATTGAACTTGGCGATAAGAAAGAAACTGTTACTCAGGAAGACCTGCCTTATATAATTTCAGATATCCTCAGAAGTAAATCGATTGATGAAAAAATTAAGATCATGAATTTCTCATTGTCTACAGCAAAAGGATTAAAACCTGTTGCATGCCTGAAAGTAAAAATTTCGGGAAAAGAATATGAAGAAACTTCTGTAGGCGATGGTCAGTACGATGCCTTTATGAAAGCGTTAAAATTGATATACAAGCGCCTGGATAAAAAAATGCCAAAGCTTATCGATTATAACGTTTCAATACCTCCCGGGGGTAAAACCGATGCTTTGGTACAAACTGTTATTACATGGAATTTAGGTAAAAGAGAATTTCGAACACGCGGTCTGGATTCCGATCAGACAGTTGCTGCAATTATTGCAACAGTTAAGATGCTCAATATTATTGAACACTAGATTTTGGATAAAAATTAATCGGAGGCTTTTGTTTATACAGATTTTTAGTATAATTGCGCAACTAAAATTTGATTAAAATTTAATACATGAGTAAATCTTACAATATTGCAGTATTACCAGGCGATGGTACAGGTCCGGAAGTAGTTATCGAAGGTAAAAAAGTTCTGAAGACAGCAGCAGATAAATTCGGTTTTAAACTTAATTTCGAAGAATTTGATTTCGGTGGTGATAGATATCTCCGTACAGGAGAAGTTTTACCCGATTCAGCATCAGAAGAAATGAAGAAATTTGATTCAATATTCCTCGGTGCTATTGGACATCCTGATGTTAAACCAGGTATTCTTGAAAAAGGAATTCTACTAAGGCTTCGTTTCGAACTGGATCAGTATATCAATCTTCGTCCTGTAAAACTGTACCCCGGTGTGCCTACTCCTTTAAAGGATAAAGGACCGGAGCACATCGATTACGTTGTTGTACGTGAAAATACAGGCGGTCTTTACACGGGCATAGGCGGGTTTACAATGAAAGGAACACCGGATGAGGTAGCAGTACAAAGCATGGTATATAATCGTAAGCAGGTTGAACGATGTTTGCGTTACGCTTTTGAATATACCCGTAAGAGAAATAAAAATAACAAACTAGCGCTATGTGGTAAAACCAATGTTCTGACCTATACTTATGATCTGTGGGAAAGGGCATTTCATGAAATTGGTCAGAAAGATTATTCTGAAATCAAGCGTGAATATTACCACGTAGATGCTACATGTATGTGGATGGTTAAAAATCCTGAATGGTTCGATGTTATCGTAACCGGTAATATGTTTGGTGATATTATTACCGACCTTGGAGCTATCACCCAGGGAGGTATGGGAATTGCTGCCGGTGGAAATATCAACCCTGAAGGTGTATCGATGTTTGAGCCTATCGGTGGCTCTGCTCCAAAATATACAGGTAAGAATGTTATCAATCCTTTGGCATCAATTGCCTGTGGAGCAATGATGCTTGATCATCTGGGAGAAGAAGAAGCCGCACTAAAAATAGAAGAAGCTATTATGGATGTAACTGCCAATAAGCTTAAAGATATGGGTGCCGGAAGAATGGGATATTCAACAACTGAAGTTGGTGATTTGGTAGCTGAAAGGATTTGATTAAATCAGACCTTCGAAAATAAGTTATTAAACTGTATTATTATAGTTAAACAGACAGGGTATAAATAATACAGCTCTTTTTTGCACTTTGACAGGGATAATTCTGTATTAGATTACTACTAACCTGAACAACCTTGGTTTTCGACTGATAAGTTTTATAAACAGATATTCAATGAAATTCAGAATTGCTAAATTGCCAGGCGATGGTATAGGACCGGAGATTGTTGAGCAGGCAGTAAAAGTGATGAAAGCTGTTGGTGAAAAGTATGGTCACCAATTCGATTTTGAATTCGGACTGGCAGGTGCAACAGCTATTGTCCAGGTTGGTGATCCTTATCCTGAAACAACTCATAAGCTGTGTATGGATTCCGATGCTGTACTATTCGGTGCTATCGGCGATCCGAAATTCGATAATAATCCTTCGGCAAAAGTTAGACCTGAACAGGGTTTACTCGAAATGAGAAAAAAACTACAATTGTATGCTAATATCCGACCGGTCAAGACATATCCCACCCTGATTGATAATTCACCACTTCGCCGCGATTTAATAGAAGGTGCCGATTTTATTGTAATTCGTGAACTGACAGGTGGTATTTATTACGGTGAATTACGTGGCCGTACCGAAAATGGTATGAAAGCATTTGATACCAATGTTTATTCAAAAGAAGAGATTATCAGGGTTACCAAACTGGCTTTCGATTACGCAGCGAAAAGAAGAAAAAAACTTACCGCTATTGATAAAGCCAATGTATTGGCAACATCCCGTTTGTGGCGCGAAACCATACAGGAAATGGAGGATGACTACCCCGAGATTGATGTAGAACATATGCTGGTCGATAACGCAGCAATGCAAATCATTCAATGGCCAACAAAGTTTGATGTACTCATTACAGAAAATATGTTTGGCGATATCCTCTCGGATGAAGCCAGTGTAATAACAGGATCAATGGGATTGCTTCCTTCGGCATCAATTGGGGTGCATACTTCTGTTTTTGAACCCATTCACGGTTCATACCCGCAAGCAGCAGGGAAAGACCTGGCCAATCCCCTGGCAACCATTTTATCTGCAGCAATGCTTCTCGATTCATTAAATCTTATAGATGAGGCCGAGAAAGTAAGAGAAGCTGTTGATGCTTCGATGGATAAAGGATTTGTAACGGCTGATATTGCTTCCGGTAAACCAAGAAGTACTTCTGCTGTCGGTGACTGGCTGGCAGAGTGGATTATTAAGGATAAATAATTTGGATATTATTAACGGACTAAAAAAAAGCCCGGCTTTTAGCAGAGCTTTTTTCTGAGAGTCTTTCATTCCAGTTGGTGACTCACCTGAATCATGTAGGTTTTATATCCAATTATTCACTACATGTTAATCACCTTACGATATAAAAAAGCATTTGATTTTATAATAAATAAAAGGCAGTTATTATAAACTAGTAATAGCTTGTTTTTTACGTCAATATGCTAGTTTAAGATTAAAACCTTCGGGCCTCATAATTACACCTGTTTCATGGTTTAAAACATGAATATCCTCAATAAAAAATATACCACCTGGTCTGACCAGCTGGTGTATTTTATCCAGAGCCTCCTTATTTAGACATGATCCTTTTACTATTTCATCCTGCAGAACATAACCTTCAGCTAAAAATTTTACTGTAAAACGCACGACTTCCAGATTGTCGGGAGGTGAAAGTGTATCGTTTCTTTCTTTTACCATTCCTTCATAAACTGTCACACAGCCATAAGTATGCAGGAAACTGTAAGTTACTTTACTACATCGCTCTCCTGACATGCTTGCCTCAAGTTGCCAGTCAAACTGTGAAAAAAGGGAAATCGAGTTAAAAAGCAAGTAGAAAATAATAATACTTAGACTGAATGTTTCCACTTATATATAACGTTTTTTTTATACATGTTGTTACTTTGGCAATCCTCCAAAGATCTTTACCAGTGTGCGATGAAATCTATGCACTCCTGCTACTGGTTCGGTAAACATATAAATACATTTTCCGGTAATTATTTCCTTTTGATATTCTTCTGCAATTTTTAGTGTTTCGTCTGTATTTGACATCTGTTGTACCCAGATATTCTTAATACCTTTCTTTATTGCAGAACGTAAAATTTCATCGGTTTTTTCTTTCGGGGTTAATATCAACAGACTTTCAATATCACCGGGAAGATCTTCAACCCTTTTGTAACATTTAACATTGTCAATGGCATCAGCTTCGGGATTTATGGGTAAAATTGTATATCCTTTTTCTGATAATTCCTTGAATGTTCTGTGACCAAATTTTTTTGGATTCCTTGATACACCTGCAATAGCGATCTTTTTATTCTTAAAAAAATCATTTACTTGCTTTCTGCTTATTTTTTTTGTTTTATGTCCCATATTGTTTAATAGTAATTTGTTTAAGAATAATTTGCCATATTTAGCCGTTATTTGGCAGCAAGTTATAACATTCTATGATTCGATTAAAAAGTTTTTTACCCATTGTTTTTTTATTACTGGTTACGTCATGTGCAAATCTTTCAGAAATTGAAATTGGCGAGGTAAACTATTTTGCTGTTAAAGGATTTGAAGATAATGCCTTGATGATAGCTGTTACGGTTCCAGTCGAAAATCCTACTGTATATAAGTTTACGGTGTCCGATATTGATTCGAGGGTATATCTTGATGACCACTATCTGGGGAAAATCAGCTCATTTGAACCATTGGAGATACCAAGGCGAAGCAATGCGTATTATACAATCGACCTTAAGATAAGACTGGCTAACTTTTTGGGTACTGCACTAAAAGTGATGAGCCTGAGAGAAGGGCAGAAAATTAAAGTGCGTTTCGAAGGGGAGATTACTGCTAAATCTTTTTTACTTAAAAAGAGGATTCCGTTTGATGAAGTCAGAAAAATTACAATCTGACATCCTGATCATGAAATTTAAATTCATAATAAATATTGACAATCGTCATCATTATTTAACATTAGGAACCTCAAATAAAAAAAATCTTTAATTTTACGATTCATTAAGTGATGTACGGTGAGAGTATCTTTCCTTTTTCATATCCTGTTTATTTCCATCATTTTCAATGCCAATGCTCAGTTGGCCGGAACGAAACTTATGCGTGATATTCAGTATTCGGATTCCCCGGGGAAAGTAACTATTGTTCAGAATTCAGATATTGTTAAGCTGGTTGACAAACATCTTTTTGAGGAGGGAAAAAGAAAAGGGATAAGCGGTTATCGTATTCGCATCTTTTCCGATTCAGGCTCACAGGCACGTAAACAGGGAAGAATTATAGAAGCAGGTTTTATTGGAAGATTTAAAGGTATTAATACATATTTCCTTTTCGATTCACCTTTTTACAGATTGTATATTGGCGATTTCAGAACTCAGAGTGAAGCTTTGAAGTTTCTAAGGCAAATAGAAGGAGAATATCCGGATGCATTTGTTGTCCGGAGCAACATAAATTATCCCTCTTTGTAGGGAGTAGAAAAACAGAAAATGACTGACGAGATCAAGCATGAATGTGGGATTGCCCTGATACGATTGCTTAAGCCTCTTGAACATTACCAGTTAAAGTACGGAACCTGGCGTTGGGGCTTAAATAAGTTGTACCTTCTCATGGAGAAACAGCATAACAGGGGGCAGGATGGAGCAGGAATAGCATGTATTAAGTTAAATGCAAAACCTGGATATGAATATCTCGATCGACTAAGATCTATTGCACCTTCCGCTATAAACGATATATTCGATGTAATTCGTAACAGTTTTACAGAAACAGAGAAGAAATCACCAGGCCTGATAAAGGATATATCCTGGGCTAAAAAAAACCTTACATTCAGTGGTGAGGTTTTACTTGGTCACCTTCGATATGGAACCTATGGGAAAAACAAAGTTGAAAATGCCCACCCTGTTGTCAGACAGAATAACTGGAAATCGCGTACCCTGGTGCTTGCAGGTAATTTTAACCTAACCAATGTTGAAGAAATGTTTAACATTTTGGTAGAACTTGGCCAGCATCCTCGTGGAATGATCGATACAGTTACTATGCTTGAAAATGTAGGCCATTTCCTCGATACCGAAAACCAGAAAAACTTTAACAGTTATAAAAAGCAGGGTTACACCAATGTTGAAATTTCAAAGTTGATAGAGGATAATATTGATGTGGGAAATATTTTACGTGAATCGAGTAAAAAATGGGACGGTGGATACGTAATTGCAGGCTTACTGGGTCATGGAGATAGTTTTGTACTGCGCGACCCGTGGGGAATACGCCCGGCATTTTATTATCAGGATGATGAGATTGTGGTAGCGGCATCGGAACGTCCGGTGATTCAGACAGTTATGAATGTTCCCGGCAAAGAGGTAAAAGAAATAACACCTGGA
The DNA here is from genome assembly GCA_016929525.1 of Bacteroidales bacterium. Lineage (GTDB taxonomy): Bacteria > Bacteroidota > Bacteroidia > Bacteroidales > UBA10428 > UBA10428. The sequence continues at coordinate 86,247 of JAFGIP010000003.1, forward strand.
AGCGCACTTATTATTAAAAAGAATAATGATGTTTCACTCGAAAATATCAGAGGACCATATGGTAATCACGCCTGTTCTTTTGAAAGGATTTATTTCTCGAGAGGTAGTGACAGCGAAATATACCAGGAAAGAAAAAAGCTTGGGGAGCTACTAACACCTTTGATCATCAAAAATATAAACGGGGAAATTGAGGATACTGTATTTTCATTTATTCCTAATACAGCAGAAACAGCATTCTATGGTATGATTTCGGGTGTCGAAAAATACATGCAGGAAATGGCGAAAAAACAAATACTTGATCGTGGAAAAGACATTACCATTGAAGAGTTGAATCTGATAGTTACTAAAAAACCCAGAATTGAAAAGGTGGCACTTAAAGATATTAAGCTGCGCACATTTATTTCACAGGATGCCGGACGTGATGACCTGGTTGGTCACGTTTACGATATTACTTATAACACAATTCATGAAGATACTGATAACCTTGTAGTCATAGATGATTCAATTGTCCGTGGAACAACGCTGAAATACAGTATTATCAGAATTCTTGACAGGTTACACCCAAAAAGAATCGTCATCGTTTCTTCATCACCCCAGATAAGATATCCCGATTGTTATGGAATCGATATGGCAAAACTGGGTGATTTTATTGCTTTCAGAGCAGCTATTGAATTACTAAAAGAATCGGGCAGAGAAAGTGTTATCAACGATGTTTACAAGAAATCAAAAGTACAGGAAGATTTAGCAAAAGAAGAAATTGTAAACTACGTAAAGGATATTTACAAACCATTTACTGCTGACCAGATTTCAGATAAAATAGCACAGATGCTTAAAACGCCCGAAATAAACGCTGAATTAAAAATTGTATACCAATCTATTGAAAATTTACACCAGGCATGTCCAAATCATAGAGGAGACTGGTATTTTACGGGTGATTATCCGACACCGGGCGGAAACAAGGTAGTGAACAAATCTTTTATCAATTTTATTGAAAGAAGGAATGCCAGGGCTTATTAAAGACAAAGAAGATTAATTATCTGTCGTAAGTTTTAATATGCCTTTCAATTTTCTCAGGATACATATCTTTTATAGTGAGTAGAATTGCTGTTTCCTCTACATTTCCGAAATGATCGTTAAGAACAGTACCAAAACATTGTAGAGTAGGTGATAGATTAATGTATGAATTGATTAGCGGAGGTATCACCTCTCCACGAGCCCTTACAGCCTGCGAAAGCAATTTCAGGTCGTCCTGGAAATTGTCACTTGTTAAAATTGAATCTGCGTAATCCTCATCAATGTCTATAGTTAAAGGATTGTAAGGGTATAACAAAGATTCCGGTCCTTTAAAATGTTTTTCGAGAAAGTAAAGAATAAGATTGCGGGCTTCCCTGTTATAGGAAGTATACATTGTGACTTTACCAAAGAAGTAAATATATTCAGGATTTTTCTTCCAAAGCGCACCTAGACCATCCCATAAATTATCTAAGGCATACAGGCTTTTTTTATTTCTGTTTGTCGACTGATAAGCTGGCTGCACAAATGATCTGCCTAACTCAATCATTCTTGGGATATAGTTTTTCTTAAATTCATCAGAAAAATGAAATAATTTTCCCGTTGCTAGCTCTGCCTCACCTTCTTCATTTGATCTAAGATCACCGCATAACATATACCTGTAACCGCCCAAAATATCTCTTTGCTGCGGATCCCAAACAATTAACTGTTTGTATGGGATTTCAGCAGTGTCGTAATCATCAATATCCGCTTCTTTGCCTGTACCACCACCAGCCAGACGAAAGGTTATTTCACGTAACCTTCCAATTTCACGCATCGTATTTGGCGAATCATGACTCGTAAGAATATAAAGTCTATTGTTAGCATTATTGGTATTTCGCAGGAATTTATCTTTTGTGAGTTCCCGTTCAATGAGTTCCTTATCTACCGGAGGGATAACCTCTTTCATATAATATGACTAAGTCTGTTAAAGGAAAACAAATTTATGAAACAAGCATTAAAAAAATAATCATATTTTACACAAAAATTTATGATTATTTTTTTAATGCAAGACTTATACAAACTTAAGAATTAAAAGTTATTGGATGTAATTATTGATCACTATCTTTTATCATCGTCCTTTAAAAAGGAATATCGTAAACACCATCTAAAGCATATGCTTTTTCCTTTACCCATCTGGCCCAATCCAACGGTTTTTTTGAACTGTCAAATGTTTGCCATGGTATTGGTTCTCCAAATTTTACTACCAGATGTTTATTCTTGTGCTTGTATGTTTCGTCAACCAGGTAAAGCATTTCAATATTTGATTTGATTCCTATGAATTTTCTGATATTTGCCAGATTATAAAAGAAATTAGTATTGTTGCCACTAAAATGAACCGGGATAATTTCACGCTTGAACTGTTTAGCTTTCATTATAAATTGTTTTTGCCAAGGCAGGTCAATAATCTGACCTCTTATTTTTCTTGACACTAATCCTGCAGGAAATGTAAGTATCTGGGTTCCGTCTCTGAATGCTTCATCAATTTCCCGAACAGCATCTGTAGCTTGTTTTCCATGCTTGTTGATCGGTATAAACAATTCCTGAATATTTTTCAGGTTCATCAGAATATCGTTTACCAAAAATTTATACTTATTGAAATACCTGTTCACTATCTGCATTAATACCAGTCCGTCAAAACCCCCAAGCGGATGGTTAGAGGCGAATATAAATCTGCCATCCATTTTAAGGTATTCTTCTCCCTGTGTTTCAATGCTTACTTTAAAATCTGTAATAGCAGCATTGATAAAATCCATATTGAATTTGTTTCCGTGCTTATCGAGAAATTCATTAATATCATTTTCGTGTATCACTTTTCTTAAATACCTGTATATAAAACCGGGAATCAACTTTGCCAATCCGGGATTTTTACTGTAGAATACTCCTCTCAGATCTACTTTTTGTATTTGTTCTTTATCTGCTTCAGGGCTCATTTTACACGGAAAATTAGGGATTAAAAACCGGCTAAAATTATAAAAAAACCCAATTCCTTATCGATTCTGATGTTTGAAACATTACCACTGTTTAGGTATTTATTTCAAACAGAGCAGCAAAAGTTATTAACAAAGTGGGAAAAAGTGGGGTAAAATGGTTGAAAGTGGTTAAAATTTACTTACTTTTACATCCATTATTTAAATTCAGCATGATAACCTTTATCGGAGACTATACCTGTAAGCTCGATGCAAAGGGTCGGGTTATACTGCCGGCAGCTTTTAAAAAGCAGATGTCTGGCAGTACACAGGATAAGTTTGTGGTAAAGAAGGACATTTTCGAAGACTGCCTTGTGTTATATCCTATTGAAGAATGGGAGAGACAGAATAAAATCATCAGAAAAAAGATCAATCCCTATAAAAAAGAACACAACATGTTTCTCCGTAGGTTTTTTAAGGGTGCAGCTGAAGTGGTCCTCGATGCGAACAACAGAATACTAATTCCTAAACGCCTCCTCGATGAAATAAAAGCCGATAAAGAACTGATGATGGCTGGTCAGTTTGGTAAAATTGAAATATGGGCCAGAAACAGGTATGAAAAGATCGAGGTTGGAGATTCAGAATTTGCCGAAATGGCAGAGAAAATTATGGAAGGTTTGGTCGATGAAACTGAATAGTAATGGATTACCATCAGTCGGTATTACTGGAAGAAAGTATTGAGGGACTTAATATAAAGCCCAACGGGATATATGTCGATGCAACCTTCGGGGGCGGCGGCCACTCAAGAGAGATTCTTAAAAAGTTGAAAAACGGCAGATTGGTTGCCTTTGATCAGGATGAGGACGCATTACAGAATATACCAAATGATAACAGGATAATATTTGTCAGGCAGAACTTCCGATTTCTTAAAAACTTTTTGAAATACTATAGTGTAGATCATATCGATGGATTAATAGCCGACCTTGGAGTTTCCTCACACCATTTTGATACACCTCAAAGAGGTTTTTCATTTCGTTTTGATACCAACCTGGATATGCGCATGAATATGAAATCAGAATTTTCAGCCAGGAATTTTTTAAATGATTATTCCAAAGCGGAAATGACAAGGGTTTTCAGAGAATATGGAGAGTTAAAAAATGCAGCTACCCTTGCATCTAAGATATATGAATATAGGAATAAAAACTCGCTGGTAACTAATCATGATCTTTTTGAAGCAATAGCATCATGTCTCCCCAGGCATAACGAAAATCAGTACCTGGCTAAGGTCTTCCAGGCTATGCGCATAGAAGTAAATAAAGAAATCGAACATCTTAAAAAGTTGTTAATTCATACGGTCGATGTGCTGAAGCATAAAGGCAGGGTTGTTATAATAAGTTATCATTCTCTGGAAGACAGGTTAGTAAAAAACTTCTTCAGGAATGGAAATTTTTCGGCGAAAAATAAAACGGATCTATACGGAAATGTAATCAGACCATTGATCCCGGTAAACCGAAAAGTAATCGTTCCGGATGAGGCTGAAATAAAACAGAATAGTCGCTCAAGGAGTGCCCGGTTGCGAATTGCAGAAAAACCATAACAATTAATTATGGAGAAAAAGGAGAAAATAGAATTTGTTGATTCAGGACTTGAGAAAGAAGAAATAAAGGGGTTCACTTTCAGGGGCTTTATTGATGGTAGCATACTTACTCTCAGCTCTGTTATGAAACAGCTGCCTTTTATCTTATTTCTGGTATTTCTGGCAGTAGTATATATAGCCAACCGCTATCACGCGGAGAAGATTGTCCGACAGATCACAAAAATGAAAGATGAAGTAAAGGATTTGAGATCGGAACAAATTACAACTGCATCGGAATTAATGAACTTAAGTAAACCATCGAATGTAAAGTTGCTTATTGAACAAAAAGGGATTGACCTGGAGGAACCTGAAGATCCGCCGAAAGTAATAGTGGCTAAAAAAAAAGATAGATGATGTCAATAAAGACCGACATACTATGGAGAGTTGCGCTGGTTTATCTGGCAATTGCACTTTTTGCTGCTTTAATTGTCGTGAAGATCATCGTATTGCAGTTTGTGAATGACGATAGGTACAGAGCGATGGCAGAGCAAACCAGAATACAGTTATTTAATATCCCCGCTCACAGGGGAGATATTTATGCAGCCGATATGCGCTTGCTTGCGAGTTCTGTTCCAAGTTACGAGATACGGATGGATTTGAAATGCCCGGGTCTGACCAATGATATTTTTCTGGATGGTGCAGATTCCCTGGCATTATGTCTTTCAGAACTGTTTCATGATAAAAGCAAATCTGAATACAAACAACAACTTCTTAAAGCTAGACAGAAAGGAGACAGATATCATCTTATACGATCAAAAGTAAATTATATTGAACTTAAAGAACTTAGATCATTCCCAATATTCCGCGAGGGAAGGTATAAAGGAGGTCTTATAGTTAATCAGCAGAATATAAGAAAAAAGCCGCACTATAATCTTGCTGCACGAACAATAGGTTATACAACCAAAGGACAAAGTGGTAATATCGTCGGTATAGAAGGTGCTTATGATAAATATCTGGCAGGGATTCAGGGTGTAAAAAGAATGCAGAAACTCTCCGGTAATGTTTGGATGCCTCTTGATGAATCGGGTGAGATTGAACCACAAGATGGGAGCAGTATTGTAACTACAATTGATGTCGATCTGCAGGATATAGCGGAAAAGGCCCTTATAAAACAACTTATAGCCCACAGAGCACATGCAGGTACTGCAGTTTTAATGGAAGTCCGGTCAGGTGATATAAAAGCCATAGTTAATCTGACAGATACCTTCGGAGCATACCATGAATATTATAACTATGCTGTCGGACTTAGTACTGAGCCAGGATCAACATTTAAGCTTCCTGTTATTGTTACGGCTTTGGAAGACGGATTAATTGACATAGATGATACAATAAATACAGGAAACGGAATTTATGAATACTACGACCTGGTTATACGTGATGATAATTATCTGAATGGGGGTCATGGGAAACTTACAGTCGAAGAAGTTTTCGAGATATCATCTAACATTGGGATGGTTAAGATAATTGATTCGGTTTATAGAAAACATCCACATCGTTTTATTGACAGGCTTTACAGTATGAGCCTAAACGAGCCTTTGAATCTTGAAATTAAAGGAGAAGGTAAACCTGTAATTCGCTATCCTGGCGATAAATTATGGTCAGGGGTTACACTTGCATCCATGTCATACGGGTATGAAGTAAAACTTACGCCTTTACAGATTCTTACTTTTTATAATGCCATTGCCAATGATGGGAAAATGGTCAAGCCGCGATTTGTTAAGGAAATCCGTAATCATGGAAAACTCGAACAGGCAATAATTACAGAGGTAATAAATCCTTCAATCTGTTCAAAATCAACGCTGAAGATGGCTAAAAAATTATTAAGGGGTGTTGTTGACAATGGTACTGCAAAAAACCTTAAACTGGATAATCTGTCATTTGCGGGTAAAACAGGTACTGCACAGATATATAAAACGGAGACAGGTTATCGACAGCGCGATTATCAGGCATCATTTGCAGGATACTTTCCGGAAGATAAACCTCTGTATTCATGTATTGTTGTCATTTACTCGCCACGTAAAGGTTCTTATCATGGAGCGCAGGTAGCAGGTCCTGTATTTGCAGAGATTGCCAGAAAAACCTATGCAATAAGTATGAATAGCGGTGAACCTCTGAATGCGGTTAAGATTCAAACCAATGATCTGCCATATTCAAAAAACGGATATCAGGCTGAAATATCGGATGTACTGAATCAGCTAAATATAAAACAGAAATCGAAGGATCAGAGTTATGACTGGGTTACAACAACCAGACAAGAGGATTGTGTTGAATTAAACAAGAAATCAGTTTTAAATAACCTGGTTCCTGATGTAACCTCTATGGGACTCAAAGATGCTATTTACCTTCTGGAAAACCTGGGTTTAAAAGTTGTGATTTATGGCAGGGGAAGTATCAGGGAACAATCAATTCTTCCTGGCACGAGGGTGCAAAAGGGAGATGTAATAAAACTTAAAATGTCATTTACGGAAGGATAATGTCAGAACTTAAAAAACTAGAACATATTATCAAAGGCATTGATTGCCGGGTTTACGGCCAGACCGATGTGGAAGTAAATGGTGTTGTATTTGATTCGAGAAAGATTGCTCGCGGAAATGTGTTTGTTGCAGTCAGAGGTACTCAGGTAGATGGCCATAATTATTTGTCGGAAGCTGCAAGCAAAGGTGCAGTTGGGATAATTTGCGAACATTTTCCCGAAGATCTTGATGATGCTATTTCTAAAGTTGTCGTTAAAAATTCTTCTATAGCCCTTGGTATTGCAGCAGCAAATTTTTACGATAATCCTTCCGAAGAACTTAAAGTAGTAGGTATTACGGGTACAAACGGTAAAACATCAATTGCTACGCTTCTATATAGGTTATTCTCAAAACTTGAACAAAAATCAGGGTTGTTATCGACAGTTAAAAATATGGTCGGTGATAAAGAAATTACAGCTACTCATACAACTCCCGATGCAGTTACCATTCAATGGATATTAAAGGAAATGGTCGATGCGGGATGCAGATATGCATTTATGGAAATCAGCTCACATGCAATAGATCAGAACAGAATAACAGGACTGGATATCGACATTGCTGTATTTACAAACTTAACACATGATCATCTCGATTATCATAAAGATTTTAACAGCTATCTCAAAGCAAAGAAAAAACTATTTGACGGATTACCATCTCATGCAATTGCTTTGATAAATACCGATGATAAGCATAGCGGAATTCTTGTTCAGAATACCGATGCTACCGTTAAAACTTATGGGGTTCACTCTCTGGCTGAATACAAGGCAAAAATAATAGAAAATCATTTCGATGGAATGCTTATACAAATTGATAATACCGAGGTCTGGACAAAGATCATTGGTGAATTCAATGCCTCAAACCTGCTTGCAGTATATACTGTAGCTCGTCTTATGGGATTTCAGAAACATGAAATTCTCAGGATACTAAGTTCACTCGACACTGTAGAGGGGCGGTTCGAATATGTTCAGTCGAATTCTGGTGTTATCGCAATTATTGATTATGCGCACACTCCCGATGCTTTAAAGAATGTGTTAAAAACAATAAATCAGATCATTGGTGATAAATCACAAATAATAACAGTTGTTGGTGCCGGCGGTGATCGCGATAAAACAAAAAGACCCATAATGGGGGGAATTGCCGCTGAGCTTAGTAACAAAGTTGTATTAACCTCGGATAATCCACGTGGTGAAGAGCCACAGGTCATTATAGATGAGATGATGAAAGGAGTCCCTTCTAATTTGAAAAACCAGGTACTCTCTATAGCCGATAGAAAAGAAGCCATACGTACAGCATGTATGCTGGCTAAAAGTGGCGATGTAATTCTTATTGCCGGGAAAGGGCACGAAACATATCAGGAGATTAAAGGTGAGAAACACTTTTTCAGCGATAAGAAAGTGGTATCGGAACTTTTTATGACTAACAATTTTAACCTGCAATAAGTATTATGATTTATTTTTTATTTGAATACTTAGAAAAATTTGATGTTCCGGGCGCAGGAATGTTTCAGTATATTTCATTTCGCACAGGGCTTTCAATTATTACATCTCTTGTTATTTCACTTCTTTTCGGAAAGCGAATTATCAGTTTGCTTCAACAAAAACAAATTGGTGAAACTGTTCGCAATCTTGGACTTGAAGGTCAGATGCAGAAAAAAGGTACTCCAACTATGGGGGGAATAATAATTCTGGCATCTATCCTGATTCCTGTTCTGCTTTTTGGAGACCTCACAAATATTTATGTTATCCTGATGCTTATCACAACAACCTGGCTTGGTTTTGTTGGTTTTCTTGATGATTATATCAAAGTATTTAAGAAAAATAAAGAAGGTTTACGCGGTAAGTTTAAAATAAGCGGACAGGTAGTTCTCGGACTTATTGTTGGTTTTACTATGTATTTCAGTGATGACGTTGTAATTAGGGAAAGAATAGAGCTCGAACCGCAACAGGTAATTAATCTGGAACCAGATCAGGAAGCATCACTACCGGATCATGCAGTACTGACGCGTGATATAAAATCGACCAAAGTGAATGTTCCGTTTTTTAAAAACAACGAATTTGATTATTTCATGTTGATCAGTTTTCTGGGGCAGAAAGCTAAAAAATATACCTGGATTGTATTTGTTATTGCGATTATTCTTATAATAACAGCAGTCTCAAACGGAGCAAATCTTACAGACGGTTTGGATGGTCTGGCTGCCGGAAGTTCAGCTATAATAGGTACAACACTTGGAATTCTGGCTTATATATCCGGTAACCTTATCTATTCTGATTATTTGAATATAATGTATATACCATATACCGGTGAACTGGTGGTTTATATGGGTGCGTTTATAGGTGCGATGATTGGTTTCATGTGGTATAATTCATTTCCTGCACAGGTATTCATGGGTGATACTGGTAGCCTGGCAATAGGAGGTATTATCGCTGTATTCGCAATTCTGATAAGAAAGGAACTTTTAATTCCTATACTGTGCGGAATTTTTGTCGTTGAAAGTATTTCTGTGGTAATGCAGGTGGGATACTTCAAATATACCCGGAAAAAATATGGAGAAGGGAAAAGAATATTTCTAATGTCACCCTTACATCATCATTATCAAAAGAAAGGATATCCCGAACCAAAAATAGTAACACGTTTCTGGATTGTGGGGATTCTACTGGCTGTAATTACAATCGTAACTCTAAAAATAAGGTAGTCTATGGAGAAAAGAATTGTTATACTCGGAGCAGGTGAAAGCGGTACAGGTTCCGCCGTACTTGCCAAAACAAAAGGATATGATGTTTTTATATCCGACATTGGCAAAATAAAAAGCCATTATAAAGAGATCCTTTATAATTATGAGATCGACTGGGAGGAGGAACAACATACCGAGCGGTTTATAATCAATGCCGATGAAATTATTAAAAGCCCTGGTATTTCTGATAATTCTGAGATTATCCAGATAATAAAGAAAAAGGAAATTCCTGTTGTTTCAGAAATTGAATTTGCAGGCAGATATTGCCTTGCCCGTAAAATCTGCATTACAGGCAGCAATGGGAAAACTACCACAACATCTTTATTGCATCATATGTTGCGTAAGGCAGGATTAAACTGCGGACTGGCAGGGAATGTCGGTAAAAGTTTTGCCATGCAGGTGGCAACAAAAAACTATGATTACTATGTAATAGAGCTAAGTAGTTTCCAGCTGGATGGGATGTTCGATTTTAAAGCTGATATAGCAATCCTGTTAAATATAACTCCAGATCATCTTGATCGTTATGGTTTTAAAATGCAAGACTATGTTGATTCAAAATTCCGGATAACTCGTAATCTTTCCGAAGATGACTACTTTATTTATTGCTCAGACGATGAGATAACAATTACAGAGCTGGAAAGAATAGTGTTACGTGCAAAACAGTTTGAATTTTCCCAGAAGAAGAAGGTTAAGCAAGGTGCATTTATTGAGGATGGAAACATGATTGTAAATGTTGACCATAGTAAAATGTCGGTGCCTATTTCGGAGTTGGTCCTGAAAGGAAAGCATAATACTTATAATTCAATGGCGGCAAGTATTGCCGGTCGTGTTCTTGATATTAAAAAAGAAATTATAAGAGAAAGTCTGAAAGATTTTACCGGCGTTGAGCATAGGCTGGAACGATTTATTAAAGTACACGGAATTGAGTTTATAAACGACTCTAAGGCAACCAATGTAAATTCAACCTGGTATGCGCTTGAATGTATGACAACCCCTACTATCTGGATTGCAGGTGGTGTGGATAAAGGAAATGACTATTCTTCTCTTGAATCGCTTGTAAAGGAAAAAGTTAAAGGAATAGTCTGCCTTGGAACAGATAACGAAAAACTGCACAAGGTTTTCGGAAATATGGTAGAACATATCGAAGATGCTTCATCAATGAAGGAAGCTGTTATTAAAGCCTACAGAATGGGAGAAAAGGATGATACGGTTTTGTTATCACCGGCATGTGCCAGCTTCGATTTATTTAAAAGTTATGAAGACCGGGGAACTCAGTTTAAAGAATGTGTCAGAGAGCTATAAATTATGTCAGAAAAACTAAAGAAATACTTTAGAGGCGACAGCATTATCTGGGCAATTCTGATTGCCTTATCAATACTGTCATTACTGGCAGTCTATAGCTCAACATTTACCCTGGCATATAAGTACAGGGCAGGAAACATTGGCTATTATCTGGTAAAACACGTATTGTTTATTTTCTTTGGTTTTTCAATTGTTTATATAACACATCTGATTCCATATATCTATTATTCGCGGATATCGCAATTATTACTTATTATTTCAGTCCCCCTGCTGATAATAACAATGTTTTTCGGAACAAGTATAAACGAAGCTTCACGATGGTTAACCCTGCCGGGAACCGGTATAACCTTTCAAACTTCAGACCTGGCAAAACTGGCACTTATCATGTACGTTGCCAGGTTATTATCATTAAAGCAGGGTAATATACGTTCTTATAAAGATGCTTTCCTGCCGATTATTCTGCCTGTATTGCTTATATGTGCTTTAATTATGCCTGCAAACCTTTCTACAGCAGTGCTTCTGTTCATGGTTTCGGTAATACTTATGTTTATTGGAAGAATAAGATTTACATATATTGCTCTTGTAGTCGGCGGGATTATGATTATTCTGAGCATTGTGATAACAATTGCTGTAAAATCAGAATGGGAAGGTCGCTGGGAGACATGGTACAACAGGGTAATACATCATATGGAACAGGATAGTGAGGGTAACTATCAGTCAGAGCAATCGAAAATTGCTATTGTAAATGGCGGCCTGTTTGGGAAAGGTCCTGGTAACAGCATGCAAAGAAATTTTCTTCCACAGCCCTATTCAGATTTTATTTTCGCAATTATAGTTGAAGAATATGGTTTGCTTGGAGGTGTATTCGTGATATTGATTTACCTGGCATTACTGTTCAGGGCAGGTATGCTGGTAAGAAATAGTACGCGAACATTCCCGGCATTTCTGGCTTTTGGTCTGGCTCTTATGCTTGTTCTACAGGCTATGGTCAATATTTCTGTTGCAGCCGGGCTGATACCTGTTACCGGTCAGCCTTTACCAATGATAAGCATGGGGGGGACATCGGTGCTTTTTACTTCCGCAGCTATCGGGATAATACTTAGTGTAAGTAGTGGTATAAACAGACAAAAAAGGGAGGCGGCTCTTGCAAACGTATCGTAAACATATAAAAGCTATTATAAGTGGTGGCGGAACCGGGGGGCATATATTCCCTGCAATCTCAATTGCCAATGAACTAAAGAGACAAAATTCCAGTACCGAGATACTGTTTGTTGGTGCTATTGGAAGAATGGAAATGGAGCGTATACCAGCTGCCGGCTATAAGATCGAAGGATTGCCAGTAAGCGGATTTCAACGCAAATTGAGTTATAGAAATTTTGGTGTATTAATTAACCTTATAAAAAGTCTTTCATTAGCTGGTAAAATACTGAAACGCTTTAAGCCTGATATAGCTATAGGTGTTGGAGGATATGCCAGTGGACCAATTATATATAAAGCAGCGAAAATGAATTTACCCTGCATTATTCAGGAACAAAATTCGTATGCAGGAATAACAAATAAACTGCTGGCAAGAAAAGTCTCGAAGATTTGTGTGGCTTACAGCAATATGGAAAAATATTTTCCGGCAGATAAAATAGTACTAACGGGAAACCCGGTAAGAAATATTGAAATAAATGAAAAGCTTAAAAATGAAGCTTATGAATATTTTGGTTTACATAAGGATATACCCGTGATTGTTGTTGTTGGCGGAAGCCTTGGTGCAAGAACTTTCAATGAATCCCTGATTGAAAAAAAGGAACTGTTGCAATCGGGAAATTTGCAGGTTATATGGCAGACAGGTAAGTATTACTATGAAAAAGTAAAGAATGAAATGCACGATGCTATAACCGGTAATATTCATATATACGATTTCATATCCAGAATGGACCTAGTATACAACATTGCAGATCTTATGATCAGCAGGGCAGGAGCAATAAGCATTTCGGAAATTTGTCTTACCGGCAGGGCAGCAATACTTGTACCGTCTCCAAATGTTGCAGAAGATCATCAGACCAGAAACGCTTTGGCACTAACAGGTGAAAATGCCGCTATAATGATCACTGATAAAGAAGCAAGAGAAAAGTTGATACCAACAGCATTAGAAATTATTAATAATAAAGAGTTGCTGATGAGTTTGTCAAGTAACAGTAAAAAACTGGCAAAACCCAATGCAACAAAAGATATAGTAAATGAAATACTAAAACTGACAGAACGAATAAATGAATCTTAATTCAATACATAATGTTTATTTTCTGGGAATCGGGGGTATTGGAATGAGTGCTCTGGCCAAATACTTTCATGCTCATAACAAACATGTGGCAGGCTACGATCTTACACCTTCTGCAATTACACATGAACTGGAAGATATCGGAATTAAAGTTCATTATTCGGAGGATATATCACTAATTCCTGCCGACTTTAAACCAACAGATACTCTGGTGGTTCGTACACCTGCTGTTCCTGATGAACATTCCGGCTTTGTTTATTTTAAACAGGAAAGTTTTAAGATTAGAAAAAGAGCAGAGGTGCTGGGAATACTTTTTAATGCAAAAAGAGGAATAGCAGTGGCAGGAACCCATGGTAAAACTTCAGTCTCCTCAATGCTTACACATATTATGCATTTGTCATCTTTAGGCTGCAATGCTTTTCTGGGAGGTATCTCAAAAAATCTGCAAAGTAATTTACTGATCAATGAAAAAAGCGACTGGCTGGTTGCCGAGGCTGATGAATTCGACAGGTCTTTTCTTCAGTTATTTCCTGAAATGGCACTGGTTACATGGATCGATGCCGATCATCTGGATATATATAAAACCAAAAGTGAGATTGTTAAGGCTTTCGGTGAATTTTTATCCCGGGTTAATAACAATGGTAATATTGTATTGAAACACGACATTAAAATCTCTTTTAATAAATCAGGGAAAACAGTATTTACTTATTCGTTTGATAATCCAAAATCCGACTTTCATGCTTCTGATATACAATTCAATTCAGGCAGGTATCAGTTCAGTCTTAATACACCCCGAGGTAAAACTGAGGGAGTTACTTTAACACAACCAGGTCAGACTAATGTTGAAAATGCCGTTGGTGCTGCATCACTGGCATATCTTGCAGGAGTTGAAACTGAAAGAATTTCTGAGGCTTTAAGCAGTTACAAAGGTGTTAAACGACGCTTCGATATTCGGTTTGAAAGTCCGAAAATTACTTATATAGATGATTACGCGCACCATCCGAGAGAACTGGATGCGATAATAGGTTCGGTTAAAAAACTTTATCCCGACAGGAAAATCACGGGGGTTTTTCAACCTCACCTGTTTTCTCGTACACGAGATTTTGCAGCAGAATTTGCCAGAAGCTTAAGTAAACTCGACGAACTTATTTTGCTGGATATTTATCCGGCACGCGAAAAACCGATTGAGGGTGTTAGTTCTGCTATAATTTATAATGAAGTCCGGAACAATGCTAAATCGATGTGCAAGAAAGAAGAATTGATTGAAGGATTAAAGAATAAAGATATTGATGTTCTTCTTACCATGGGCGCCGGTGATATCGACAGATACCCCGATGTAATAACTAAAATATTGCGGGAGAAATGAGATTATTGAAGAAAACGGCAATATGGGTAATAGTTCTGATCTATATGATCATTGTTTTCGGTTTTATGTCAAACCGGTACAATGGGCAATTATGTAATTCAATAGAGATAAATATTTATGATAGCGTAAATACAGGTTTCCTTTCGAAAGAAGATATAATTGAGTTGCTTGAATCGAAAGGAATTCAGTATCTCGGGATACAGCTATCAGAAATTAATCTTGATTTACTTGAAGAAAAAGTCAAAGAGAACCAGATTGTTGAAGTTTGCGAGTCCTACCTTGGGATAAACGGAACACTTAACCTTGATATCATCCAGCGGAAACCGTTTATTCGAATTATTGATCAAAAAGGGTTGGGGTATTACTTTGATCAGAAGGGTAATGTTATCAGTCTTTCACCACGGTTTACACCACATGTTCTTGTGGTAAATGGTCATATCAATACACCATTTACAGTTGGCAAGGCTGTGAACATATTCAACATCGATGAGAGCAGAGGTCAGAAACAATTAAAAGACATTTTTATTCTTTCTAAATATATAGCTGGTCATGAACTATGGAAATCGCAGTTTGTGCAGATTTATGTGAATAAGTCGGGTGAGTTTGAACTTATTCCCCGTGTCGGGCCGCATATAATATTACTGGGCAATATCGAAAACTTTGAGCAAAAACTGGACAAACTTGAGACATTTTATGAAGATGGGCTCAACACTATTGGCTGGAATCAATATTTAACTATAAATCTAAAATACAGAGATCAAGTTGTATGCACTAAAATATAACAATTATGATGAGGCAAAAAAATAATTACGTTGCAGCAATCGATATTGGTACAACAAAAATTGTATCGCTTATCGGGAAAGTAAACGAGAACAATCGTCTCGAAGTACTGGGAATGAGCAAATCAATTTCTAAAGGTGTTAAACGCGGTGTAGTATTGAACATTGAAGAAACAGTAAGTGCAATCAGGCAAACTATAGAAGAAGCACAAAAACAGTCAGGTGTTGAATTCACCGATGTTTTTGTTGGTATCGCGGGACAGCATATAAAGAGTATAAAAAACAGAGGGTATATCAATCTTGGTAAAGATCGCGATGAAATTTTTCAGAAAGATATCGATGCTTTGATAGTGGATATGTACAAAATACCTATCGATCTTGGCGAAGAGATAATACATGTGTTACCTCAGAATTTTATTGTTGATAGTGAAACGGGAGTTAAAAACCCTGTTGGAATGTCGGGAAGGAGATTGGAAGCTAACTTTCATATCGTAATCGGACAGATTGCCTCTGCAAAGAATATCGAGAAATGCGTAAATCGCGTTGGCTTAAGAGTTAATCAACTCATACTTGAGCCGCTGGCATCTTCTGCAGCTGTTCTTACCGACGATGAGAAAGAAGCCGGAGTTGCGCTTGTTGATATCGGAGGTGGCACAACAGATGTAGCAGTCTTCTATGACGATTCTATTCGTCATACAGCTGTGATACCTTTCGGAGGAAATGTTGTTACAAAAGATATCAAGGAAGGTTGTAAAATTCTTCACAGACAAGCAGAGGCTCTTAAAACACAGTTTGGTTCTGCTCTCGGCGATCTGGCACCTGATGATAAAGTGGTTACTATTCCGGGGATAAATGGTCGCGATCCGAAAGAAATATCTTTTAAGAACCTGGCTTATATAATTCAGCTTCGAATGGAAGAAATCATTGATGCTGTCATGTTCGAAATTGAGAACAGCGGGTGTCTCGATAAACTTAGTGCAGGAATTGTATTAACAGGCGGGGGAGCATTATTACGTCATCTTTCGCAACTGGTCAGGTTTCATACCGGACTTGATGTCCGCATCGGATATCCCATTGAATATCTTGCCGGTGAGAATAATGAAGAAATTAATAAACCGCAGTTTGCAACAAGTGTTGGATTGCTGCTTAAAGGCTGGGAATTGATGAATAAGACAGGAGAAGGAAAAATGTCTGAAACGATTGTAATAGGAGAGGATGAAGAAGAAGCAATACTTGCTGAAGCAGATGAGAACAGGATTGGAAGTGGAATAATAGCTGCATTTAAAAGACGCATTACCGACATCTTTGAAGAAAAAGGTGCCGATATGGAATAGAATTTTTTTGCCTCACATTGAAATTTAATAACTATGGAAGAAGATTTAATGAATTTTCAACTGCCAGTCAATAAATCATCGATCATTAAAGTGATTGGTGTAGGAGGAGGAGGAAGCAACGCTGTTAACCACATGTACAGGCAAGGTATAAAAGATGTCGATTTTGTTGTATGTAATACAGATGCTCAGGCACTGGAAAACAGTCCCGTGCAGGTAAAAATTCAGCTAGGCTCATCCTTAACCGAAGGACGCGGAGCAGGGAATAAACCTTCAATAGGAAGGGAAGCTGCCATTGAAAATCTCGACGAGGTAATTGATGTACTGGCTAATAATACCAAAATGGTATTTATTACTGCAGGAATGGGTGGAGGGACCGGCACAGGTGCCGCACCTGTAATTGCCAAGGCAGCAAAAGAACTTGGTATTCTTACTGTTGCAATTGTTACAATCCCGTTCCGAAATGAAGGACAAAGGAGAATAAATCAGGCACTGGAGGGTATTGCTGAAATTGAAAAATATGTCGATTCTCTGCTTGTTATCAATAACGAGAAAATCAGGGAAATGTACGGCAACCTGAAAGTGTCGGAGGCATTTTCAAAAGCAGACGACGTTTTGGCAATTGCAGCAAAGGGTATCGCTGAAATAATTACCGTACACGGATATATCAATGTTGATTTTGCCGATGTTGAAACGGTTATGACTAACTCGGGGGTAGCTATCATGGGTTCTTCAAAATCAAAAGGAGAAGATCGCGCTGTCAAAGCTGTTACAGGAGCTTTGAGTTCACCTTTGCTTAACGATAATATAATTGACGGTGCCAGAAACATACTTATTAATATAACATCGGGAAATGATGAGATTACCATGGATGAAATAAGCCAGGTAACCGATTATATTCAAAGTTGTGCAGGTGATGATGCCGATCTGATATGGGGTAACGGTACAGATTCCAACCTGGGTGAATACCTGAGCGTAACGGTAATAGCTACCGGCTTTAGCACGAACAGCATACCAGAGCTGTATGTACGTAAACGACAACTTGATAAAATACCATTAGACGATAAAGAAGATCAGAATATTAGCTCGGAAATGGAGTCTTCTGAATTTAAAGTTAAGGAAGTACCTAAATCGAAAAACAGAACGGAAAGCAATATTATTACCCAACGTGAGATAGAGTTCGACCTCACGGAACCATACGAAAGTCAAAATAGTGCTGAAGGAATAAGAATTCATCAGATAAGTTCCAATGCTGAAATGAAAAAGGGAGCTGAAAGAGTTAAAAGTATTAAAAAGACTTATGAAAAGCTTTGTGAGATGAACCTTAACAGCCAACAGGCTAAATCAAGCATTGACGAAATGGAAAACCAACCGGCATATATGCGCAGAAATTATGAGCTTGACAAATCGCAGCCTTCAAAAGAGAAAAAAATATCAAAGTACTCACTATCAGATGACGAGAATAAATCAACTAAGCTTAGTAATAACAACAGGTACCTGCACGAAAATGTCGACTAAAAATAAAATTACCGATGAACGAAAAACTTAGTCTGATAACAGAACTCATAAAACTGGCAAAAAGTGATAAGAATTTACGTGATGAGGAGTTTAGTTTTATTATGACAATTGCCGGCAGGCTGGGTTTATCAAATAGCGAGGTAGAATCAATATTTTCAAAGTATATTGATTTTATTCCTCCGAAACTTGAAACAGACAGGATCATTCAATTCTACAGGTTGGTACTTTTAATGAATATTGATCAGGAGACAAATGAATCGGAAGAAGAATTTGTCAGAAACCTTGGGATTAAAATGGGTCTGAATCCTGTTGCAACAGAAACTGTTTTGAAGGAAATGAAATTGCATCGTGACAAAGGGATTCCTTCTGAAAGATTAGTGCAGATATTCACGGAATACTACAATTGATATTATTTCTCCGAATTTAAATTCAGGTAAACAATGAAAATAAGTGAACAAATTAACAATGATCTTAAAGATGCCATGCGCAACAAGGATAAAATAGCTCTTGAGGCACTAAGGGCAGCTAAAACGGCTTTTACTCTGACCAGAACGCAGACAGGCAGTTCACATGTGGTAAGTGATGCGGATGAACTGAAAATAATTCAGAAACTTGTTAAGCAGCGAAAAGAATCTGCAGAAATATATAAGAGTCAGTCCCGGACCGATCTTTCTGATAAAGAAATTGCAGAGGCAGAAGTACTGGAGAAATATCTTCCCGAAAAGATATCTCCGAAGGAACTTAAAAGAATTTTAGAAAAAATAATTGAAAAAGCCGGAGCCAGCTCACCTGCCGATATGGGTAAAGTTATGGGTATAGCCACTAAAGAACTGGCAGGGAAGGCCGATGGCAAAGAGATAGCAGCAATAGTAAGAAGTATACTTACAGGGTAGGAATTGCATGGATGCCGTCTGATAAGAGAAACCCTGTCAGGTTGCGACTGCTGACAGGGTTTCTATTTTTAAGGTAACAGGTTATTATATCACCCTAGAAAAATTTCACTCTGTTATCTTTAATATTGGCCATATCAATCAGCGTTTCATAAGCTGAACGGTTGGCGCGTGCTTTATATGAACTTTCGATATTATTTTTAAAGTAAGCTTCATTATTGTATTGTGCACCCTCTTCATTTTTATTATCGACATAAATAACATATACACCATTCTCACCTGCAATCGGTTCCGATAAAGTATTTACTTCAATACTGATAGCTGCTGCAATTACTTTTGGCTCTCTTCCTGCATTTGGTAATGAGTATGTCGTAAATCTTATTCCTGTGGCAGATTCAACACCGAAACCCAGTTTTTCTGCTAACTCGTCAATTGAAGCTGCATCCGTGTTATTTATTTCATCGATAATTAATTCCGCTTTCTTTTGCTTTATTACTTCGGCTTTAATATTCTCCTCAATATCTTCGAGTGGGGTATAACCTTTATTATTGACTTTGGTAACCATTGCTACTACGTATTTGCCACCATAGTTTTTAATATCTTTCATAAGTTCTCCTTCTTCAGCCTTAAATGCCCAGTGAACAATTGATCGGGACTGCTCGAGTCCCTGTACGTTATTGTCCATCGGATTTATGTCATATACAGGTACCAGAGTCAGATTCTTATTTTTAGCAACAGTTTCAAAATCTTCAACTGAATGTACACTGCTGGCAAATTCAACCGCTTTTGTATAGAAGTGCTGGTCTGTTTGTCCACCAGGTTCAACCTCACGATATATTATTCCTACCTGCACTTTCTTAACAGGTTTCGATTTGTCTGTAATTTTAACAATGTGAAGTGAATTTTCATTATAAGTGATTTTAACATCTTCTTTTTCTGCGTAGAAACAGCTATCGATAAACATTTGCGTATACGCATTATTATTTTCCTTTATCCAGCCAATATCTCCTCCCGGACCGGCACTTATATCAGCAGAATTTTGTTCAACAAGTGTACTGAAGCTATAGCCTTTTGTGGCAAGCTCTGCCAGGCTATCGGCAAGTGTTTGCATTTGCATTATATTATTTTGGTCAACGGGAAGCATAATATGGCTTACACGCACCGAGTCCGGCAGATAATTGATTTCTGCAAGCTTAGCTATTTTATAGGCATTATCTTCGAAATAAGGACCGTAAACATCACCAATTTCAGCATTGAACATAAACTCATCCAGTGTGTCAGGTAATTCTCCTTTTTTATAATTAGCAGGATTATAAGGTGGTGAGTTAAAATTGACAAACTGTCTGACGTCTTCTACTTCTTTGAAATCAGGAAGAATATCTTTTACCCAGTTTTCTGCATCGAGAAAATCCCTTTCAAACGGCACAACTTCGATGGCTACATACATAAGGTTCCTGGTTTCTTCCTGCTTATATTGTTCTTTATGGATTTTATAATACGTCTTCAGATCAGCTTCATTAACAGATATTGTGCTGTCAGAAATTGCAGTATAAGGTTTTTGGGTAAAACTGAAATCTACAGCCGTATTCATTTCAATACCCCTTTCCTCTGCCTGAAGCTTATTTACATAAAGTCCTTTTCTGATCAGAGTCTGGTATTTATTAAATAATCTTTCTTTAGTTATAAGATTTTCGTAGTACGACCACATCAGCTTCTGGCTTTCCGGGAGTTCTCCAATGCGTCTGATAAAATTTGTAAGTTGTAATCTGTCAATAGTTCCCGTTTCGGGATTCTGAAATAATTGTTTGATATAAGGATGGGGATCTTGTCCCTGGACAAGATCGGAAAATTCCTCATCAGGTACAGCTATGCCCAGTTTGTCAAGTTCTCTCGTTAAAACATACTCTTGCAGTATATCTTGCCATGCCTGAGTCCTTATTCTTTCATACATCTCTTCATTAAGGGTAGTAACCTGATATTGGGATTTACTGATGTTTTCAAGATAAGTAAGTATTTTCTGGTATTCCTGGTACCCGACCTTTTTATTATTGATCTCAGCAACAACAGTCTGAGATTTTCTGTTTAAGGAACTGCCCGATGTTAAAAGATCGCCCATGATAAAAGCAAATAGTGCAGCTCCTACTACAACCATTAATAAAACTCCAGCCCTGGTTCTGATGGTTTGAATTATTGCCATTGATAAAGTATTTTAATTTGAACCGTTTTATTTATTTACAATTTCTAGTGCTAATTATTTTGGTGCATTTTGAGCAAATGTGATATTCAGGCACCTATAAAAAATCAGGCTACGAATATAGTAATTAATAACATTTTAAGGAAAAAGTGGGATAATTTTCAGGATGACTTGCAAATAACTGAAAAGCAATATCTTATATTATCGGTTTCAGACTACTTGTATCATGTTTAATTAGCTCTCGATTACTTTTAAATGAACAAGATCAATTTTTGTTTTTGAAGCATTTAATATTTTAATTTCAAATGGTTCAATAACAATCCTTTCATTTAGCTCAGGAATATTCTCATAATGAAAAAAGATAAAACCCGCCAACGTTTCATAATCTTCTGATTCAGGTATATTAATTTTGTACTTATCATTAATATAGTCTATCTCCATTCTTCCTGAAAAAATAAATTCCTCATTGTTAATCTGTTTTTCGATAAGCTCAACAGTGTCATGTTCATCTTCAATTTCCCCGAATATTTCTTCAAGGATGTCTTCAATGGTAAGGATACCTGAGATACCTCCAAACTCATCGACAACAATCGCAAGACTTTTTTTATCCTGAATTAATTTTTCCAGCAAACGATTAGCTGACATGGTTTCCGGCACAAAAGAAGTCTCAATTATGTTGTCATTAATTGAGTTAATATTTTTAAAAAGGGTTTTGGCTGTTATATAACCAAATATATCGTCGATTGAATCTTTATAAATTACAATCTTTGAATAACCTGTTTCGATGATAGTTTTGCGCAAATCACCAATTGTACTTTGCACATCCATGGCTACGATTTCTGTTCTGGGCACCATGCAGTCACGTATTTTAACAGAAGAAAAATCAAGTGCATTTTGAAAGAGTTTAAGATCATTATCGTCTTCTGTTTCTTCTGTTTCCTGAGAATGTGCCTGATTTATTAAATGGGCAAGATCAATTTTATTAAAAACTTGCTTCGAATTTGAACTTATACTTCCGGTTTTGTGCATTGCCTTTATTATCGACTCTGATACCCATGTAATTAGCGATGTGATCGGATAAAAAATTGTATAGAAAAACAATACAGGTACTGAAAATATGTTGAGTGTTTGGTTTGCAACAGCACGAAAAACAACTTTTGGTAAAAATTCAGCTGTAATAAGTATCAGTAGTGTTGATATTAAAGTCTGAATTAAAAGTATAACGGGATCTGAAGAAATATAACTGATGATAAACGGTTCAAGCAGATTAGCCATAATAATACCGTAAACAACCAGGGCGATGTTATTACCAACTAACATGGTTGTAAGATATTTGCCAGGATTCCCGGTGAAAATTGATATAATTCGCGATGCGAAAAGTTCCTGTTTTTTATCAATTTCCATTCTTAACCGGTTGGCAGAAATATATGCTATTTCCATCCCTGAAAAGAATGCGCTGAATACCAACATAATTAATATTATAAGAATATTGTGCATTAATTATGTTTCTTTACTTTTTTATCCAGTTTATATCTGATATAAAATAATGTCAGGGATAATAATGCCATAATTAAAAACATATAAGCACTTTCAAATCCTCTTATTATTAGATTATAAATACCAAGTGCTCCCGTGAATATAGCCAGTATAAGCCATAAAATTTTCATACCGGGTTGTATTTTACCAATAATTTTACTGGTGTTATAATTCAATGTAAAAATAGCATTATTACCATTAGGACTCAGAAATTTAATTTACATTGATCTTCATTACGGGATTTAAAAAGAAGTGTACCACATTACTCAAATTCTTCATCTTCAACATCAACAGTTCCACTGCTTCCTTTTAGTACATAATTGTTCAGATCCTGGTCCGACTCGAATCCGTCCTGGCCATAAAATACCCCGTCATTATTTGTGATCTTGGTGAAAACATGTGAATAAACTCTTTTATCTTTTTCATTCCAGAACAATTCTTCCGTATTCAGCTGTTCAAGTGTTTTTACATTTCTGGCAACAACGCTATCGCTTGCTTTCCAAAGATTCTTTTCTTCTAAATATTTTGCATAACCAGCTTTAATAGTTGATTCAAGTTCTTCATTATTATCATAGAAATACACTTCAATACCCTCCGGAAATTCATAATAGGGTCCTTCCTCTCCACGATCCAGATACCTTTCCATTACCGGAGCTTTAAAAATAAGCTGTAACCTTGCTGAATCGGAATATTGAACTTCAATATTTTTACCTGACTGATTTGGTATATCAAGGCCGGCAGTCAATTCATTGATACGCTCAATATCGTTACTGCATCCTGATAAATACAAAATGGGCATCAGTACTACCAATGCCCTTAAAAAATTGATCGCTTTGCAATTATTAATCGTTAAATCTCGCTTTAGTTGTTTCATTTATCCAACATCCTATTGAATATGTTTCACCTTCTGTAACATCCTGAAAGAATGCCTCTTCTTTATTAGGGAAATAGGCTGTATAAGTAAGAATATTCCGATTAGCTTTTTCTTCAACTGACGGATCAACCATTTTTGCTTTCATAAACATGTCAACTGCTGCCCAGTATACGGCCTTTGGTAATGTATTTGAACTACAATCATCGAGGCTTTCCGCATATAGCTTACCGATCAGCAAATACGGTTCACCCCAGTCTGGCCTTATGCTGCTGGCTTTTCGAGCATATTCACGAGCTTTAACTTTATTGTTCAGCTCACTGTTACATGCTGCCAACCCAAAATAGTAATCGGCTTTTTTATTATTGATTGCTTCAAGATTTAAGGCTTGCAGATAATAATTTGCAGCCTCCTGATATTTACCGGATGTAAATGCCAGAATAGCAATATTTAACGCTGACTCTGAAGTTGGTGCAAGCTTATGCAGATCTTTTGACGAATTATAAAAAAGTGCAGATTCTGTGCATTCTCTGTTTCTAAGCAGAGATGTTAGCATACGCAGAAATTCAATATTATCACGTTTTGTTTCAATTTCTTTTGAGAAGAATTCTATTAATTTATCACAATCACCGGGTCCGTCTTTAACAAAATTTTCATCAATGCTTGCTTTCAATCCTGTCAGATTGCTATCGTTTGGTTTTTCAGCAATGAGTTTGTCAATTATTTCAGTAACTTTCAGATAGTCTTTTATAACAATATCAGCTTCAAGTTTTTCGAACTGGAAAAGAATTATTGATGCAGACATATAACTACCCAGAACAGCCTGTGATGTTTTAATTTTTCTTAATTCAATTGATTCGTTCAAATATTTGTATGCTTGTTCTATGTACTCAATTTTATCGCGACCATATTTAAGCAGATCAACACCTTGTCTTCCAAGTACATTTCCTTTTTCCCCAAAATATTTTATTCTTCTGTCGTAGACAATCATTAGCGTATCAATAAGATCAGCTTTTCTTTCTTCTGTTTGTGCTTTGTCTAATAAATAGCGATATAGTTTTACACCATCCAGGTAAATGTTTTTTGATGATTTCGGACATTCATCAAAAACAATCTTCCAATAGGGTAAAGCCACATTATAATCATTATGTTTGACATATTCGCGATAAAGTGAAAGATTTCTGATACACCTTATACTATCCTCGCCGTGTCCGTATTTTGAACCATCTTCAATTCCTTTCTGACCATTTACTGTAAAAAATAAAGCAATACTAAAAGCTGAAAGGACCAATCTTTTTAACAATAAATTTTTCATGACTCATACTTTTAATCATATTTAGGCTTATGAAACCAAAAATCATGCAAAGTAAACCCAATAGTAATAATATGATATTTTTCCTTAATTAATTGATTTTCTGTTGTTCCTCTTATTCCATATTCATATGTAAGATTAAAGTTTGAATACGTATATAATTTTTTTGGGTTTCGCCATGGTAGTCCTAAACCAACGCTAATACCATAGTCAGTTATCTGAGTATTATTAAATTTAATGTATGTATTGGTGTAATGAGCTCCGATCCGATAGTGCATCCTTTCAATGTAACTTGCTCTTTGCCGGTTTGTAATGGGTACAGGAGTGAACTCAGCCCCAAATCTCAGTGAAGAATAATCTGCAATATTTTTAAATTCGTTTTTATCAAATGCTTTTTTAAATTTTTGTTGCGAATATTCTAATGTCATTAGCACCTGTTCATTTAAAACATAGGAAAGTCCAATTCCAATTTTTGCCGGCATTTGTAACTGCATAACAGAATCAGTCACTACATTAAAAGTATCGACAAATATCCCGGGATTGTAACCATATGGGAAGTTTCTTCCTTCAAACGACTGTTGTTTAATGTCAATTTTAGTTTTAGTATCGTATGTTAGTCCGAAGATGAACTGATGTTTTTCCCAAAATATTTTATATGCTTGTATACCAAAGCGGTAATAAAAGTCACTGGCAATAAATTTTTCATTGACTATTGTACTTGCAGCTGTTATTTCAGGCAGATAAATCTCACGTCTTTTATCAAGTTTGCCAAACAGGTAACCTGCATTGATCCCAACTGATATGTAATCGTTTATTTCAAATGCAGTTCCGAAGTAGAACTCATTAAAGCCTCCGTCACCCTTGTAGTCGATTACAATGATATCATCGGTTATTTCAGGATATTCTCTGAATAGGTATTGTATTCTGCTATATGGGACAATTCCTGCACTGAATTTCCACCATTTCGATATTGGAAATCCGATTAGTAGATACTCGATATTCGAATTATTTGTTCTGTCTTCATCTATATCGGTAACAAGTAATGAACTGCGAGCTGCAATACCAGCCTGAAAAAGGAAAGACATAGTGTCTTGAGATGTATAAGATGCAGGACTCAAATAGTTAACTTGATTAAGCGGACGTAATGCAATTGAACTTCCACCAAGTGAACGGTTATAACTTAACCCTGTATTCATAAGATCTCCGATCCCATATCTTGAATAAGGAGTATTAATATAATTCTGACCAAATATTGAAAATGGAATTAGTAATAATCCAATAAAAATAACCTTAAAACGTCTGCGCATTGTATTCTAAGATGAAATTAAGTCCTTTAAGAGTCAAATTTGAATCAACAAAGATGGGTTTTTTTAGTTTATTATCAAAAAATTGAGCGTCTCCTCCAGTCAGTATGACAACAAGTTCGGGATGATCACTTATAAGTGTTTCGATATAACCATTAAGTTCAAATATTAATCCGTTTTGTACTCCATTAATAATTGCCTCTTCAGTTGTATTTCCAAGGAAATTCATTGTTTTGGATGGATTTAAAAGAGGAAGCCTTGATGTGAATTTGTGCAGGGCATTGAATCGTGTATTAAGCCCCGGAGAAATGTTACCTCCACTATAAATACCTTCATTTGTTAAGAGATCAAATGTTATGGCGGTTCCTGCGTCAATTACAAGGACATCTTGATTTGGATACAGCTTGTAAGCACCGGCAACTGCAGCAAGTCTGTCTTTCCCCAGTGTTTCTTTAGTCTTGTAACTGTTTTTGAATGGCAATGGTGTTGACGAATTCAATTCCAATGTTTTTATATCATTACACTCAACAAATGATTTAAGTAGAACAGGATAATCTGATACAGAACATATAATACATTTATTTACTTTTTTAAGCTTTTTTAACTCCTGCTTTAATTTCTGTGCCGAATCGGTATCAAATGCTGATACTGATTCAATTTCATCATCACGAAACAGCGCAAGCTTTGTTTTTGAATTACCGATATCAATAACCAGATTCATAATATTCTTAAAAAAACATAAAGTTATAATTTCCAGGTTGAGTTCATATCCAGCATTAAACGGTATGTCTGATCTATATCTGTTATATTTTCGATAGTTAAAGTCAGTTTATCTGCACCTTCTTTCATTCTGCATTTCATTTCATTCTGCTGTACAAAAGTCAGAATATTTTGGAAAACAGGCGAACTATAGAATGAAGAATTCTGATTACTGGTAAAATAACCAATGAATTTATTGTTTTTAATAATAATTTTTTCATATCCGAGTTTTTGTGCTAGCCATCTTAACTGAACTACTTTAAGAAGTTCTTCTGTTGCAGGTGGTATAGGTCCGAATCTGTCTGTTATTTCATTTCTGAAATTTATAAGTTCTTCATCTGTCTCTATTGAGTCTAATTTGCGATACAATCGGATACGTTCTGAAATGTTTGAAACATAAGTTTCGGGGATGTGAATTCCTAGATCTGTATCTATTATACAGTCTGAGGTATAATTCTGGTCCTTTTCTTCTAATACAGCTTCTCTTACCTCTTCATCAAGGAAAAGATCCTTAAATTCAGCGGCTTTCAATTCAAGCAGTGCCTCGTTAAGTATCCTGTTATAGGTTTCAAACCCTATATCTGCAATAAACCCACTTTGCTCGGCACCAAGCATATTTCCTGCACCACGAATATCGAGATCCTGAAGTGCAATATTCAACCCACTACCCAGATCAGAAAATTCTTCTATTGCTTTTAATCTTCTTCTTGCTTCGGATGAGACTGACACGAGAGGTGGTGCAATAAGATAGCAGAACGCTCTTTTATTCGAACGACCCACCCTCCCTCGCAGTTGATGTAGATCACTTAAACCGAAATTCTGGGCATCATTAATATAAATGGTATTTGCGTTTGGTATATCCAGTCCCGACTCAACTATTGATGTCGCAATCAGTACATCATAGTCGCCATTCATGAAATCGATCATGACCTTCTCCAGCTTAGAACCTTCTAATTGTCCATGTCCAACCGCTGTTTTTATACCCGGACAAATTTTATTAATCAATGCTTCGACCTCATAAATATTCTGGATTCTGTTATGGATTACAAAGACCTGTCCACCACGTGATACCTCGAAATTAATGCCTTCTTCAAATATACTCTCATTAAAAGTATGAAGCTCTGTTACAATTGGATTTCGGTTTGGAGGCGGGGTATTAATAACCGATAAATCACGTGCCCCCATTAATGAAAATTGCAGGGTACGAGGAATAGGAGTAGCAGTCATTGTTAATGCATCAACATTAATCCTGAAATTCTTTAATTTTTCTTTTGCTGCCACACCAAATTTCTGCTCTTCATCTATTATCAGTAATCCAAGGTCTTTGAAATGAATATCTTTACCTAAAAGCCGATGTGTACCTATTATTATATCTACAAGACCTTTTTCAACATCTGCCAGGATCTTTTTCTGCTCTGCAGGTTTCTTCAATCTGCTTATATGTTCAATTCTGCATGGAAAATCTTTAAGGCGCTCTCTGAAAGTTGTGAAATGCTGAAGTGCAAGAATCGTTGTTGGTACAAGAACTACTACCTGTTTACTGTCTGTTACTGCTTTAAACGAAGCACGGATCGCCACTTCTGTTTTCCCAAATCCCACATCACCACAAATTAGCCTATCCATCGGGATTTTAGATTCCATATCTTTTTTTACAGCAACAGTGGCTTTTAGTTGATCGGGGGTATCTTCATAAATGAATGAAGCTTCTAATTCTTCTTGTAAATATGTATCTGCTGAGAACTGAAATCCTTCCTGCTCTTTTCTTTTAGCATAAAGCATAATAAGATCTTTGGCAATATCCTTTACTTTCCGCTTTGTGTTTTCCTTTAATTTCTGCCATGCGCCCGTACCTAATTTATAAATCTTAGGTTCTGTATCGTCTTTACCTTTGTATTTCGATATACGATGCAGTGAATGAATATTTACATACAACACATCGTTGTCACGATAAACCAATTTGATTTTTTCCTGTATTTTACCGTTCTCCTCGATTTTCTCAAGACCCCCGAATTTACCAACCCCATGATCTACATGTACTACATAATCTCCTGGGTTGAGATATTTTAATTCATTGATTGATACTGAAGCTTTACTTGAAAAATATTTTTGAAGCCTGTATTTATGATAACGGTCGAAAATCTGATGGTCGGTATAAAGTGCGAATTTCAGATCTTCATCAATAAATCCCTGATGGATTGTCTGGTTGATTTCCTTAAACGGTATTCCCTGGTGAGTATCCTGGAAAATTAACCTTAGTCTTTCAATTTGTTTTTCATTTTCAGAAAGTATGTATGTTTCGAATTTCTGGCTAATTAACAATTTCAAATTGTCGCCCAGCAGGTTGAAGTTTTTCTGAAAAACAGGCTGTTGTTTTGTATTAAATGAAAACTGGTTTGCTTCTTTATAAAAACACTGTGTACCAAATTCTATAAAATTATTTAATGATATAAATCTTGTTATTTTTTCCTTTCTGATTAAAGGCTTTTTTTCAGTGGAGTATTTAATAATTTCTTCAAACTGGTCGAAAAGGTATGAGGTATTGTTACACCAAATACAGGGTTTTATCTCTGTAAAATCCAGAAAAGACTGGTTGATATCAGAGGCCGCATATTCCTGTAAGTTGGGCAGGATATTTATTTTACCATATTTTTTAACCGACAACTGACTTTCAACTTCAAACGAGCGGATTGATTCAACTTCGTCGCCAAAGAAATCGATGCGGAAAGGATATTCCTCTGCAAATGAGAAGATATCAATAATACTTCCTCTTAAGGCATACTGACCCGGTTCATAAACAAAATCTACAAGTTCAAACTGATATTCATCCAAGACTTCTTTAATAAATGATGTTGAAAGTTTTTCACCGGCTGTAATATTCAGGGTCTCCTTTTGCAGCTGTTGTTTTCCGATTACCGCCTCTGCCAGTGCTTCGGGGTAGGTAACCAATACTAGTAAACCTGAAGAATATGCACTGATTTTGTTTAATGCATGAGTTCTTAGAATAATATTTCCGTTATCAGTTTGTTCATACTGTATTGTTCGTTTATAGGACGATGGGAAAAACATGATGCTGTCACTGCCGGTGCAGCTAAGTAAGTCGTTGTAAAAATATGCTGCTTCTTCTTTGTCGGATAAAATAAAAATGTTATAGTTCTGAAGATCATAAATTATTTTAGAGATTAAAAGTGATGCTGAAGATCCTGAAAGTCCCTTCAAATGAATTTTCCCATCATCCTTATTCTTAATACTTTCAATTAATGAATTATATAAAGGATGTGATTCGTATATATTTTTAAACTTTTTTAACTCTGTTGCCACAAAAACATCTTCAAATGGGCAACAAAAATCGGATATTGTTTTATCTATTCCAAAAGCTAGCAGAGGTTTATAATAAACCTTGTAATTGTGTCAGGCGTAGCTTAATTTTATGTATATACTAATAACCCGACAAATGAAGGTATATAAATTCGGCGGAGCTTCGGTAAAAGATGCTGCTTCTGTAAGGAATCTGGCAGATATTGTTAAATCGTCTGACAGACCTTTGGTGGTTGTAATATCAGCAATGGGAAAAACTACTAATGCTTTGGAAAAAATTCTCAGACAATATTTTGATCATGATAATAGTTTGCGGGAAAGCGTTGATAAATTGTTTTCTTTTCATTTTGATATTGTAAAGGATCTATTTAGAAAGGAAAGTGAAATAATAGAACAACTACAAAAGATTTTTGATAAGCTTTATGAGAAACTGTCAGATGAACCTACTATGACATATAATTTTGAATACGATCAGATTGTATCTTATGGTGAAATTATTTCAACAACAATTGTTAATGCATATCTGAATGAATCAGGTTGTTCAAGTGAATGGTACGATATTAGAAAAATTCTGAAAACTGATGAAAATTACCGTGAGGCAAAGGTCGACTTTGAAACATCGGCAGAAATGGTACGTTCTGCTTTTAACACATTGGGGAACCATGTTTATGTAACCCAGGGATTTATTGGGTCTACAAAAAATAATCTGACTACCACATTGGGAAGGGAAGGGTCGGACTATACAGCAGCATTACTGGCATATTTTCTAGATGCTGAAAGTGTCACTGTCTGGAAAGACGTACCAGGGGTATTAAATGCCGATCCAAAGTGGTTTGATAATACGGTTAAATTAGACTCATTGTCATATACCGATGCTGTCGAACTTGCTTTTTACGGAGCCAGTGTAATTCATCCTAAAACCATTCAGCCGTTAAAACAGAAAAAAATTCCGCTGTGGGTAAAATCCTTTGTTGAAACCAATGCAAAAGGGACACTGGTGGGCGAAACACATTATAAGGAACTTATACCTTGTTTCATTTTTAAAATGGATCAGGTTCTTATCGATATATTCCCAACCGATCTAAGTTTTATTGCCGAAGATAATCTGCAGGATATCTTTGCAGTCTTTTCCAAATTTGGACTAAAAGTAAATATCATGCAAAATACTGCAGTACATTTCAGTGTTTGTGTTAACAACGATAAATCACTTCTAGAACAAATCATTAATGAATTAAAGCAAAAATTTCAGGTATCAGTTACAAAAGATCTGGAACTCATTACCATCCGTTACTATGACACGGAAACGATAAACAGGGTGATTGTGAATAAGGAACTGGTTCTTGAACAAAGAAGTCGGACCACTATTCAGATGTTGGTCAAAGATAAAGGCTGAAACTAATTATTAATAAGTGTTATTTGGTTGCACACAAAACATCATTCATAACAACGATCGCTTTTTTATACTGATCTCGCTGAATAACAAACTGCATATTCACCTGCTTTAACGATTGAGAGAAACATTCAATATTTATTTTTTTATTGGCAAGAGCCGTGCTGGCTTTGGCTAAAATCCCGGGTTGTGCGATGTTGGTGCCCAGAACACATACTAGGGCAACTTCCTTTATAGTGATTTCCTGGAAATTGTCTTGCAGTTCTTTTATCATTTCCTTATTTAAATCTTTCTCCCAGATTACCTGCGTTATACTGTTGGCATTGGTTGATTTAAGTATATAACTGACTCCGTACTTTTTAAATGTTTCCATAATATTAAGATCGAAACCCACTTCGCCAACCATGGACGGGTCGTGAACTTCAATGGCAACTACCTTATCTGTACCTGATATTATTTCAACCTTCGATTTTTCACCAATATATGTTTTTGAGATAACTGTTCCCGGATGATCAGGTTCGAATGTATTTTTTATTCGGATATTTATGCCTGCAATTTCAAGTGGTTTGGAAGCTTTTGGATGAATAGCTTCCATTCCCAGATCGGCAAGCTGATCAGCAACGTTATAATTAGTTAAACCAACCGGGATTGATTTTTTTATGCCAACAATATTCGGATCAGCTGAAGAAAGATGGAATTCCTTATGGATAATAGCCTCATCTGCTTTGAGATCTACAGCAATTTTGCTGAAAGTTACTTCTGAATATCCTCTGTCGAATTCCCGCATAATACCCTCTGTCCCTTTTGTATATCCTGTTACTATAGGTATGGTTTTGCTATAATCGATGTTTTTGAATGATTTATGAATACGTTCGTCGATAGTTAAAAATTCTGAATCGTTAAAACCACACAGATCAACAAACGTAGCATTTATTCCATGATTCTCAAGAATATTAGCAGAATTGAATGCAGAATGCGCTTCACCAATGGAAGCTAAAATTTCACGTGCTGCAAGAAGAATATTATTCTGATTTATATAACCTGTTGCAAGTACATCGGCAAGACTATTCAAATAGTTTCTGGCTTGCACAATGCGATTTGTAATAAAATTATTGGCGGCCTCAAGGTCTAACTTCAGGTCTTTGAATCCGTTATTAATCTCAATTAGCTTTGTCAGAACCTCTTGTAATGCCCTGTTAAAACCGGCATGTTCGACAAATAATTTGTACACTCCCTGTTTGTTGTTCTTTTTATGTTCAAGCAACCAGTTGGTAACCCCGGAGTAAGCAGAAACTACGAATATACGATTATAAAGATCAAAATCGTTACGGTTTCCTATTATAATATTTGTGAGTACATCTCCAAATTTACTCATTGATGTACCACCGATTTTTTCAATTGTCAACATAGAAAAAATATAGTTAGTTTAACTGGCATGCAAAATTATGGAAATTATTTCTGTGATGAAACAGGGTTGATCAATACTAATGATTAAGAAACAGTTTAAATACAGGTTTATAACCTCTTATAAAACCATTATCATCTTCAACTTCATATCCAAGGACAACAGAGATAACTTCTTTTTGAAACAGCCCGTTGGTCGAGCTAAAGTACCACCTTTCAGTAAATTGAATCTTTCCAATTTTATCCCTTGTAAAGCCTTCTTCCTGTTCCATTTTTTTAACATCCATAACTTTCATTACTTTGTTTGTAAAAAAATCATAGGCTGTAACTTTTTCTTCATAAACCATTTTGAAAAGGCTGTCAACTAATCTTGAATGTTGTAATAATTTAAGCCTTTCAGTTTCCCATAAATCATCCTGGTCAGGGTTTCGAATTACTACGTCATAAATGATAGTATCGGCAATCAATTCGCCGTATATAGAATCCTGTTTAATTATAATAGCATCTGTAATCTTTTTATTTGTGTGTTTACATGATATACTAATCAATAATAAAAACGCATAAAAAATATATGACTGTCTCATTTTAAACCTTTTTTACTAAAGATAAAGAATATTCTTCTAATTAAATACTTGCAGATATTAGCGCTCGAATTCAAGAGCTTTTGCGGCTTTTGCTTCAATTATCTTACCCTGGTCATAAACCAGTGAACCATTTATAAATGTGGAATGCACTGCCGATCTGAATTCATATCCTTCAAATGGTGACCAGCCACATTTATATAATATATTGTTGCGGTGTACTGTCCATTTTACCGCCGGATCGACAAGCACAATGTCGGCCCAGTAACCTTCCCTTATATAACCCCTTTCAGATACATGAAAAATTTCTGCCGGAAAATGACACATTTTTTCAACGATTTTTTCCAGCGAAATTTTACCATTGCGATGCATCTCGAGCATTGCAACCAGAGAATGTTGCACCAAAGGCCCACCCGACGGGGCTGAAAAATAAAGATTATTCTTTTCTTCAACAGTATGTGGTGCATGGTCAGTAGCTATTATATCGATTTTGTCTTCAATAACACCTTTTAACAAACCTTCCTGGTCTGAATGTTTTTTTATAGCAGGATTCCATTTAATTCTGGCTCCGTACTTTTCATAATCTTTTTCATTAAACCACAAATGATGGACACAGACTTCCGATGTGATCTGTTTATCTCTTAGATTTCCGCCCGATGTGAACAGATCAAGCTCTTTGGCAGTAGAAATGTGCAGTATATGTAAACGTGTCCCATATTTATTTGCCATGTTTACTGCTAATGAGGAAGAAGCATAACATGCTTCTTCACTTCTTATTTCAGGATGATACCTGAAAGAAATTTGTTCTCCGTATTTATGTTTATATGATTTTAAATTAGCCTGTACAATACTTTCATCTTCACAATGCACAGCAACCGGAAGCTCAGCTTGTGAAAAAATATTTTTCAGACTTTCCGGATTATCTACAAGCATATTACCGGTTGATGATCCCATAAAAACCTTAATACCACAAACTTTTTTCTTATCTGTTTTAAGAATTTCTTCTATATTATCGTTGGTAGCCCCTATGTAAAATGAATAATTTACCAATGATCTCTCAGCACCGAGTTTGAATTTCTTTTCTAGTTCAGCCTGGGATGTCGTTTGTGGGTTAGTATTAGGCATTTCCATAAAGCTGGTAATACCACCTGCTGCAGCTGCTCTGGATTCAGAGTAAATATCTCCTTTATGGGTCAGCCCCGGTTCTCTGAAATGTACCTGGTCGTCAATGACACCGGGAAGCAGCAGCAGGCCCCGGGCGTCAATTATTTTCTTTGCTTTAAGGTTGCATTCACCTTTAATGACGGAAGTAATTTTACCGCCATTAATTATTACAGCTCCCTCAAAGCGATGGTTCTCATTTACAATAGTTGCATTTTTAATCAGGAGATCATGCATGATTGTATTTTGGATATTTCTTAAACCAGCTGATTAGTTTCAGCTTAATTACCCCCCAAAAAGCTTCATTAAAAATTCCCCCTGACATTTTAGATACTCCAACTCTTCGGTCGGTAAAGACTATTGGAACTTCTTCAATCTGAAACCCCATTTTCCAGGCTGTAAATTTCATTTCAATCTGGAAAGCATAGCCTTTGAACTTTATCTTCTCAAGATCAATATTTTTTAAAACCCTGTTACGGTAACACTTAAAACCAGCCGTCGTATCCATAACCGGTAATCCGGTAATAACTCTTACATAAGCCGATGCAAAATAAGACATGAGTACTCTTCCCATTGGCCAGTTTACTACATTCACACCAGATTTATATCGTGAACCAATAGCAACATCGGCTCCCGAAACACATGCTTCTCTTAATCGTAGCAAGTCTTCCGGATTGTGTGAGAAGTCAGCATCCATTTCAAAAATAAACTCATAACCTTTTTCAAGTGCCCATTTAAAACCTTTTATATAAGCAGTCCCTAGTCCCAGCTTTCCTTTTCTTTCTTCCAGAAACAGTCTGTTATTGTATGAATCCTGTAAAGATTTTACAATATTAGCAGTACCATCCGGAGAATTATCATCAACGACTAAAATATCATAATCAGAGATTTCAGTAATTTTTCTGATTAGCTTTTCGATATTATCTATCTCATTATAAGTCGGTATAATAACCAGGGAATCATTCATTGTTGTAAGATCGTTATACTCTTAGTTTAAATTTAAGACCTTTATATTACAGAACTTAAATATCTTATAAATTATTCAAGACTGTTTGTTCTGTTTATTAATTTAAGTGCGAATATATTCAATGTAACCTAAAATTTAAGATCAATATTCTTCTAAAGATGAAAATATGTTTTAGAAAAAGAAACAATTTTGTATTTTTACAGTTCGCAATTCGCACTTATTTAATCCCTTTACATTCATATCTGTTGGTAAAAAAACCTTGAGTAATTTATTCTTTTTTCGTATGAATGTATTTGGCTGAAGGTGGATTTGAAAATTGCGACGCGGATTTTAATCTAAAAAATGCAGATTTTTAAAGGGTTATCAATTAATCGAAAAAAAAGATTGCAAAAAGTTATTGAAAAAAGGAAAAAAGCATATACATTTGCAGCCGCTTTTCCCGGGAGGGGATAAGCAAAGGAA
>JAFGIP010000030.1 GCA_016929525.1 Bacteroidales bacterium
CCTATGAGCTGGTATGATGCTGAATGCACAGGATGCGGGGCGCCAAGATCTGAGAAACTGTTTCCGTTGACAGATAATTAACTGCTTCGAATCCGGTACGCTCCTCAGATTATAACCACGAAGCACCACAGAGTGCGGCTTTTCTTAAATAACGCCCGGTTATTGTGGTTTAATACAAGTTCTCTGTATAAATCACATTCAAACCTTTTTAGTCTCTGGCAGAAAGATCAGATATTTAAATTACTATGACTAATATTTATGCACTTTCTGTATAAAAAATTGACACTTCTTTAGAGTGCCGGTTGCATTATGCACTGATTTTAAATGATTTATGAAACTGGCATCGCTGACTCATCATTTTTCAAATTTTTCTCAATTCCTCTGATCACAGGAGATCCTGATAACGTTCTTAACTCCCCGGGGAAAGCCGTGATCACAGAATCAATGGCAACAAAGATCTTTGGGGATGAGGATCCTGTTGATAAGGTAATAAGTCTGGGTGATGATACCGGCAGGTATATTATATCAGGAATAATGTCAGATATTCCCGGAACATCACATTTTGATGCACATATCCTGGTATCATTCATGACTATGCCTGTTGCAAACAGCACTATCTGGCTTAACAACACTTTAAGTACCTATCTTCTTCTCAGATCCAATTCAGACTATGGTATGCTAGCTGATAAGATTCCTGCCATGGTTGAGAAGTATGTCGGACCTGAACTAAGACAGGCAATGGGAATATCGATTCAGGATTTCATGCGCCAGGGGAATGAATACAATTTTGCTCTCCAAAGACTCACTGATATTCATCTCGATCCATCAATCCAGCAGGAGTACAAGCCGGCAGCAGATCCTAAATATTTATATATTTTCACAAGTATATCCATTCTGGTAATTTTAATTGCTGCAATTAACTTCATGAACCTTGCCACAGCTCAGGCCTCAAGAAGGGCAAAGGAAGTAGGGATAAAGAAAGTCGGAGGTTGTTCACGCAGAACGCTTATTTACCAGTTCATGACCGAATCAATTCTTGTGTCCTTTATTGCATTACTGTTACCCATAATAATCATCTTGCTGGCTCTGCCATATTTCAATAACCTTATCGGAACACAACTTGAACTTAATCTGCTTGCACAATGGTATACTATTCCCGGCTTACTGGTTTTCACAATAATGGTGGGCATTCTGTCAGGAAGCTACCCCGCATTTTACCTTTCTTCCTTCAATCCTGTTGACGTTTTAAGAGGTAGTATTAAAGGGAGTATGCAAAATGTATCTTTAAGAAGAATACTTGTAGTATTTCAGTTTGCAATATCAATCCTCCTTATAACAGGAACAATGGTTATGTACAGGCAGATATCTTATATGCTGAACAAGGATATGGGATTCAACAAAGAACAGGTGCTTGTTATAAACAGGGCTCAGTCACTTGAATCACGCGTTGAAGCTTTCACGGATGCCGTAAAAAAGATCCCCGGAGTAATAAATATTGCCGGTTCAACCGCAGTTCCGGGTCATAATACCTATACAAGCGGTTATGGAATTGAAGGCCGGCAGGAGGAATCCTTCATAATGACAACTAACTGGATTGACTACAATTTTATCGATACTTATAAAATGACACTTGTTAAGGGACGCGGTTTTGACAGAAGTTATACAACAGACCGTAATGCATGCCTGATAAACGAGAGTGCAGCACGGAATTTCGGAATAGCTGATATTGAGAATACACGAATTATTCAACCTTCACCTGACGGTGAAATCAGATATTTGCCGGTAATAGGTATTGTTAAAGATTTCAATTTTGAATCACTCCGCAATCCAATACAACCTTATATTTTTCTTTACAAAGGAAATGAGAACGTCTGGGGATTTGTAACGGCAAAAATTTCTGCACAAAACTATCAGAGGACAATCGCTGATATAAATGAACACTGGAAAGAATTTACCTTTGATGCTCCCATGCAGTATTTTTTTATAGATGAGGATTTTGAACAAATGTACAGACAGGAAAAACAGAATGCGAAACTTTCGGTAATATTTTCGATTCTGGCGATCTTTATCGCTGTGCTGGGATTATTTGGTTTGACAGCTTACACGGTTGAACAACGTACAAAGGAGATTGGCGTAAGAAAGGTAATGGGTTCATCTGTATACGAAGTATTCTTCGTGATATCTAAAGAAATTATTATTCTTATTTCAATTTCGGCACTTATTGCATGGCCTCTCATATATTTCATTACAGTCAGATGGCTCGAAAACTTCTATTTCAGGATAAATCCCGGAGTTTTTAGTTTTTTTACAGGTCTTATCATTGCTCTCGGAATAGCTCTGACTACAATAAGTTATCATATTTTGAAAGCGGCAAGAGTTAATCCCACTCAGTCACTAAAATATGAATAAATAATAATCGGAATAGATCTGTCTGGTAAAAGTCATTGGATTTACCCGGTTCGGGGCGGAATCGATCGACATTCTTTCCTCCGGATTAAGTTGCTATGAAATTAAAGCAAGAACGAATTGGCCACATCTGGACGGAAGAAGACGTTTATGTCTTTGATTGATAGATTATACAAAAGTTCAGGCATCACTTCTCCTTACTTGTAAGATGCCAGAAACCGCATATATCACATTTATA
>JAFGIP010000031.1 GCA_016929525.1 Bacteroidales bacterium
ACTAGTTTATTTTCATTTCCCAAAGTATTTAAGGAATTGAGCCGATCATGCTGGATTATTAGTTTTAATTCAGTCCAGAGTTCTGAATCTTCAATTATAAATACATTTGACAACATTATAATCTGCTTCCCTATGCCTAAAAAGATACAAACTGTCTCAAGTGTTAATCAGATTTGAAATGGCTCGATTTAAATAAAATGTTATATTTCTATGAAAATTTTCTGCTATAAAATATTGCTCAAAATATTATACTCAAACATCAATTACAAAATATAACCATAAGTAATCTTGAAAATAGCACATCTCATCCTGGCACATAAAGATCCAGAGCATATTAAAAGACTGGTAAGGGTGTTATCTCAATTTTCTGATGTTTTTATTCATATTGACTTAAGAGTTGATGAGTCGATCTTCAGTAATGGTCTTGAACATTATCCGAATGTGTTTTTTATTGAGAAACGGATTAAATGTTACTGGGGGGGATGGTCATTAGTTGAAGCGACCATGGTATTGCTGCAAAAGGCTTTGAAAAAAAGCCATGACAGATATGTGCTTTTGCAAGGGTTAGATTATATTTTAAAATCCCCGACACAGATAATAAATTTTTTTTCTCAAAACAATGAAATCGAATTTATAAGAGGATGCAATATTTCAGAATCCAAAGACAGGTATTTCACTCAAAAATGCAGGCAAATATGGTTTTTCGACAACAGGAATATATTATACAGGATTTATAACAACCTAAATAATATTTTAAGAATTAATCTAAGAAACGGTAGAATATATGATGTCAAAAATTATGACGTTTTTTACGGGAGTGCTCAATGGGCGTTAACCAATTCCTGTGCAAAATATATTACCGAATTTCATGATCATCATCCTCGTTTCAACAGATGGTTCAAATACGCTTTATGTCCTGACGAACTCTATTTTCATACTATAGTATTAAATTCTGAATATCGACTAAAAACGGTAGCCGGGGGGCCGGAAAAAGAAATAAGGGGGCTGGTCAACTGGAGAAATTTACATTATTTTGAGTATCCTAAACAAATAAGGATCTTTACCGAATCAGACTTTGATTTCCTTAAAGGGAAAAATGACTTATACATAAGAAAAGTTACTACATCTGAATCAGGTGAGCTTCTTGACAGATTGGATAATACGCTTAATATAAGATAATCAATTGCTAATAAGGTGGGTAAAATACCTTTTTTAAACTTTATAAATAAATTCAGAGGCATTGCTATTTTAATCATCGTAGCCTATCATTCAATGACAGTTCGGTTGGTTAGCTGGGAAGACCATTCAGTCTGCCTTAAAGTGCTGAGAACATTATTAGTAGATTGCACTATTCTGTTTATATTTATTTCCGGGTACTTGTTCAATCACCTATTACCTCAGTTTTCCTATAAATCATATCTGAAGAAAAAGATAAAGTATGTGATAAGCCCCTACCTTATTATGTCAGCACCTGCGGTCTTATTCATGATACTTGATTTCAACTTCATTGAGAAATCCTGGATCTATGACACCGGGTTAATGAATAAATCCGTAATTACAGATATTATATTATTGGAAATAACAGGAAGTCAATGGTATCACTTCTGGTTTATACCGATGATGATAATTTTCTATCTTTTAGCTCCTGCTTTTCGTTTTGTTGCAAACAACCCCGGAGCATATTATAGCATACCTGTTATTACCATTATTGCATTTGTGGTGGGACGCCCTGCCTACAACAGCAATCCGTTCCAGTCTTTTTTATATTACCTTCCTGTTTATTTGCTTGGAGCTTTCAGCAGCCAATATTATTCACAGGTTAGAAAGGTTATCATAAAATACTGGCACTTTCTCCTGATTCTTTTCTTTTTTGCTTCATATATTATTTATTCTAGTAATGTCAAGTCTGTCAGTCTGTTTCAAAAGATAATCCTGTGTTACATAGTGCTTGCTCTGATGATAAGGCATGATCATTTGAAAGCTCCAATCTTAGAGGTTTTAGCAAAATATAGCTTTGGGATATATTTCATTCATATGTATGTTATCCATCTGGTTTCCGGGATTATTTCTTTTCTGGGATTAGGCTTTCTGAGGTCTTTAGGAATATTTAGTTATTTTCTGTTTCTTGCTTTAGTAACATTTCTTTCTTACCTGCTTTTAAGAGTATCCATTATGATCCTGAAGGAAAACAGCCGGATGATCATAGGTTGTTAGATAATAACTACCCTATATATCAACACCTTATCACCTGTCAACATTTTGAGCGCTTAAATATAATACCGTGTAAAAGGTTTTTTCCTTTAATTCACTTAAATTAGCACCATTCAAAATGAACTAACTAACTTGACACAGGCATGTTAAAATCCAGGAAATCCCTTATCTTAATTAGAATCCCTCAATATTTAATTTTTAGCATTTCAATCCTGATTATTTCTTCTTGCGTAACTCAGAGAAAAGTTGAGTATCTGCAGGATAGAAATAAAGACATAAAAGTTTTCAATGAGGCCGAATATGAGGATTACAAGTTAAAGCCTAATGATGAGCTTTTTATACGTATTAACAGTCTTGATGATGCAGATTTAAATATATTTTCAAATATCGGCCAGGAATACAGATATACTGGCTCTCTGGGAGCTTACGGCGCATCACTGCTTTCCTACACAGTTGACAAGGAAGGATTTCTGTTTGTACCTGTTATTGGGAAAATACCTGTAGAACAAAAAACAATATCGGAAATAAGTGAATTAATAAAAGATTCCCTTAACAACATTCTCAATCAGCCTGATGTTTCAGTGAAACTGGTAAACAGATATGTGTCAGTGCTTGGGGAAGTTCGTAATCCCGGACATTATGTTTTTTCTCAGGAAAAACTTTCTGTTTTTGATGCCCTTGGCCTTGCTGGAGACATTACCGAATATGGAAATCGAACTCAGGCAATTCTAATCAGAAACCAAAAAGGAATAAATTCAAGGATTAACATGGATCTTACTAAATCGAATATACTGACCTCAGATTATTATAATCTAAGACCTAACGATATTGTATATATTAAGCCCCTAAGGAATAAATTCTGGGGAATGCGCCAGTTCCCTTTCTCAGTATTTTTCTCAACGATCACTGCAGGCTTATTGATATATAATGTAATGAAATAACACTCGGAATTTGAATGATGCACCGGACTCACAACTTAAATGTTCAGGAAGAAAGCGACCTTAGAAAACTGGCTGACCTGTTTATGCGTCACTACAAGATTTTTATTTTGTGTGTTCTTTTTGCACTCTTTATAGCATATCTGATCAATCACTTTGCGAAACCTGTTTATGAAATTACTGCGTCAGTTCTTATTAAGGAAGAAGTCAGGGGAAATTCAAACAGGGATGTGAATGATTTCCTAAACAGCAGCCTTTTCGGAAGAAATCACAACTTTCAAAATGAGGTATGGGTAATTCAGTCATCTCCCGTATTAGAGCAGACTATCAGAAATCTTGATTTATCAGTAGGCTACTATACAAAAAATGGATTTACACTTTTAGATTCCTACAAAAAAGTGCCTTTTAAGGTTTCCTACATGTCAGATCATGCACAACCAATTGATGTTAAATTCTATGTTTCGGTTCTGAATAATGAATTAATTCAAATAAATGCT
>JAFGIP010000032.1 GCA_016929525.1 Bacteroidales bacterium
CGATAACTTGTAGCATCTGCTGAAGAATTCCAGTTCGAAGTTATCTGACCACAGGCTGCTGCTGTACCAGCTGTTGCAACTGGGGCTAATGGTGCTGTCAACAATCCATCATTAACAGTATAATCAGCGCTATGAGAGCATAAGCCTTCCACTACTTCAACATGATAGCTATCAGCAATAAGTCCATTTATATCTTCCTGCAAGGAATCAACAGTCCAGGAAGCATTACTCCAGGTAATTGTTGCACTTGCTGAATATCCAGTGAGCGTTAAGTTAATTGAACCCTCACTACCCCCGACACAAGTAGGATTAGTAACTACAGCAGAAATGCCTGTTGTACAAACGTGCTCATTTATTAATTCATTTACTAAATCCAATAAATCCTGATCCTCTAATAGAAAATCATCAATATCACCATAATTCACATCACAAGGATCATCCCAACTACAAATTTCAGTTAATCCCGGATTTTCAATGGAAATGGAGGAGCTATCACCAATGACAAAGAAGTTATCACTACCATCGGAATCTCCAAATATTATAACAGGGCTATTCCCTTGAATATCCAAATCTCCAGCTATTACAAGATTTCCATCACTTCGAATACTTCCGCCTGCATCATTCATATTTAAATCACCCAATACTATGAAATCTCCGAATATATCAACAACTGCAGTTTCCAGATTACAATTACCTGTAATTATAACCACACCATTAGGTTGGACCTCCATTGCACCTCCAACCAAATTTAGGTCTCCATCTACAAATAAAGTATCGCCTGGAGACACATCAATATATGCATATGCACCTGTTGTAAAGGTACCATTAACTTCAAGTGTTCCGTTAATATCTAAAGATGTAGGTGCAAAAAGCCAACCACCATGAATTGTAATATCTCCTGTTCTTGTAATTGTAACTTCCTGTT
The DNA here is from genome assembly GCA_016929525.1 of Bacteroidales bacterium. Classification (GTDB taxonomy): domain Bacteria; phylum Bacteroidota; class Bacteroidia; order Bacteroidales; family UBA10428; genus UBA10428. The sequence continues at coordinate 926 of JAFGIP010000032.1, forward strand.
GAGTAACAAAATCATCACCTCCATCCAAATCTCCATCAACAGTGACAGTTAATCCAGGATCAGGGTTCCAATTAGCTGGATCATTCCAGTCTCCCGAATAAATATCATAAGATTGCGACCAAACAAAAAATGGTAGAAAAACAATGATTACAAAGAAAATATATCTTTTCATCGGTATTTATTGATTAAGTTAAGGGCACTATTCTTTAAACTTGCTATGTTGTTCATTTTCAAAGCTGAAGCGAAGATATAAAAACTAAGTATGCGCATTGGTTAAAGTTATTAACGCTTTATAAACAGATAAACAATATCAAAACTTTAGTTAACAAGTACTTATACATTTTATTTTTCCTGAAGGTTATCATTTATCAGGCTCATTTTGATTAACTGCAAAAAAGTGGTGATGAAAATCACCGGCAAATATCATTTTTTTTGTTCAAACCACTAAAAAATTGCAGGAAAATCGTAACTTATAATGTCTTAAAAATCAATAGCTATGGATAAAGAATACTACTGCCCCAAATGCCATGGTTATGTTAAAGTTGGCGATTTTATCATATTGGTGGCTAAAAATAAGTCCAAAACCAGTGGACTGCTGCTTTTACACCCGGAAGTTGGTAACTATTCAAGTATAAAACATCGCCATTTTGAAATTGATGATAAGGAAGTTCTTGAAATTCACTGTCCTTTATGCCATGTTAACCTTGCTTCTGACTTTGATGACAACTTATCGCATTTAATACTGGTTGAAGACAATAAAACCTTCGATATTTATTTCTCGAGGATTGTCGGAGAACAAAGCACCTACCTTGTTGACGGACAAACAGTAACAGCATCAGGAATTCATTCTGACAGGTATACCTACTTTAAAATGAGTGATAAGTTCAAACAATACCTTAAAAAGTAATCAGGTACAGTTGTATTTCTGAATCCCATCTTTTTCATTTCATAAGAACCAATAAACAATAAACAAGTAGTGAGATTAGTTGTTATGAATCAACATATAATTAACTAATTACACCAAGAATTCTTAAACACTAATATTCTCACCCATGGCTGGTAAAAATCAATCTCTTATTGAGAACATAATACAACCTATTCAACGTTTTTTTTTAAAATTGAAGCCTCAGTCGGCCTTATTCTGCTTGCTGCTACTCTAGTACACTAATTTGGACAAACTCAGGTTTTGGTGAAACCTATCATCATTTTTGGGAAACACACCTTTCAATTGATTTAGGCTTTTTTGTTGCAGGCTTTGAAATAAAGCGCGAATTGATCGCCGGTGAATTATCATCGTTCAAACAGGCGGCTTTGCCAATATCTGCTGCTATTGGAGGAATGATTATCCCTGCTGTTTTATTTCTGATAGTAAATAAAAATCCGAATGCTATGGCAGGTTGGGGAATACCTATGGCAACCGATATAGCTTTTTCTTTAGGTGTATTATCGCTATTGGGCAAAAGAGTACCACTTGCTCTCAAAATATTTTTATTAGCATTTGCCCTTGTAGATGTTCTTGGAGCTGTTATCGTAATTGCCATATTCTACAACCACGATATTCAATGGAGTTATCTAATCATTGGACTTGGGCTAACAATGCTGCTGATTGTATTCAACAAACTGAAAATAAAATCCATACCACCCATTATGATTTTGGGATGGGTTATTTGGTATTTATTTCTAAAATAGGGTATTCATCAAACAATTGCAGTGATTTTAATTGCATTTACAATTCCTTTAAAACGATCCAATAACCTCGAAACATTCAGACTGAAAATGCAGAATAACCTTGACTATTTTGTTTTGTTCAACTCCCAGTGAAAAAGACAGAATTATTTTATCTAACAAGCAACTAGCTGCATTAGATAATTTGGAAGAAAGAATTTTTCATGTTCAAAGTCCGGTAAAGCGATTGGAGCACATATTACATAAATTTGTAACCTGTTTTGTGATGCCTGTTTTTGCTTTGGCAAATGCTGGGGTATTACTAACTGGTATTGGTTTATCAAATATTTTTGGTGGGTTAAGCAGTTCTATTTCTTTTAGCCTTTTAGCCTTGTAGCCGGTAAAAATAACCGGAATATTTCTTTTTGCCTGAGCAGCAGTGAAACTAGGCATTACCGCTTTAACTGAAAACGTGCACTGGAAACATATTTTCAGCCTTGGTTTTTTAGGTGGTATGGGTTTTACCATGTTTCTTTTTATATCAAATCTTGCCTTCACATCTGAAGCCTTGCTAAATCCGGCAAAGATTGGTATCTTAGCCGGCTCTTTATTCGCAGGTGTAGGTGGTTATTTCGATCTTCATCTGTTGCTTAGAACAAAAAAAGAAGAAGGCTAAAACATTATGGAAAAACTTGCAAAAGAACTTTGCGAAAAACTTAAAGATTATACAGCTCAGGAAATAATTCGCTATTTCATCGTTGATTTTGATGGAAAAGTTGGTTTAGCTACCAGTCTGGGTGCCGAAGACCAGGTTCTAACAGAAATGATTTGCAAAGTAGATAAATTAACAAAGATATTTACACTCGACACCGGCAGAGTTTTCCCTGAAACCTATGATTTACTTGAAAAAACCAATAAGCATTACCAGATAAACATAGAAGTATATTTCCCTAATACAGGTAAAGTTGAGGAAATGGTGAACAAAAAGGGAATTAACTTATTTTACGAAAGCATCGAAAACAGAAAAGAATGTTGTGGAATACGTAAAATTGAACCTTTAAAAAGAGCCTTATCTGATATTGATGTATGGGTAACCGGAATTCGTAAAGACCAGTCTGTAACACGCTTCTTTACGCCCCTGGTTGAATGGGATGAAGGGAACAAGGTAATAAAAGTTAATCCGCTGCTTAAATGGAGCGAAAAAGATGTTTGGGCTTACATAAACGACAACAACATACCTTACAATGCATTGCACGACAAAGGATTTCCCAGCATTGGATGCCAACCGTGTACAAGAGCTGTAAAAAAAGGCGAAGATATAAGATCCGGCCGATGGTGGTGGGAAGAACCCGAGCACAAAGAATGTGGTTTACACACAAAAGATTAGCAAGTTTGCTTATTTGATAACTCCAGAGCCAACAAGTTCTTCATCATCGTACCAGGCTGCAAATTGTCCGGAAGTAATACCTCGCTGCATATCTTCAAAAAGAATATAAATGCCGCTTTCAACACAATGAAGACAAGCTTTCTGCAAAGCTTGCCGGTATCTAACCCGAACCAGATACTCCCTGATTTCACCGGTTTTCATCTCCAGATCAGATCTAATCCAGTGAATTTCATCTCTTGGGATAAACAATCCATACCTGTTCAGCCCAGGATGATTATGTCCCTGACCGACATAAACCACATTTTCAACAACATCAATTCCGAGAACAAAAAGTGGTTCTTTTCTACCGCCAATATTTAGTCCTTTGCGCTGTCCTATGGTATAAAAATGAGCTCCATCGTGTTCTCCGGCCAGAACACCCATTTTTGGTGAATATATTGCCGGTTCGGCAAAAACTTTAAGCTCATCTTCGAAGTAATTATAAGTTATTACAGGTTTTATATAGCTTGGATTATCATTTGAATCTTTAGGGATTTCAACAACAATTCCTTTTTTTGCATTTAATTTCTGCTGAAGAAAAGTTGGTAAATCAACTTTCCCGACAAAACAAATCCCCTGACTGTCTTTCTTTTTTGCTGTAGCAAGTCCCTGTTCTTCTGCTATTAGCCGAATATCCTTTTTATACAAATGCCCGATAGGAAACAAAGCTTTGCTTAGTTGCTCCTGATTTACCTGGCACAAAAAATAACTTTGTTCTTTTGACGGATCGGTGCCGGCTAGTAAGCGATGAACCTTCCTGCCATTTTTTGTAATGGTTTCTTTCCGGCAGTAATGTCCGGTAGCAACAAAATCGGCTCCCAATTCAAAAGCAGCTTTGGCAAACAGATCAAATTTCACCTCACGGTTGCACAGAACATCGGGGTTGGGAGTTCTTCCTTTTTGATATTCATTAAACATGTAGTCAACTACCCGCTGACCATATTGCACACTAAAATCAATAGTTTGAAACGGAATTTCCAGTTTTCGCGCTACCAATTCAGCGAAAATCAGGTCGTCGTTCCACGGACAATCACCTGAGAGAGTTCCCTCGGTCTCATGCCAGTTTATCATAAACAATCCGGTAACATCATAACCTTGCTCTTTCAAAAGGTATGCTGCAACGCTTGAATCAACACCTCCGGATAATCCTACGACAACCTTTTTCATCTTATATTTCAGATGGTTCTTTTAAATAAATCTATCATTTTAATAGCCGTAACAGCTGCTTCATCGCCTTTATTCCCATGCTTTCCTCCTGCCCTGTCAAGAGCCTGCTGTTTGTCGTCAGTAGTGAGCACTCCAAAAATAAAGGGTATATCGTATTGCGTGTTTAACTGTGTAATTCCCTGGGTCACACCATGGCAAATAAAATCGAAATGACGTGTTTCACCCTGAATCACACAACCTAAAACAATTATAGCATTGTATTCTCTTGTCTGGGCAAAAGCTCTGGCACCGGCTGTCAGCTCAAAAGTTCCCGGAACATAATCAACAACAATATCGCCTTCTTTTGCACCATGCTTAAGAAATGTATTTACAGCTCCGTCTCTAAGCGCAAATGTTATTTCTTCGTTCCACTCTGCGACAACAATAGCTACCTTCATGCCTTTTGCCGAGGGCACTTTAGAAGGATCATATGCCGAAAGATTCTTTAATGCAGTTGCCATAATAATATTTATTCTTATTGGATTAACTAATTAATACAAATTTAGTTGTTTTGATTTGTGATTTCCAGAAAATAAAAAAAGTACCAACATCAGCCTGATATTGATACTTTTTATTTGCAAATATTTTTCGAATTACATTTTCAGCTTAACTGCTGTTATGTATTTGTCAATTTCTTCTGCTTCTGTTGAATTTGGATAATTTGCTTTAATTTGCTCGTAAACATCAAGTGCTTTTTTGTTTTCATTGATCGACTCATAAACTATACCCGATTTCATTAAATAAACAGGCGATAGTAATTCATTCTCGTTGAGATTAGCAGCTTTTTCATAGTAAGAAACACCCTTTTCATATTCATCAAGTTCTACATATGCATCCCCGATAGCCCCTAAAGCAACAATTGAAACAAGTCGGTCATTTCCGTCAAAATCTTTCAGGTAATCAATCGCATCTTCGTACTGACCCAATCTTAAATAGGAGATACCTGCATAATAACAAGCAAGATTTGCCGATTTTGTTGCTGCATAATCGTCAATGATGTCTAACAGTCCTTTATACTGTCCATCGCCCTCAAGTGTCAGGTTGAAAGAATCCAGCTCAAAATACTTTTCAGCCATGAACATTTCTGACTGCGCTTCATTCTCTTTGGGTTCAAGATAAAATTTCTTATAGCTAAAAAACCCGCCAACTACTATTAATATTACTATTATAATAATTGAAAGACTTTTCCTGTTTTCTTCAATATAACGTTCGGTCTTTGTTAAAGCTTCTTCAACCGTCTGAAATCCATCGTGTTGCGGATTGTATTTCTGCTTGCTCATTTCTTGAGTTTAATTTATCATTTTAAAACGTGTGCAAATGTATATTATTTAGCATAATTAGCAAAAATATTTATTTGTTACTCGTCTTGATTCGTCTAAAAATTCATTTATTGTAAGGTATATTATCTATTTTTGAAGTCTTGAACTAAGTTTCTATGTATTTATCAGATTTATCCGTCCTGAATTTTAAGAATTACCCCGAATCAACTCTTTCTTTGCACAAAAAGATAAATTGTTTTGTCGGAAATAATGGTGTAGGTAAAACAAATATTTTAGATGCAGTATATTATCTCTGTATGTGTAAAAGCTATTTCAATAATACGGATCAGTTTGTTATTCGGAATAATGAGGATTTTATGGTATTACAGGGAAGTTTTTCGCTTGATAATGAGGTAGATAATATCTATTGCGGACTAAAATCCGGTAAAAAGAAAGTATTCAGAAAAAATAAAAAGGAATATCATAAATTATCTGATCACATTGGGCTGTTCCCGGTTGTAATGATTTCCCCATCAGATTCTTCGCTTATTATTGATACCAGCGAAGAACGACGAAAATACATGAATGCTGTTATTTCTCAGTACGATAAAGATTACCTTGAAAATGTTATTCACTACAATAAAATTCTGGCTCAAAGAAATAAGCTGCTTAAAGATATAAGGAATACCCAGGGGGCAAATGATTTGCTGTTGGTTTATGATGAACAGCTATTACCTCTTGGAAATAAAATTCATATAAGCAGAAAAGACTTTATTGAGCATCTTACTCCGGTTTTTAAAGACTTTTACAGGCAGATTTCTGAAGGGAAAGAACAGGTTGAACTAAATTATCTGTCTCAGCTTAATAACGAAAGTTTTGAGGTCTTAATAAAAAACAACCACCAAAAAGACTTAATTGCACAATATACAACAACCGGAATTCATAAAGATGATCTTGAAATGGTTTTACTTGGAAGTCCCATAAAAAAAATAGGCTCACAGGGGCAACAAAAAACTTTTTTGGTGGCATTAAAGCTTGCACAATTTAAATTTCTTTCAGAAATTAAAAACTTCTCTCCAATACTGTTGCTCGATGATATATTTGACAAATTTGATGTTAACCGGGTTTCGCAGATTCTGCACCTGGTATCTGATAATAATTTTGGACAAATATTAATTACCCATACCAATGAGTATAGAATGAAGGAACTTCTTAAAAAAATAGAAGGAGGGTACAAGCTTTTTAAAGTAGAAGAAAACCAGATAAACCTTATAGATAGTGAGGAAAAGTAATACTCAACCCCTAAAAAGTGTGCTTAGAGAATACATCGAGGCTCTGGGGCATCGAAGAAAGCTTAAGGAAGTTAATCTTATTACAAGCTGGGAAAACCTTATGGGCAAGGCAATATCCAACCACACAAAGAATATCTACATTAAAAATAAGACACTCTTCGTAAAACTAGATTCATCTGTACTTAAGAATGAACTGCTAATGAACAGAGAAAAGATAATTGACCACCTCAATTCACATGCAGGCGAATCAATTATCGAGAAAATTATTTTTCAATGAAACAGGAACAGATCGACTAAAAATGGTGTTTATCGAAAATTGAAAATCGTTCACTTTTTGAAAAGAAAAAATCACATTCAATTTCAGCATTTTCGTCACTATCGGAGCCATGTACAGCATTTCGCTCCATCGACTCAGCAAACATTTTTCTTATTGTACCTGGCTCTGCCTTACTTGGATCCGTATGACCAATTCGTCTGCGGTATTCAATAACGGCATTCTCTTTTTCAAGAATTGCAACTACTACAGGTCCCGAAGTCATAAACTCAATCAGGCTGTTGTAAAATGGTTTTTCAGCATGAACCTGATAAAAGTTTCCCGCTTGTTGTCTGTTCAACATAAACAGGCGCATTGCTGAAATGTGAAAACCAGCTTCGTTAATTTTGTTTAATATAGGGCCTATATACTCATGACTAACGGCTCCCGGTTTAATTATGGTAAGTGTTTTAGTTCCTGCCATAGAATTTAGATTTTGTTCGGGGTGAATATATAAAAAAAAAGTCTCATTCGGTTTTACATAAGATATAATTATATTTGAGCTTGATTAATACGTTCTCATGGAATTAAAAAATACCGAACATTCACAAATCCTTAAATTCAAAGAATTACTTGCTGACAAACAACAAAAAATTGTCATTGTTTCACATCGTAATCCCGATGGCGATGCAATCGGTAGTTCATTCGCCCTGTATAACTATTTTATAAAAGCCGGACACCTGGTTGACGTGATAATTCCCAATAATTATCCGCAGTTTCTAAATTGGGTACCGAATGTAAAAAACACGCTGGTTTATGAATGGCATGCCGAAAAGTGCAACCATTTGCTTAAAAGTTGCGATATCCTAATTGCAGTCGATTTTAATGATTTATCAAGAATCAGAGAATTTGAATCACAAATTGAACCGGATAATTGTTACAAAGTACTTCTTGACCATCATCCTGACCCGGGGAGTTTTGCTGACCTGGTTATTTCTGACACCAGTGTAAGTTCAGCAAGTGAACTGGTGTATTTATTTCTTAAAGAAATTGATTCTGTAAACCTGATGGATAAAGAAATTGCCGAATGCATCTATTGTGGAATTATGACCGACACAGGTTGCTTCAGCTTTAATTCATCAAAACGTCAAACATTCGAGATTGTAGGCGAACTTCTCGATTTCGGGATTAATAAGGATTACATTTTCAGTCAGGTATACAACAACTACTCTGCTGACAGAATGAAACTTATGGGCCACTGTTTACACGAGAAAATGACTTATATACCTGAAATGAATACTGCATTTATTGCTCTTAGTCAGGAAGATATAAAAAACTACAACTTCAAAGTAGGTGACTCAGAAGGTTTTGTAAACATTCCCTTATCGATACGGGGAGTAAAAATGTCCGGTTTATTTACCGAGAAGTCCGATATTGTTAAGATTTCCTTGCGATCAAAAGGTAATTTTGCCGTTAATGAAATAGTCAATAAGTATTTCGCTGGCGGTGGACACAAAAATGCCGCTGGTGGCGAATCAAAACTGTCTTTAGATGACACGATTGCAAAATTTATTAGTATTTTGGATGAATATAAAGATCAACTGAGTGACGATGATTCACAATAGAATATATTCTTTTACATTATTACTAATTTGTATGTTGCTGTTATCATGCAGAAAACCTGTATCAACGAATACCCCTGCTGGCAATAATAAATCGACCGAAGAACAGCTTGTTGAAGTGAACCGGATTTTAGTAAAAAAAGACAGACAAAAAATAACCGGATATATTAACCGCAAGGGGTGGAATATGATGGAAACAGAAACCGGGTTATGGTACGAAATTCTTGAAGAAGGATCTGGCGATTCTGCAAAATCAGGCCAGTTAGCAACAATGGAATATACAGTCAGACTGCTCGATGGTACAATTTGCTATACATCAAATAAAAACTCACCAAAAACTTTTTTAATAGGTAAAGGAAATGTTGAATCGGGTATAGAACAAGGCGTTCTGCTGTTAAAGGAAGGAACTAAAGCCCGCTTTATTTTGCCGCCGTATTTAGCGCATGGTTTGCCGGGCGATGGCGATAAAATACCCGCCCGATCTATAATAATTTATGAATTAGAATTACTTTCTTTAACAAATCCACAATAAATAAATGAAGCATTTTCTTTTAACAACAGTAACCGTTCTGGCGCTTCTTACAGCATGCACAAAAGAATCGAAATACGCGGGTTACAACGAAAGCCCTAAAGGATTTCATTATAAACTCCTTTCTATCGGCGAATCTGATGAGAAAATTAAGGAAGGTGATTTCGTAACGGCAGACATCAGCTACCTTACCCTTAAAGACTCTGTGTTTTTTGAGGGAAGACGAAAAATAAATCTCGTTCAGCCTGCTTACACGGGTGCTATTGAAGACTGTTTCAAAATGTTACGAAATAATGAAAGCGCCTCATTTATACTCACAGCAGAGCCATTCTTTAAAAATACCTTACAATCAGATTTGCCACCATTTTTAAAAGAAGATGACGATTTTAAAGTAAATATTACTGTTATTGATATTCAAACCGAAGATGAATTTGAAAAAGAAAAGCAAGCCTTTTTAAACTGGATAAATGATTTCGGTGACTTTGAAAAAGTAATACTAGAGCAATTTATTAATGAAGAGAAAATTAATGCAAGTCCAAGTTCAAGCGGATTAATTATGTTACCCCTTGTGAAAGGAAATGAAAAAACCATTGAACCGGGCGACACAATCACTATTAATTATGAAGGAAGGTTTCTTAACGGAAAATTCTTTGACAGTACGGTGCGCCGGAATCAACCTTTCCAGTTTATTTACGGAACCGAATGGCAGGTAATTAAGGGACTTGAAGAAGGACTTGGCAAAATGCACGAAGGAGAAAAAGCCTTGTTTATTTTACCCTCCGAACTGGCCTTCGGACAGGAAGGCAGCTCCACCGGAATTATTCCGCCATTTACTTCGTTAATTTTTGAAGTTGAAATAGTGCAAATTAGTAAGGGGATAAAAGACAATAAGCAACCGAATTTGTAGTTATTTTTATAATTAAAGCAACTAAAAGTTTAATTTTGCATCTCTATCTTAAAGTAACATACAATTTTCACAAAAGAAACATGAAAAAATTATTCGCTAAAACATATATCATTGCAGGAGCATTGCTGTTGATAGTTTTTCAGTCATCTTGTCTTAAAAACTTCGATGAAGAAAAGCAAAACGAAGAAAACAAGCTTATAAATGATTATATTAAAGCAAATGGCTTTACCGACGAGAACAAATTACCAACAGGTATTTATCTGAAGTTTTATAATGATACTACATTAACCGATTCAGCTAAACCGGTTACCGGCAATACTGTTTTATTAAGTTTTACCGGTCTATATACCGATGGCGAAATTTACGAAACCACAGATCCTGAGCTTGGTACCAGTTTGTTTTCTGACCATTATTTTGTTTACGGTCCCATGCGCTTAAAAATGGGTAAAATATTATATGGTGTCGATACAACACTGCGATTTTTTAGTCCCGGAGATTCAGGAACAATGGTTATCCCTTCAAACTACGCCTGGTACGATTACCGACCGGTTGTTTATCATATTAAGCTTCACGAAGTGATTGAAAATGATTCGCTTTACGAAGAATCTGTTTTTAAATCATTTTTTGATTCAAGCAATTTCTCCAAAACAAAGATTATAGCTCAATATACAAGTACCAAAGCAGCTTATCCCAAGGATTTATATTACCAATTTAGTCACGATTCTGTTGATTCTTTGGCAAAAACACCCATAAATGTTGCCATTAACGACAGCTTAATGATTGACCTTACAGCACGATTTGCCGAAAATTACTATGGTAATGCAATTGGTCGTATTTTTTTTCCGTTAAGTAATTATCCCAGCCAGTTCAAATACAGGTATGGAAATGGCTCTATGTTCCCTATTGTTCCGGCTATCGACTCAGCTATAAAACACATGGCCGTTGGCGATGAACTGGAAATCTGCGGACAATCGTGGTGGGGATACGGCGACGAGGGATTCAATGATTCGTACTACAACATTATTGCCGTTCCGGCATATACTTCTGTGCATTATAAAATACGCCTTTTGGGACACAGAAAGAGTGATATTTGGACTTATGCCGAATAAAATCCTAAAGAGTTAAGAATATTGTCGGCTTTTTATGTAAATCAGGTTTTTGTGCTTTTTTCCATTCTTCCACAGTAAGCGTTTTTATTAATTCATCTTCCTGGGTTATATGACAAGCAATACAAATTTTGATGCTGTTACTACAATGCTTAATTAAATCCTCCAATAACTGATTATTTCGGTATGGAGCCTCAATAAATATTTGAGTTTGATTATTACGATTGGCCTGTTGCTCTAATTCCTTTATTTTTTTTATTCTAAAAGTGGGTTTAACAGGCAGATAACCATGAAATGTAAAACTCTGACCGTTTAAGCCTGAAGCCATTAATGCCAGAAGAATGGATGATGGACCAACAAGTGGTACAACTTTGATATTTTGTTTATGGGCAAGTTCTACAATTTCGCTTCCCGGATCAGCTACAGCAGGCACTCCTGCTTCTGACAATAAGCCAACATCTTCCTGCTCGCAAGGTTTTAAATATTTCGAAATTTGATTACGGTCAGTGTGTTTATTCAACTCAAAAAAATGCAAATCATCTATGGGAATCTGAATGCCGTATTGAATAAGTTGCCTTCTTGCAGTTCGCTCATTTTCAACAATATAATACCTTATGTTGTTTACCACTTGCTGAACCTGAATTGGTATAACCAGATCCTTATCAGATTCTCCGATTGTTGCCGGTATTAAGTATAGTTTTCCTTTCATTCAACTGGAAGTTTGGGTAAAGATATTTATTCATTGTAAGATTTTAGATTTTAGATGTCAGATTTTAGATTTTAGATTTTAGATGTCAGATTTTAGATTTTAGATTTTAGATTTAAATGAACAACTCAATCTCTTATTCTCTAATTCTCTAATTCATTCATTCTCACATTCACTCATTCTCACATTTACTCATATACGCTCTCACTATCAAACAAAACTCAGTCACTAAATCACTATATTTGTTTACAATGGAAAATAAGCTAAATATTACATTTTTAGGTACCGGAACGTCACAGGGTATACCTATAATTGGTTGCGACTGTGAAGTTTGTCGGTCAGCTGACGCCAGAAACAAGCGCTTAAGAACATCCATACTAATTAATTATAAAAACAAAAACATTGTTGTTGACACCGGACCCGATTTCAGGCAACAGATGCTTAATGCTGAAGTTAAAGAGCTCCGTGCAATTCTTTTCACTCACGAACATAAAGACCATGTTGCCGGATTGGATGATGTTCGTCCTTTCAATTTTAAAACCGGTAAACCAATTGATGTTTATGCTGAACAAAGGGTACAAGATGCCATTAAACGAGAATATGCCTATATTTTTTCAGAAAACCCTTATCCGGGAATACCCCAGATAAATATGCACCTGATATCTCATACCAATTTCAATATCGATGATATTGAAATTAACCCCATACGTGTAATGCATCACAAACTTCCGATTTTAGGTTTTAAAATTGGAAAATTTGCCTACCTCACCGATATAAAAACACTGCCCGGGGAAGAAAAAAAGAAAGTAAGCAATCTCGATGCAATAGTAGTAACCGCGTTACGAAAAGAACCCCATATTTCTCACATGAATATCGAAGAAGCTGTAACATTAATCAGGGAACTAAATCCGAAAAAAGCTTACCTGACCCATTTAAGCCATCGTTTTGGGTTGCACGAATTTGAGGAAAAGAAACTTCCCCCGAATGTGTTTATTGCGTATGATGGTCTGCGGATCTCTATATAAATTAGCTGTTGTTACCTGGCTGCCTTTTCATAGAAAGCAAAACAGATGAGATGGTAATAAGTGACAAAATTAACACGGTCGATCCGCACATAAGCAAAGCAAATTTCAGACTTATATTATCGGACCAGTAGCCTAGTAAGGGGCCAAAACCTGAGTAAATAACCCGAATTACCAGGCTTCGTATCGACAACACAGTTGCTCGTTTACCAGAATCTGTTATGTCGTTTATGTATTTCTTCAAAATAGGGTGAGCCGTACCCCTTATTATATAAAATATTACTAATGAAACGATTACCCACAGATTAAGGCTAAAAGCACTTGTAATAAACCCAACAGATAAGGGGATTGCTAACAAGAACAAAATCTTTTTCATACTAACGCTTCCCAATTTCACCGATAACAGACTGCCTGCTGCAACAAGCAGGTTCAAAACAACCCATGCGTAACCAAAATCCTGTTTCGGTAATCCAATTTCGGTAAATATTGGCTGGGCAAACCAGGCCATTGTTAAACTTGCAAAGCCAATTATTGATGAAAATATGACCAAATCTCTCAACACCCTGTTTTGTCTCAAAGTGTGATTCACAATCTGCAAGATATCCTTAATGCCCGGATTGTTTCGTTTACTATGCATTGTAGGTTCAACCAAAAAAACCGAGACAATAAATGCCAGAAAAGCTAAACCAGCCTGAATATAAAAATTAACCCGTACAGTTTCGAATACGAAAAGTGAAACAAACAAACCGGCAAGTGCCTCGGCAAAATTGCCGGATGCTGTTATTCTTCCTTCAACTTTAATGTAATTTCTTTCTTTTTTTTGCTGAAGTAAGGTATCATAAAGCAAAGCCGAATCTGCTCCCGATAATAAACTCTGGCCAATTCCCAGTAATACTTCGGCTAATACAAAGCCTATAAAAAAATAACTCTGCGAATAAACAAAGAACCCGATTGAACCTAAAAGAGTACCTGTCACTAAAGCTGTTTTTCTGCCCCAAACATCTGCCACATACCCCGAGGGCACTTCAAGAACTGCAATTATCAATGAATATATGGCATGAAGAACAAAAAGCTCGGTAACAGAAAAGTTATTCTCTTTGTAAAAAAGATAAATAACTGGCATGTATACCATGAACCATTTAAAAACTTTAATGAGGTATAATAGCGGTATATTACGGTTTATAGTCATTTTCAAAAGCATGCAAAGATAGCAGAAACAATTTTTCTTTAGCTAAGTACCTGATCTTATTGATGCTAAATAGTAAATAAGTTTCTGCACGTTTTTTATTTTTTTTTGCTAAATTGGAATCAAAAGACATATCATAATTAAGAAGCTGAAAACATCATATTTATGAGCTCAAATAATAAAAGCATTTTTGATAGATTAAATCCCTACAATTATAAATTCGGGACGAAGATTAATATACTGGTTTTTGCTCTCATCGTAATTAGTCTATTTGCTTCTATATTAGTTAGCAACAAATATTACAGGTCGGTTAGTAAGAATGCAAACCTTGATAATATTCATGAAATAAACAGTCTCAAAAAAGCTTCAATTGAAAAAGATTATAATGCTTTTATTAATAAACTTTCAAATACTTCTTTTTCAGATCTTGCCTTCTATGTAGAACAGATGATTCAGGGTTTCAATGACTTTCAGCACGAGAGAACCGAAGCTTTTTATCCTGATTCTATCTCAATCTATCGTCGGGAATTGATGAATTATTATCAGGATGAATTTATTAAATCTATTCCATGGCAAAAACCTGCATTGCAGGATATTTTCCCTCAAAACGATAAAGAAATTGTATTACAAACAATATACTTTGCAAAAAACGAATACCCTTTAGAAGAAAAATATAAGCTTGAACAAGTGCTTGATTACACTCTCTACTCAAATAACCATTACATTATTCATGGAGAGGTAATGAAAATAACAAAGGAATTCGGATTCAGAAACGTTTACCTTATTGACAGTAAAAATGGAGACATTATTTACAACATGAACAAAAACGTCACATTAGGGCTTAATATGTATCGCAGCTTTCTGAATAAAACTGTTTTTGCTGCAACATTTCAAAAAGCCATTATGGCCAGCCCCGGTATGATAATATCGAGTGAATTCTCAAACTTTGTTCCTTCATTAAACCAACCGGCTGCATTTTACGCCTTACCAATAATGGGCTATGACAACAAAGTTATTGCTGTGGTTATAGCAGAAATCGGACCTGAATTTTTAAATAAAATGATATTTGGTACCTCACCAAAAGATTCTCAGGTCGATCATGTTATTATTGGCGAAGACCTTCAGTTACGTTCTTTTCCGCTTGAACAGGTATTGTATCCTGATAAGTTTGTCCAAAATCTTAAAGAAAAAGCCAGGAAAGATGTCGACTTTCAGAAAGCAAGTCTTTTAAAAACAGCCGCCCTTAACCTGTCCTTTCCCTCCGACTTTGATATATTAGATTCTGAAGGATTAAAAGCAAATAATTACATGAATGAAAGTGCCTATCTATGCTCAACTCCTTTAAACATTATAAATCACAACTGGTATCTGGTATCTCAGATTGAAACAAAAAAAGTTGCAAAAAATGAATTCAGCTATAGCCTTGCGATGGGTATTGTTTTTAACGCTGTTTTAATTTTATCCATTTTTCTTACCTATTTATGGCGTAAATCAATGGTAAACAGATTAAAAATGCTGAAAAATGGAATACAAAAACTCGCTGAGGGTGAGAAACAGGAAGAAATGATAAATAAATGGCATGATGAATTAGGCGAATCAATTGATACATTCCTCGAATTATCAAACAGGATCGATGAGGCAGGGAAATTTGCGCATGATCTCAGCGATGGAAAATATGATTCTAATTTTGATGCTATTTCGGAAAATGACAGCTTTGCAAGCGCATTAAATACCTTAAAAGAGACCTTGAAAAAAAACAAGGATGAAGAGAATATTCGTGCCGAGGAGGATCGAATTCGCAACTGGACCAATGAAGGAATTGCCATGTTTAATGATTTACTTCGTGAAAGTAATAACGACATAAAAAACCTGGCTTACATTATTATTGAAAGTCTTACGAAATATATTCATTCACCTGTGGGTGGAATTTACCTTGTTGATGGTGAAGAAGAATCTTCAAAAAAGATTAAGCTAATCGCAGCTTATGCCTACGACAGAAGGAAGCAAATTAATAAAGTTATAAATATTGGCGAAGGAATAGTTGGTAATTGTTACCTCGAAAAGAAATTTATAACACTTAAAAAAATACCCCAGGATTACATCGAAATCGGATCCGGATTAGGAAAAGCCTCACCAAATGTTTTGTATGTTATTCCGCTGCTTTATAATGATGAAGTTCTTGGCTTTTTAGAATTAGCTGCTTTCGAAGAACTTAAACCATATGAAATTGAATTCGTTGAGAAGCTGGCTGAAAATATCGCTGCTACTTTCTCTACCGTGAGACTAAATTCAAAAACAGCTGAACTACTAGACGAATCAAAAAGAAGAGCGAATGAAATAGTACAGCAGGAAGAAGAAATGAGGCAGAATATGGAAGAAATGCAGGCTACACAAGAGGAGCTGGCAAGATTACGTGACGAAGATGAAGCAAGAACAAAGCAATTGCAGACTGAGATTTATAACTCTAAATCCATGATACAGCAACTTATAAACAGTATGGATGGAGAAGTTATTATTAAAGATGCTAACGGTTTAATTGTGCTTGTTAACGAAGAAGCTGCAAAACGGTTTAAAACTGCACCTGAGAAACTAGTCGGCAAATCAGATGCTGACCTGTACCCACCTGATAGAGCAGAGCACGAAGCTCATATGGATCAGATGGCCTTAAACGATGGTCTTGTAAGCGAAGAAATAACCGACCTTGTTGGTACTGAAAAACAAGCATATTTTGTTGTTAAAAAACAGTTTTATATTCCAACAACACGCCAAACAGGAATAATTACAACACGTATGAAGCGTTAATAAAACTGAAGAATCCGGAATCAGGCAGGATTTTATGTAAAAAATCATTTTTTTGTAGGTAATCGAACAAAAAATTATAAATTTGCAGCCGATTTAAAAAGCTGGTTCCGTAGCTCAGCTGGATAGAGCAACGGCCTTCTAAGCCGTAGGTCACAGGTTCGAATCCTGTCGGAATCACTTAAGAGTATTGAGTGTGAGTGAAGAGCAAGTTCTTTACTCACACTTTTTTTGTTTTAGGTGTTCACAACTCTCCACTCACACTCTAACTCTTGCTTATATGTTGTATTATATTTGTTTACAAAACTCAATATGTTCGATTTTGAAAAATTGGAAGTATACAAAAAAGCAAAGCTTTTTAATTTAAATGTATATAATTTCTTAGAAAGTGAATTATTGGTTAGTAGTAATAAAAAAGATCAACTGGAAAGAGCTGCTTTTAGTGTAATGTTAAATATTGCAGAAGGCTCAGGTCGTTTTACAAATAAAGACAAGCGCCACTTTTATGTTATAGCAAGAGGTTCAGCTTTTGAATGTGTAGCAATTTTTGATTTCTTATTAGCCAAAAAGATTATTAATGACAAGACTTATACGGAATATTATTCTTCTTTAGAAGAACTTTCTAAGATGCTATTGGCTATGATTAAGAAATTGTCATGATAAGCTGTTTACCCTATAATAAATAATCCCCGTTTAACCCTATACACCATTGTTATTAGCATCACTATATCTTCCTTAATCTTCTGTAAATAAAATCGAATTTTTACTGTTTATAAGCATGAAAACAGATACCTGATGTTTTTAGATTTATTTAAATCAATCATATAAAACAAGATCTGCATAGAGTCAGATTCATGGAGCAGAGCTGAGTAGTAAGTGTGTGTGAAGTGCAAGTCCTTTATTCATAAGCTTTATTTATGCCATAATCAGTTTACTTGTAATTTCATTATTAACCAGGAGTTACTAACTTCGATTACTAAGTCAGGTCTGCATTAGAACTTAAAATAATCCATGCCTGTGCTTTGCTACAATATCATATACCCAGTCGCGAATAAATTTTGGTATTACAACAAACACATATAGAAAACGGATAATACCGGGTAGCTGTCTGAATATTCGAAGTGCTGCATCTGATTTAATATAAGCTTTTTGGTTTCGTATTAAAACCACTGACTTATCGTAATCAGATGGAAAACCATAATTCTTTAACAACTCTTGACCCTGGGGTGAAAAAAGCGAAATATACTGGAATAAATTATCTCCACCTCTTAGCGATAAGAACGCCACAGTTTTATTACACAGAGTACATGTATCATCAATTAGCAATAAGTCCATGGCACAAACTAAGGATTAAACATAATATCATTTTATTTCAGCTTTTTACTGGCAGCCGTTTATAAGGCTTGATGCTAATTGTATGATAATAAAGGATTGAAACTGGCAAAAAGTTCAAATTACTTACTTTTATCATAGGTCGGACAGTCATATATATCCCTGCAAATCCGATAACCAACAGATACCTGGTGTGAGCCGTAATTATTCATTTGCAGCCTGTTAATGCCTAGATCAAAGCAATACTGGAAATTCCATTTATCTAAATCGTATCCAACAAACAAGATTACATTCTGGTTGGCACTCATAAGGTCACCCAGGTATTTTCTGATTAAAATTCCCGAGCTAATCTGGTTTTCAAAACAAATACGATTTTTTAAATCTACCTGCAACAGGTTTTCTCCCCTGGCAATATAAACCGTTGATTTTATGTTAAATTTATTTTTTCTTGGCTTAAAATAATACCCCGCTAATAAAGTTGAGAAAAATGAATCGTTCCCATACTCCAAATAATATTCTGTGCTAAGGGGTAATAGGTTATAAACCGCTAAACCTCCAAAAAACCTATCGCTATAAAGATAAAAACCACTGGCCGCATTATAGTAAAACTCAGAAAAAACAGTACGGGAAATTGCAGGATCAATAAGGTATTCTGTAAAATCACGCTCATCAAAGGTGTACTGACCAAGCTTACCTGAAAGTCCCAGGCTAAGCCTTGTATTGCTTCTGCCTAAAAACATTTGAAATGTATAAATCAACTCGCAACCTAAATTCTGAGTTGCTCCATTATTATCTCTTACCAGGTTCGCTCCCAAACCATGTTTTTTATACTTACTGAATTGCTTTGGTACCTGGGCATAAAATGTCTGAATAGACGGTGCTCCCTGTATTCCTAGCCATTGATGCTTATCTGAAATTCCAAAGGTCTTACAATCGGTAATAGCTGTAGCAGCGGGATTTACAAGGCTGGAATTCAAATAATACTGATTATGCACAGCCAATTGCTGCGCGAAAAGCGCTGAAGAAAACACGAATGATATGAAAAGAATGACCGTTTTCTTCACAGTTATCTTTTTATAGTTACCTGGCCTTTATAAGGCTTTTTTATTTCCGGTACCGAAATCAAATACCAGTATGTGCCCTCAGGTAATGATCTTCCGGATGATGTTCCGTCCCATTCACCATCCTCTGCTTTATAACTGGCAACAGTATTTCCAAACCTGTCAAACACAAAAATCTCTGCATCGGGTTCATTTAACAAAAAAGGTATAAGCCAGGTATCGTTGTAACCATCTCCATTTGGAGTGAAAAAATTAGGAATACCAATATCAAGTATTACTTCTATCTCATCATCTGCTTTGCAACCCAAATGATTGGTAATTGTAAGAGAATAAATACCGGAATTACTAACAGTAATTGTCTGTTCTGCACTACCAGTCGACCAATCATATGCAGAATAAACAGAATCGGGCGAAAGTTCAATACTTGTGCCGGCTGGTATTATGGTATCATTTCCCAAACTAAATTCGGGGCTATCCAGCACCACAACATTCAGACAATAATTTTCCTGCTGCGGAAGCCCCTCATCAATTACAAGATTTACATTATAAGTACCGGGTTCATCATAAAAGACCGGTGGAGGATTTCTTTCTGTTGAAGATGCAGGATTTGCATTTGTACAACCGGGGAAATACATCCTGGTAAGTGTAGAATTATCAATATTGGCTACAAAAGTAAATAAAGTATCTCCCACCCTGAAAACATCAGATATTCCCTGTGGATTGTAAAGACTACCAATTTCTCCAAGTGAAGTAAACTCAGGATCGCTGTTGAGTCCGTTATAAAACTCCATCCTCACAATATCGTTAAACCTGTTTAACACGAAACCGTATGTTCTTTCGCAATCGCGAAGTATTGTTAAATCAAAAGGGTAATGTAATACAGCACTACCGCCAATTGTACTTCCGGATGGTGTTGATAAAAGTGAACTGCCAAACTCCAGTCTTGAAATTTCGTGACCATCGTAGTTTGAGATAAACATGTACCAATTTCCGTTTTCATAGATTGGTAAAATTCCACATGGGCTATTCAGGCTGGCAGGATTTCCCAGGTTTTCGCCAATGGGAGGGCTATCCAGACCGCCGGTAAACACAAACCGGGTAGTCGTGTTTGTATTTTTGTTTACGGTGAAGCCAATCCAAGTGCCATCAACAGATTCAAGATATAAATCAACCGGATAGTCTAAAGCTCCAATATTACCCAGGTTATTAACTGCAGGCGAATTGTTGGCTAAAGAATTCCCGAAATCAAGCCTGACCAATCTCGATTCTTCACGTTGTCCGCCAATAACAAAAACATACCATTCCGAATTGTCATGAACAACTTGTATTCCTTGTAAATGCCGGGGCAAAGCACCGCCAAGATTACCCATATTAACCGAGGTAGGTTCTGATAAAAAATCTGCACCATAGGTATTTCTTGTAACGGTTCCGTCGTTATGATTTGTTATAAAAGCATAGTACACCTCATTATCTTCTGCAAAATCGATAAATGCAGGACCGTTTAATGTACCAGAATTTGATAAATTTTCTCCTTCTGGTATATAAGCAAGGTTTCCTGAACAGAAATTCCAATAATATGAGGCTGCCTCCCTGGATTGATTCACGATAATTAGAGAATCATCAATACAAACAGTGTCAGCTGCTGTGAATAGAGCCTGAGCATGAAGCGGGTTTGTATTTAGGATTGATAATACTGTAAGTATAATATAAAATAAAACATTCTTATGTGACATTTTCTGGTTTAGTAGTTTGTTCTGTGCTGTTTTATACCTAAAAACAGATTGCTTCGTTTTCGTTCCTTAAACTCGCAATGACGTCATTGCGAGGAAATATGACGAAGCAATCTGTTGATTAATAATAGTTAGTTTTATATTTATTTTTTCATGAAAACAAATAGTTATAACTATGGATTACTTGACTTCAAAATCTGTCCCTGGAAGATATTTTCAGCGGAACCAGTATTATTTTTACCGGTAATCATGAAAATATATGTTCCATCAGGAATACTGCTCTTTCTCCAGTTCAGGAAGTTTTGGCCGGCATTGCCACTGCAATTAGCTATTCTATCTACCATCTGACCATTCATGTTATATATAGACAAATCAACATCGTAATAATCCTGGGTCAATGTATATTCAAAGCTTACAACATCGACAAATGGTGTTGGATAAACCTTAACAAACTGCTCTGCTGAATTATCTGAGGTGCTGCTTGATTCTTCATAGTTTATCGAAATCAGGTTGTTCAATTCAGTCATTTCAACAAATTTGTATGCATCGTCAACAATGGCTATGAAGTCAATTGACTTATCTGTATTTGGTAAGGTATAAGTGCCTTTTAATTCAATTGTTTCTCCCGGCAGGAATTCTTCCTGACTAAGTTCTGCAATGGCAAATTCGTGCACGCCATTGCCGATCACCGGATAAATTCTGAACCAAACATTATTGCCAATTATTCCCCGGTTATGCGCCCTTGCTGTCACCTCAACCTGTCCATCTCCTAAATCAGTAAAATTGATACTTATTGCCTCGAAATCGTAGATTTCAAGTAACAAATCATCCGGATCTTCAAACTCAAAACTTGATTCAACAAGAGTACCTTCGTAATTTATTTCTGTTAAATCAATTATGGTGCGAATATCCACTTCCTCAGGAATTTCATCAGCATTTATCATAAATGGTAAATACTGTTTTTTACGCTCTCCCGGAATAATATCTCCCAAATCAATCGTTAAAATTCCCTGAGCATAACTACAATTCTCATCAAGGCTATCGGTAAGCACTGTGTAATATGGGCCGGGATTAATGCTTATAATTGAATTTGATGAGATGTCTGTTCCGGTATTCTTAGCGGTTAGCATAGTAACTACATAAATATCTTCATCGCTTTCATATAGGATGGTATCTGAGACAGGTGTTCCGTTAATGCTGTATACCTCATTAGTAATACGAATTCTTGGTCCCAAAGGTCTGACTGACAAACTTCCGGATTCAACCTCTTTTTCCCCGTCCCGGTCAGAATAACTAAGTACCTGTCCGTTTGTAAGAGGCAGTATCTCAGCGTCGGTATTATAGCTGTCGACAATTCCCTCCTGCATTATTACCAGTTGTGAAGTATCTGTAGCTGGGAAAGTAGTGAAATTGTTTAAATCCAAAACTCCACCGCTCATGCTTAACTCACCTTCTACTGCATCAAAATCATCTGATGAGAAGTTTACATTCGAATACTTAATTTTACCTGTAGGAACGAAATTGCCAGTTGTTGAAATGCTTAATTCAGATAAACCGGCATTGTCAATCACCATTTTCTGGTATGCTGAAATCCTGCCATTTTCATCTTTATCGACTACACTAAACAAAGCATCGGGTACCTGGTATGAAATACTGCCGTTATTGGTTCCATCGTAATGCATCTTTGTTCCCGTAATTGTAAATGGTATCTTATAAATTCCTTTCTCCAATGCAGGATTAACCTTTATAAGAAACACAAAATATGCTTTCCGGGTAGGCTGCATCAGGTTAAGTGTATCTCCCATCTTTATCAGCACCTCACTTTCGGGTTGATTAAAGCGCCAGCCGGTTGTAAAGGTTCCCGGCTGATCTCCGGGTACTATTTCATCGCCTTCAACATGCGATGGAACAAGCGGTCGAGGATAAGCCACATAAGACATCTCGACTGTTCCTAATTCAGCTTTTAACTGAGGTTTTACACAAGTATTAATCCAGTTATCGTTGGTACTGTTTCCAACTTCAACACGCACCTCAAAGAAAGTTCCCGTTACTTGTTTTGGAAATTCTGCTAAATCCGGATTACCCGGATTAAGGTCAGCATATGGCACCAGGGTTATTGTCTTTTCATCATAAGCAGGGTCAACAATCGATGACATTGAAATTGCCGGTTCGATTAAAGTACAAGGATCTTTTGCCCCAACAAATGTTGTGATTGTCGATTCTCCAAAGCCATATGAAATATGATAGGGATCGAAATTATAGTTAAACGCATGTGGTTCGTTGGTATCGCTGATAATATGTTTCAGGTAAACGGTATCGATGCCCATGTAAACCATTTCAGGTACTACCTCTGACTTCAATGAAATATCTGTTCCTGTTGCATAGCCAGATAATACATGCGAGAAGATTACCCATGGTGAACCACCGAATATTTCTTCACATACCAGAACTCCACCTTTGCTTATTTCAACAGAACCTTCCCTGCCCCGGCCTTCGTAATCGGCGTGAATTGTAATGTGTGTTTTACCCAGGGTTTCAAAGAAATCGTCACCGTATGTGCCATCAGCACCACTGTACCAGCCAGAATCTACCTTACCGTATATATCGTCGGTAAATGGTACGGTCGGAAAATCAAGAAAGTCTTCTCCATCGCCGGGCATAAATGCATCGTGCAGGAATCCCGTTTTAGAAGAAAAACGGTCGCCACGATCGTCAATCCAGTCGTCTTTACCATCGAAATTATCATCGTCTAAAGCTGCCGGAATTAGCAACTGAGGGATGTAAACCTGGTATTCAAATGCGCTTTCCCAGATTTCAACTTCGTTCCAGGTATTCGGATTATCGATCCATTTTGAAAACTTTTGTCCGTCAATCTGTACAATTGAATCTGTATTGTAAGTTCCGTCTTCATTTTTAGGTAAAGTAATTCGGTACCCCCCCATACCTTTCGGAATGGAATATATAAAGTATCCGAAAACTCCATCGCCATATTCCGGCACTCCATCGAGGATTTCAGAAAGATCGTTATAGTCTACATCGTAGCCCACATTTCTTATCCAGTAGTATGTGTACTCTGTTGAAGCATCCATATCAAATACCAGGTGAGCATTACCATATTCAGGTAATTCCTGTATAGTCTCCCCGGCTGTATCAAAAATCTCGTAATTGTTCGACAGGTATTCAAACTGAAGCGGATTTGGCAAAGGCGCCCAATAGGTGTATGTTGTTCTTATTGGTGTAACTTTCTCTTCACCGAAAACAGTCTCATAATTCACTTTTGAATATAATGATTGCTTTGGGGTATAATTTCTCATATCAATTTCCTCACCACCCAATGAAAGAACAGCAATAAACTCGCGGTGAGGCTGCGGAGCTGTTCCTATCAGACTATCTGTTGGCAACATCTGGTATTCCGATGTGTCTACAAAGGTGAATCCTTCGTAATTACTGATTTTCTGATGAATTAACTGATCCCAGATTACATTTCCATTATCATCGCGTTCCATCCAGTGGCTCCAGGTAGTATCACTTATATCCGCATCGTATGGATAAAACATTCCCGGGTAACTGTCAACGCTTAAAGAGTCATACGCATCGGCAACACCTGCCGAAAGAGGAATTAAATCGGGCGGATCAACCCATATTTCATAACTGCAGTAGGGATCGTAATATTCATATCCGGCAACACGGCCTATATCCCAGGTTACTTTCCAAACCCTGATTTTATCATCTTCATCAAAGTTAGAATCAACTATTCCATCACCATCGGTATCTTCGGGAATTATTCCATCGTGGTCAATATCTTCGAAAACAAAGCTATCGTCACCGGTACGGAGGTGGTTCCATGGATTTGCCCAATACACAGACTCTTCGGTTAAAGTATACCCTTTCGGAAAGATACTTGCTGTATCTAACCAAACATCAGGATCTCCATCACCGTCCATGTCGTAATCCGGACTGGATTCATCGTTACTGCCCCGCAACACATCAACATATTTTCCTCCGGGAGTTTTGAGTATGGGTATGTTTATGGAGTTATCGGACCAGTAGAAAGGTACATCTTTAGGAATGTATTGAATGTATTCTGTATTCTCGGCAGCACTTCTTGATTTGTTTTCCATTATCATGAAAACCTTGAAGGGCTGGTAAGTTAATCCGAGAAAATTTTTATAATTTACATCGGTATCAGCAAAAATTCTTGCACTGAATAAAATATCGGCATAAGCTTTATTCTTTTTGAAAGCATACTTAAATCCCCCTTTTGAATAATTTGTTGTGTTGTTTGCCACATTGATAAGAGTACCACTGCTCAGGTATTTATTTACATTTTCATGAATAGCGTTATCGGGTTCAGGTGTTGCCAGGCGGTATCGGATGACCAATTCGGAATGTGCGTTTAATGCAACTGAAGAAAACAATAATGATTGATTATTATAATCTGCAGCCGGTCCGGATACAACGTTAATAAAAGTAAAATACGGAATGACAGCTTCCTGAATATCAACCGTAATTGAGTTGCCGGACAAATTTCTGATAGTTAATTCCACTTCAAGTGTATCAATACGATCATAAGGAATTGCATTATCGGCAATTTGCTCATCGTAAAGAATCTCATTTTTTACTTTCCGTGTAACATCTACTTCGGATGAAAAAGCAGCCAAAATACTATTTAAGGTCCAACTGATTTGCTGACTGGAATTATCAGAGTTTGAAAGTCCGAAAACAGTTGGCAGACCAGTATTACATTGAATTTTACCTCCGTTGGAATTATCTGAGTTTACTTTAAATAAGCATGGATTACCGGAGGTCTGGCTCACAATTGGGGTAATTTGAGTTGAGTTAACCTGTGGCATGATTGTTCCATATAGCTTATTGGAAGCAGCACCGGCTCCCAGACTCAGAATATCTGTAGTTTCAAGTACTGAAATATCAGTGAGTCCGTCAACCTGAGTTCCGTTTTGGTAAGATATGGCTCCTGTTTCGAGATATCCTAGTTTTTCAATAAAATAGGCTCCGTTTCCTTCAGCATAGATGCTTCCACCTCTGCTCAGGAAATCATCGGCTTTATCCTTCAGTCCGGCAGTTATGCTTATAATACTATCGATGTAAAAAGTATAATCGTCATCGTTGACAATAAATGCCGGGATAATTAATAACTCGGTATTTGCATCGAGCCCATCGTTAACCAAATCATCCTCATCAACCAGGTAAGAAACGCCGTCCATCAGGTATTCAGAAAATAAGCGTTCGAAATAGATTGATTCCCAACTTAAATTCGTACCCTCTGATTTGTATTTACTTTTAAAAATTGCAATTCGTTTGGATTCTGCTTTAAACTGAACCGAAACATGTGCATTGCTCTGCCAGTTGTAATTCGAATAAGAGGAATTTGTTAAAGAAGTATATTCTTCCGATAAGGCATCGGGATAAACAAAACTTCCTGCATTGTTACCTTCAGTTATCCTATAAACCGAACTTTCTCCGAAAACAGAGAAGATCAGTTTGTCGGTCACTTCATTTGTACGATAATCGCTGTTTGCAGCCTCAAGAGCAAACCTGTATGATGCAATTAAACGGTTCTGTTCGGTACTTGTTGGAATAATGACTCCGTTTTGTCCGTGAAGCTTTGATATAAACAAAATCAGGATGAATAGCAAGGCAAGGATATAAGACTTCCTTGTCTGGTTAATGGGGTGGTCTAGCATGTTCATAGTTTTTGTAGTTTAGTTTATATACGTTAATTCCTTCTTATTGTTTTTTAAGCTGTATATTTTTTTTAATCGTTAATAATATGATGTATAAAAAAAACTTTTCCCTTACTTAAAAAAATATTCCTGGAGGAACCAAAGTTTTATTCGTATAATTGAGCTTTTGAAAGTTGCTTTATTTCTCTCTTTGACATTTCCTTAGAAATTATTTCAAAAGGATATGACACTGACGTTTCCTTAAGTTCTTCTGAAAACTTAAGGGTTCTTTGTTTATCAACACAGAAATGTATTTCAAGGTTTTTTAATCTTCCATCCCCCATATCGGCTACAAGTAACACTTCCAATATTTTTTCACTATTTAAGACACCTACCGGTTGACCTGAATATACCATTTTTCCGGGTTTAATAAAAACAACATCCGGATCCAGGTTTTCATATATCATAATTGTACCATCTTTATGCATTACCTCAAGCGATTTCTCTTTAGAAATTCTATCCTGATTATAATACATATCCGGAGTTGCAACCACTAATCCCTTTCTCATTGCATAAATAGTATCGCCTTCACCAAGCACAAAAGCGTTTTTCTTTATTAAACTTTTTGACTCATTCTGATACAAAAATTCAAACTTTCCATTAAACGGAATAAGGTAGGGATAATCAGAAATTACATCTTTACAGGGAACGCCTATTCTGTATTTATATGAATAATCATACGATACCGGCAATCCAGCATCTTTAACAGTTAATGTTATGAGATTATTTTTACCAAAAATTACTTTATAGGTATTATTTACCCAAAGTGGATCCAAATTTTGTATATTTTGAATCTTCAGCTCAACAGAATAAGGATAATAAGATCTGTTCTCGGCATAAAAAGTATATTTATTTCCACTCTGTAAAACTTCAATTTTTATTGGATTATCAATGGTATTCCCGAATATAATATGCTCTACCTTAGATGACTGACTGTAGCCAAAGCCCATGTGAATAAATAGCATAATCATTCCAGATATGGAATATTTCATGTTGGTTGAATTTTTGGATTTTAACTTTAAAATTTTCTTAACACTTCTTTGCTGAACCAAGTGTATTCATGCACTTTCAAATTTACTTATTTTAAAGATTTAATAAAAAAAATTATTTCGACACCTTTCTTTTTAAATCAATTGCCCGGGCTTCAGAAAACAAACGATTACTTACATCGGTTATATTATATAATAATTTAAATTGCTGTCGGGTAGCCAAATCATCGCAATTATTTATTTGTTCGGATAATTCCAATAAAAGCGGACTTAAGTCGACTAAAGTTTCTGCTTCATTCTCACCGGAAAAATGCATAACGGTATTATCTAAAACTTTCAGAATTTCTTTCTGATACTTCAGTACTTCAGAAGAACGCAGGATATTTGAGTTTTTATGTGCTCCCAATGCAGAAATATAGGACAACAAAGCATGATTCAGGTAGGTTATTGTATAAGCATTTTGCATCAGGTGTTGTCTTTTCTTAGGTTCCATGCGCATACCTCTCCACGAAACAGCCAGCTCATTATCTGCTAAATGAGCTCTGCGCCTGGCAACGCGATATTCATAATCATCGTTTGATAACAGTGTATCATCAAAAACAGCCTTAAAATACAGAGAATTGCTTAGTAAAGCTTCTGTTAACAGAAAAGGTAACCTCTTGTATTGCCAGTCGGGCCAGAGCAATCTGATAACTATAATTGAAATAGCGGCACCTATTACCGTATCAATAAACCGTGGCAACATCATCTCGACACCTTGTGAAGCCACCAGATTAAAAACGCATAATACGAAAACAGTAATAAAAATTACAGCTACGGCATAATTATTTTTCAGCCAGATAAAGAATGCATAAGCCGATGCCAGTAAGAGTATCAACTGTCCGGCTGGTGTGGGGATCAGCTGAATAATCAATATTCCTCCTACCACTCCGCTAATTGTACCTCCAACACGCTGAACAAACCTTTTACGGGTTTCACTGTAACTTGGCTGACTGACAAACAAGCTGGTAAGCAAAATCCATTCCCCTTTTTCAGGTTTGAAATACAATAATATCAGATAGCCAATTAAAAAAGCCATACTTAGTCTGATGGCATAGCGAAATCGCTGATTCGTAGGTTTTAGAAGTTGTTTAAAACGTTCAAACAATGTTCTTTCGTCTCTCTTTAAACGTGGAATAATGTTTAATGGCTGAGTTGAATTAAGGTTTTGCAAAGCTTCATCTGAACGGGAAAGGTTAAGCAGGAGTAAATAAAAGGAATGTTGCATTTCATTGCCAGACTCTTTAAGCTTTTCAAATAAGGCATTTATAATTAACCTGTTAGCAACCTGATGTTTATAGGGCACACCGGTTAACAAACTTACTGCAGCTTTCTTCACAGAAAGAGATAACTGAAGCAACAATTCACCTAAACCTTTGGTAATCTGTTCATTGTGCTTGTTGTCGGTAAAATTTTCGTATTTATCGTGACTTGAGGCTGCTCTCTCATGCAAACTCTGCAAAAGCATAAAACGTTCTAAATAAGGCAATAAAACTTCCTGATTCTTTACTTCGTCAGAATAGCTGTTAAGCACCTCTTTACACTTCTCAAGTGCAACAACCACTTTTACATTTAGCAGAGAAAGTCTGTTTCTTATAACCGCCTGATCGTTCTTGAAACTTGGGAACAGGTCTGCCTTTTCTTTCAGGTAATCGGCCAGTGCAAAATAACCACGCGAAAGTTGTTCTTCAAGCAGACGGTAGGGTCTGAAGAATAATAAAACTGTAGAAATAAGGCCATAAAACAGTGCCCCGGAGGCCAGTAGAATTGGCTGCAAATACCAGGCAGGACTTATAGAAGAACCCAGCATCGTATAAATTCCGATAAGTACTGCACCAAATGTAATACCACGGTATCTCTCTCCCAGTCCTCCGATGATTATAAACAGTATGGTCGAAAGTACCAGTCCACCACCAAAAACAACAGGAAATGGCCTAAGCAATTCAACCGAAGTACTGGAAATAAGAAAACTTAAAATTGTAAGCAAAAGTGTTTTAATTCTACCCCTGGGATGGTCGTCTGTTTCAGAAAGAGCTCCTGCCAGAGAACCTAAGGCGAGAGTTACAGCAAAAAAGGGCTGGTTTACAATGAGTAATGGAATAGTAAGTAAGGCCATTGCCATGGTTATCTTTGCGGCAGATAATCTATCTGGATAGTGCCATAAATTCTTTATGAACCAGGATTTAAACCAACTTCCGACAACAGATATTCTTCCTGACATAGTTCCACATTATTTAGGGTTAGTATATGCAAAGTAGGCGATTGCGGGCTTTAAACTTATCAAGCCGTTACATCCCGAAAGCTTTCCGGGATTGAAGCGGGCTAAAGCCATTGAATTTACTAATTTATCGCCTATTTTGTATATACATTGTAAGCTTTAGTAATTATTTCAACCATTCATTAAAATTGTCCTTATTAATTACTTCAAAAGAAGCATTTGGATATGTGCTTTTCCATTGTGTTGGTATTTTAACTTTGTCTTCATTCCATTTAAATTCATAACCAAACAATGAACCGTCACGTTCTTCCACCCAATCAACTTCTTGTTGCTCATAGGTTCTCCAAAAATAATTATTGGATGAAAGTCTTCTATATTCCTGATATTTTAATCTTTCACTAATCATATAGTTTTCCCACAAAGCCCCAATGTCATTTCGAGATTCAATGGGATTAAAATTTGCAATCACAGCATTTCTAATTCCATTATCCAAGAAATACCACCGTGAATTTTTAGTTATTTCTTTTCTTAAATTCCTGCTAAATCCTTCAACTTTATGAAGTATAAATACTTTACTTAACAAGTCCAGATACTTTTCAACGGTATTCTTGCTTATTCCTAATTGATTTCCTAATTCCTGAAGCGATACTTCTCCGCCAATTTGAAAGGCTATCAGACGTAATAAATTGAATATTTTCTGTGAGTTCTTAATGTTTTCATAAACCAAAATGTCTTTCAGTAGATATGAACTAACCATTTCGTTTAAGTAATCAATTTTGTCCTCTCTGTCTGGTAAATGCAATAACTCAGGATAACTCCCGAAAACTAGTCTTTCTCTTACCTTGTCAACTTTAGAAATACTGTTTTCAATTTGATTATATTCACTTTCAGATAAAGCAAATAAGTTAAACGAATATTTTCTACCTGTTAAAGGTTCTCCAGCGTCTTTGTGAATGTCAAATGATGATGAACCTGAAATAATAATTTTAAGTCCATCGATTTCATCTATCATGAGCTTTAGTTTCAAACCAATTTCCGGTATTTTTTGAGCTTCATCAATGTAGAGAAATTTATATGAACCTAAAATCTGCTTATAATTCTCAACACTTCTGATTGCAAGTTTGTCATGAACATTTATATCCTCTCCATTTAAAGTAAGAACAGGTTCATTTACTTGATTAAGTATCTCTTTCACAAGCACCGTTTTTCCAACCCGACGAGCACCAAAAATTAGCACAACCTTATTAGATTGCAATTTCTTTATTATATTATTCGACAAGTCTCTGACTAAATAATTCATAATTCCGTCATCTATTTGACGCAATTTAATATATTCCCGTTAAAGAATCAAATTTGCAGTTCGCTGATATTATTAAAGCCAAGGTGTTGCGCATATGGAAAGTAGCGGTATTCCGTGCTACGTTCGTATCGCCCGTTAATGTTTTTGCCACAAGACACTTGGATTCAACATTACAGCGTAAGCTTTCACTTTATTTCCATACTGGGCTGGGCCATTTACCCCTTCGGGCGCAATGCCCCTATGCACCAA
>JAFGIP010000033.1 GCA_016929525.1 Bacteroidales bacterium
CTGGCGTCACGGCAGGCAAGCTCGCAATGACGCACGGTTCTAATCAATTCATCATTTCATCATTTCATCAAATTATTGGTTATTGGTTATTGGTAACTGGAAATTGGAAAGTCAAATTTACATATGGTTGAGAAACTGAGAATGTTTATAAAGTATAGAGAGTTGATCGGGATGAGAGTCCCGGAAGGAGAAATATTGATAACCCGGGGTGTAACCCCGTAAATAAACACCATAATGAATGTGTACCACGTTCCGATGGTGATCAGGGGAAAAGTTGACATGGTACATAAGTTTGCCAGGATTCGATAAAATGATATAATTAAGCCGGAATTTAAAAATTGAATGTATATAATATTGCGCACCAAGCAATGTTAACTCCTGAACCTTCAAAGCAGTTAGTGCGCTTATTTATGTGCATTTTTAACCACGGGCAAAGCCCGTGGCTATTAATATTTAAGTCCTACGGACTTATGATTCATTTTTCAATTCATCAAATAGCCTCTCCACCCCGCGCGCATGCTTTGTTCAATGAAGCTTACCTTGAGCACTGTAACTTTCTGTGTAAGTGCTTGCGAAGTTGAATCATGCCTGCGGAGTTTATTTTACACTAATTTAAATGATCAGGATTACAAATCCTTACCGTATATGTTAACAATAGATCAGTCACGCATTACGCTATGTTAACCGAATCTCGATTTACATCGGGATGAGCTCATTAGCAAAGCGAATAAATGCTCGCCAGTTTGGGCTTTTTTATACTGTGTTATTTATTAATTCACAATAAATTTTGAAACAGAGACATTGGTACCTAAGTTTGTCTGCGATACTACCTTTACCAGGTAAGTTCCGTCAGCAAGATCACTCACGTTCCGCCTGATCTGATGTGACCCTGTATATTCCGGTTGATTACTGATCTCTGCCAGTTTTCTGCCGTCCACTGAATAAAGATCAACTGTCACGTTGCCCGGAGCATCAAGAGTGTAATCAATAAAAATAAAATCGACAGCGGGATTGGGATAAGTATATAATTCGAAACTATTCATCTCAACAGAATGAGTTGCAATCACAACATCCTCTGCAAGCTTCAGCTCTATTCCATTACCGGTTCCAAGATTTCTGGAATATTCTTTATCGGTGGCATTGTTCCAGTGTTCATACACTCCTAAGCTTCCAATCGGAGAGTCATCTCCTTCCGGATCGTAAGTAAATCCGTCAGGCCAGTATTCAGGATCGGCTCCCTGCTTTACATAATCTTCCAGTCCTGAAAAATATGGATAACGTTGGTCAGAAGGTTTGTCATCATATTCTTCCAACAGAAAATCCCAGCATACAGACTCGACAGCTATTAGATCCTGTGAAATAAACAATGAATTTGGGTAATCGTTATTAAAAGGGCTCATTTGCCATTTCTCAACAAAACCTTCCCAGCTTCTGCCTGCCCAAATCCCGTCTACTATTACCAAAAGTGTTTTACCACCGACATTTTCATGGCCCATGTAATCAACAAGGTGTCGGTAACTATCCGGCGTAGAATTATTGGCTGGCAGACAATAATGCATTTCAACAGCATACTGACCCGAAGCACTTGCACCATCCTGTAATACACTACCCTGATGATTTTTCGCAGCTATTGTAATTCCACCTTCATTATGCGTTTTTAAACAAGGCATATTAATCAGGTAATCTGCATCCACATATTCCTGTGGAATCCTCCAGTCGAGGTTATCATCACTGAATACCATTACGTGTGCGGATGTAGGTACAGTCTGATGTCGTCCATAATCTCCGTACCCGTCGATATAATTCACATCAGGATATACCGGATGGCACATATCCCAATACAAATTAGAGAACTTTCTGAATACATCTCCTATATAAATATCCGACTGTGCAACACCAACTTCTTCCACAAGCTGCTTCAGGATTGCCAAAACCAGTTCAGGTGTTGCGTCCATTCTTTCAAAATCTCTGTATTTATTATATTCATTATCCACATTGCCACCGGAATTAGTAATGTTTATCTTGACAATTATTTTCTCTCCGCTTACATACCCTACGTTACCTTTCCCGTGGTTACTGTTAAAATATTTAAAAATGTTATCCCATGCTACTGACAGGTCATTAGTGCCAACATAATTAACAATTCCCTGAGCCAGCATATTTTCCACAACTTCCTGGTCGGTATTATCAAACCACCAGTCATCTTCAACGTTCTCGCAATTTTCGTTTGTTGCATCTTCATCCCAGACCCATACTACGCGACCGGGTTTGTATCCCTTTGCAACTCCGATCGGATCATTGGCAGCAAAAGTGCTTTTATCAACACACTTAACAGCAGCAAATGATTTTGCATTGTTAACCGATCCCGAAATAAAGAATCCAATGGCAGCAGCTATAATAAAGCCAAATGCTGCAAGATATTTAGAAGCAACCAGTTTTCTTTTAAAAACCCTGAATGCCATTACAGAGCCCGTAATAGACAGCAGATATATAACAAAGCCGGACATTACCGGTGCCGCAGCTTTCATACAAGGGTATGTAGCCCGGGATGGTTTTGGAATTACCCTTAACAGGAACCAGACAGTCGATGCAATTCCCAGCAATATAAACGCTAATTTTGCCGGTACTCTCAGTTTTAAAAGTTTCTGATAGAACTTTCTCAAATTAGTTGGTAAATCATTCAATCTCATTACAAGTATTATTTGTGAAGCTTAAAAATAACAAAATATAATATGTTAAGGTGTTAATTAAGAATAATGATGAGTAATTGTTGTAGAAAAACCGTACAATATGAACATATTATTCAATAATTCTACTGCTCAGGCAAAGTATTTCTGAAACAAATGATCGAGGTTCAGCACAATAATAATCACCAGTACATAATAATTAATCCTCATAAAGAATTTAAAAGGATTAAATTCTTTTCGGTTGATTATCAACGGTAACATAAAAGCAATTATCAACCATAAAGACATTACAATAACTAATATCATTGTCACAACAGAAGAAATCACTCCGAAATAATACAATGACAATGCAAAAAAAGCCGTTGCAACAACCCAAAGAAAGATCATTAAACGAATGGTTGTATTTGAATGAATGCTTGTTAAGGAAGGAAAACCCGCTTTCTCATATTCAGGTCCGT
This sequence comes from Bacteroidales bacterium, assembly GCA_016929525.1. Lineage (GTDB taxonomy): Bacteria > Bacteroidota > Bacteroidia > Bacteroidales > UBA10428 > UBA10428. The sequence continues at coordinate 3,146 of JAFGIP010000033.1, forward strand.
ATTTAAGTATTAATAAATAAAAATGTGGTACTTGCCATACAAAAAAAAATAAAGCCATCGCCCAGGCACGATAATCTAATAAGCTTGCACCGGATTCAACCCAGCCTGCAAGAGGCGGAATTGCGCCGATCAACGACCCGGGTATTACAGCATGGGGAGTTATACGCTTAAGATAGGTGTAAATGCCATTATACCAAATCATAGCCAGTAACCCCAGGATTAAAGCATAACTTTCTGCCCAAATAAAAAGTATGGTAATACCCGCAACAGTCTCTGTTAATGCCAGTACAGCAGCCTGCTTTATTCCAACACTGCCCAATGGTATCGGCCTGTTTCTGGTTCTTTTCATTTGGGCATCCATAGCAGATTCCTGTATATGATTTAAAACTGACGATGCACATGCCAGAAAAAAAATTCCAACTGTAACCGCAACGAATCCCCAGTCAAATTTCCCCCTGCCTAAAACGTATCCTGTAATCGTAGTCAATGAAACGGCAACGGTAATTTTTACCTTGCTAAGTTCCAGTATATTTTTTAATGCCTTATATGACATATCATTTCAGTACATTTTCCCTTTATTAAATACAGATAAACTCATGAACAAGATTAATATCGCAACAACTACCAGTACACCAAATACAACAGTTGATATTACCACTTTCTCATTTTTTTGAGGCTTATAATTATAACAATATTTTAATGTTTTTAAACGCGTGGGAACAACCTGTTCCGCTTTAGCCTTTTCAACCGACATGTCGAAGTGCATATAGTTAAAATATGTACCATAAAAATATTGAGAGATCATCCCGTTGGGTGTAATCAGAATACTGGAAGTAACATGCACGAAATTTCCTTCTCCTTCTTCCTTAAAACCCCAGCCTAATGCTTTTGTCAGGTTTTTAACTGTTGTACTGTCAGCTGTAAAAAATCGCCAGAAATAAGGACTTGTTTCCTTTTGTAACAATTTATAATAATGTGTTTTTTTAATTCTTGCCTCTTTTATACTTTCCCTGTGATTAATGCTTAACGTTATTATCTGGTAATCTTTTTCAGGAACTGAATTTGAATAATTAACAAGTTCTGCTACACCTTCTAGTAGTGACGGGCATAAATTCGGGCAACGATAATATACAAATGTAAATAATGTAGGTTTATCTATAATCGTTTTCAGCGGTACCTTAACAGAATCTTCATTGAATATTGCAATGTTTTCCGGCGTATAATCGCCTTGTCTTTCCTGAAGTCCGAAATATTGATGCGATTGCCCGTTCAGCGAAATACCCGTTATTTGCCATATAAAGATACATATATTTACAATTGTCAACCATTTCCGTTTACTCATTTTTAAATGATTTTCTTAATAGGAACTGGTTAAAGGCAGCAAGAGCAGATAGTAATATTACCGTAATAACAGCATAATATACAATTGGGGGAACAGGTACAGGATCACCTTTTGCATACGAATGTAAACCTGAAAGATAGTAATTCACTCCAAAATAGGTCATCAAAACAAATCCGAACGATACTAAAGAAGAAATATTAAAAACAACCCTGCTCTTCAAACCTGGTATTATTCTTAAGTGAACAACAACAGCATAAGCTATTACAGTTATCAAAGCCCAGGTTTCTTTCGGATCCCACCCCCAATATCGGCCCCATGATTCATTGGCCCAGACACCTCCAAGGAAAGTACCTGTTGTAAGCATGTATAAACCAATAATAAGAGCCATCTCAATAATGGATGATAACTGATTAATTTGAAATTCCAGGCGGGCCCTGTTATTTTTATTTTCAAAAAACATCAGTAAAAGATTAACTGTTGCTAAGAGTGCTCCAAGGCCTAAAAATCCATAGCTGGCGGTTATTATTGCGACATGGATCACCAGCCAATACGATTTTAGTACGGGTACAAGATTTGTAACCTGTGGATCCATCCAGCTTAAATGTGCAGTTTGCAGAATAAGTGCTGCTAATACAGCAGATGTACTTAGAGTAATACCCGATTTCTTTGAAAAAATCAATCCAGCTAATACCGTTGCCCATGCAATAAAAGTAAGTGCCTCGTATCCGTTGCTCCATGGTGCATGGCCTGAAACATACCACCGCAGGCCCAGTGCGAATGCGTGAAGTATAAAAGCAATTGCTATTATGGCAAATGCCGGAACAGAGTAATATCTTATATTGAATTTCGATATAAAAATATGGATAAACTGAATAAATAACAGTATTAATCCAACCAGCAAATAAACGCGGGTAACCCTCCCAAAAATATCCGACTCATTATATAACAGCTCAGCTTTAATTCTTTTTTCAGATGGTAAAACTTTACTTCCATACCTTGACTGGAACAGATCTATAGCTCCAACCATTTCATCGGATGTTTCCCATTCATTTGTTTTAACCGCCTGCTGTATCTGCTCAATATAAAATCTCAGGATATGTTGTGCGAATATTGAATCGCTTTCACTTAATACAGAAGGTGCTGTAAAAGGTGAATGCCATTTATAGGTTGTATCATTTGGATCGGGGAACATTTTAAGCAATGCTGCTGTATAAACCAAATAACAAATGTTTACCCTTTCATCGGTCCTTATTATTTCATTATCATATTTTGTCCTGTAAGCAGGTTTCTTTCTGTATGCTTCTTCAACCATCGGCTTTAGCAAATAACTTCCATACTCATCATTTTTAAAGAAATCATTGAATGAAGCATATTTTGAATCAATACCCAGATCATTTCTTATGCCATCATGGCTCACCTTTATCATTGGTTCCTGCTGCCATAATTCCGGATACGTCATCATACCAAGCAGCACCTGGTCAGGCGACTGGCCTTTATAATCGTTTTTTCTTGAAACCTTTCTTAATACCTCAGAGGCAAGTGTATTTACCGGTTCAATCCTACCTCCGTTGTCCTGTACCAGCAGCTGTCCAAATTTAGATGCATGTGTCTGTTCAATAACCGGCAAATCTTTGTTCATTACAATTTCATCCTGACACCACGTTTCTGTTAATGGGAAATTGAGAAGAATTAATATCACTAAAACAGATTTGTTTGCTTTACCCGAAGCCAGTTTTCTGAAATGACTTTTTCTATTTACAAGACTCAGAACCATGCCAAGCGCTAATAACAAATAACCAAGATATGTAATGGTTGTGCCCGCTCCGTCGCGGTTAACTGATAACACAGTTCCCATTTCATCGATATCGTAAGACGCCTGATAAAATCTGTATCCTCTGTGCTTTAGTATATGATTCATATAAATCCGTTGTTCACTGTTGACTGATCTCTGTTTATCTATTAACTGAACATTACTTTCAAACCACGAGGGACTCTCCGAACCGGGGTAGCGTTTCAGAATGAAATCATTCAGATGAATACTGAATGGAAGTTTTTGCACTCCTGCACCATAACTGATCTTTACGATGATATCACCAAATGAAATATCCGAAGTGCTGCCTACGTTTTCCTTACTTCCGAAAACCATTATCGATTTAACCGTATCTTTTACAATAATCTCAAATTCCAGTGCCGACGGTAAATTTGTCTCTTCTTCATCCACCGGAACTGCAGTAAAAGTACCGGAAGGTAAAAACTGTTTAAGTACTATCGGATTGCCTTTAATTCTGTAAAGTGTAGCCGGATTAAACTGGTGTTGTTCGAAAGCAGGCAGTATTTTCTCCTGTTGATCAGACATTGATACCTGAACAATATTTTCAGCAGAATAAATTCCAAGTGTCCCATCCGGCCTTATAATAAGATAGGACGAATTATTGTCCGGCAGAAAGTCCTGAAAGCGTGTAACAATTATCACTTCATTTTTAAGATCAAGTGTATCACCCAATGTTAAGTAACTGTTTTGTCTTCCGTTTTGATTGGTTGTAATCAGGTGGATCAAAGGAATTCCATTTCTCTTGTATTTTATGCCTTTTATAGCATTTGAATAGTAATTCTTAAGCTTTACCTCTACCCTTTCATTATGTGTATTTAGTTTTTTTCGAAATGAACCTGTACTAAGATTTGACAGCAACACAGGATAACTCCTTGACACTGTTTCAGTATTGTCTGATAAGATTATATGAATATAAGATTTTGAGGTTATCCAATGATCTTCAGTATCACCTTCACGGATCTTCATGATTCCCTCTCTGCTGAAATAACGTGTAACTCCGGCTCCAATAATAATTACAATGAATGCAAAATGAAAAAGGAGAACAGTTAGTTTTTCCTTTTTGTACATCTTATTTTTTATTGTCACTCCAAGAATATTAAAGAGCCCGGCTACCAATATAAGCTCGAACCACTTTGCATTATATACAATATTACGCGCAGCATCTGTGCCAAAATCATTCTCTACAAAAGTTGCTGCAACCATAGCTAATGCAAATACAGCTAACAGAACTGCCATTGTGCGTGTTGAAGTAAAAACTGAGACCAGAAATTTCACCGGATTAATTTAAGGTTTATGTTAGATTACTATTTTTTTTGAAGCAATAATGATCTTTATTATTCATGGATCAGGGAAAGCAAATATATCAAATTAATACACTTTGAATACAGATGTTATCATGAATACCATAATAATTATTCGCATTATATTATTCCCCATTCGGCTTTAAATATTCACCGAATGCTTTTTCGAATTTTTTAACCTTCGGGGAAATTATAAACGAACAATAGGGCTGATCCGGGTTATTACTATAATAGTCCTCATGATAATCCTCAGCAGGATAAAATATTTCAAGTGGTACTATCTGGGTAACTACCGGATTCTTCCAAATCCCTGCCTTATTTAGTCGCTTTTTCATTTCAACGGCAGCATTTTTCTGTGCGTTGTTATGGTAAAAAATAACTGACCGGTACTGAGTTCCGACATCATTGCCCTGACGATTGGGAGTTGTCGGATCGTGAGTCTGCCAAAATATCTCCAGCAAATCGGGATAACTTATTATTTCAGGATCGTATGTTATCCGGCATACTTCCGCATGTCCGGTAGTTCCCGTACAAACCTCTTTATAGGTCGGATTCTTAACATGTCCCCCGCTATAACCCGATTGAACATCCTTAACGCCATTCACTCTTTCAAAAATTGCCTCCACACACCAAAAACACCCCGCCCCAAAAGTAGCTGTCTCAGATTTATCATTTTGTTTATTTACCGGATTTGACATGGCAATAGTTTTAAGTGTTAAAAGAAATATAGCTATAGAATATAATCTGAGTTTCTTTTTTATTCTGAAATAAGTTATATATAATTTATTCTTTTCAGATATGTCATACTTATCAGTTATATTATGCATTTGCATTAAATTTAATACATAATTATTGTTTAAAACTACTAACAGTATATACATGCAATTGTTTACGTTTCCGGCAGTAAAATATCCAAATGATTACCTGAAATTGCTAATGTTTTTTGATCATATTGGTTATCATAGAAAACCTGATAAAATACATGTAACTATTTGGCTTAATTTCGTATAATCAAATGCTAACGTTAGATTAACAAAAATACATTCAAAATAAGAGAGATATGAGGCGTATTTATAATGGTTATTATCTTATTTTAACTTTACTGTTTTTATTCGGTAATATTTATTCACAGGTTGAAATCCCGTTTGGTTCTTCCTATAAATATTTAAAAGGCAGCCAGGCTTCAACCCTTCCTTCAACATGGATCAACTATGATTTCGACGATGCAGGATGGGGAACCGGTCTTGCTCCTTTTCGCTATGGTGATGGTGTCGGGGGGACAGAACTAACCGATATGCAGAATAATTATTCTACGGTATACCTCAGGAAGAAATTTACGATCAACTCAATATCAGGCATATCGGTGGTAAATTTCCAGGTTGATTATGATGACGGATATATAATTTGGTTAAACGGCAGTAAAGCAATAAGTGTAAATGCTCCTGAAAACCCGACGTACAATTCATTTGCTCCGGAAAATCATGAATCGCAGGAAGGAATTACATCTTATGTACTGGATACATCGGAATTTAAAATACAGGAAGGAGAAAACATACTGGCAATTCAGCTTTTTAATATTTCACTTACCAGCTCCGATCTGTTTTTCGATGTCGATATCCAGGCCCAGCCTGCAGTTTCCGATTCTGTTCAGCTGGTGTTCTCGCACGCATCAGGATATTATGAGAGTGCTTTTAACCTCACCATGTCATGCAATACTCCCGGGTATACCGCGGCATACACCCTCGATGGCAGCAGCCCAAAAGATTCGCCAACCAGGATATTAACAAGCTTACCTGCAGTTATAAGTATTAATCCCGAAAGCCCGACGAACAGGCCTCTCACACCATCAGTCATTTTAAGGGCGGTACCGCTTAAAACAGGTCTTTTACCGGGTAAAATTATTGCACGTACATTTATATATCTCGATAAAGTAAGAACCCAGACATATCCGGGCGGTTCATGGCCAAATTATAATGTAAATGACCAGCTTATAGATTATGACATGGATCCGGATGTAACCGGAGACTCCAGGTACAGTAATAAAATAAGCAGTTCATTAACATCGATACCTGCAATATCTGTCATTACCGACAACGCGAATCTGTTTGATCCTGCAACAGGAATTTATGTTAATGCCGAAGGTCACGGCCCGGAATGGGAAAGAGAATGTACCGTGGAACTTATTACAGAAGATACTGTTGGGTTTATTGTTAATGCCGGATTAAGGATCAGGGGTGGCTGGAGCAGACATGATGATAACCCAAAACATGCTTTCCGGCTCTTTTTCCGGACTATGTACGGAGACTCAAAATTACACTATCCATTGTTCGGTTACGAAGGCGCTGATGAATTTGATAAAATAGATCTCAGGACTGCCCAGAATTATGCATGGAGCAAGGACGGCTGGGACGGCCAGTACAACACTTTTATCCGTGATGTTTACTCGCGTGATCTGCAAAGATTGGTGCACCAACCTTATACGCGCAGCAGGTATTATCATTTATACATCAATGGTATGTACTGGGGACTTTTCCAGACACAGGAAAGATCCGAAGCACGATTTGCAACTACCTATTTTGGAGGTGAGCCGGAAGATTATGATGTTGTAAAAGTGTCCACGGAAAATTATGCTTATAGTATTGAAGCTACTGACGGTAATTTAGATGACTGGCAAAGTATCTATGATCAGACATTTGAAGGATTTGCAAATGATGCTGACTATTATGCACTGGAAGGCAGAACCCCGAATGGCGGTTATAACGGTGAAGAGGAGATTGTAGATATCGACAACCTGATAGATTATATGCTGATAATATTTTATACCGCCAACTACGATGCTCCTACTTCAAATTTCGGCAGTAATAAGGGTGCTAATAATTTCTATGCGGTCAATAATCGTAATAATCCTGCTGAAGGGTACAAGTTTTTCAATCACGATGCTGAACATTCCCTGATGATCCAGACAAGCATGTCGGATGGCTTGTATGAAGATCGTGTAAATATTGCTACACGTGGTGACAGTTGGCAAATGGAGGTAAATGATTTCAGTGTATTCCATCCGCAATGGTTACATTATAAGCTTTCAGCAAATGAAAAATACCGGCTGAGATTTGCCGATCATGTCCAGAAACTTATGTTTAATGACGGTGTACTTACACCTGACAGGCTTGAAGAGCTTCTGTTAAAGAGAAAAGCCGAAATAAATTATGCAATCATTGCGGAATCAGCCAGATGGGGCGATATGAAATGGGAACCGGCAAGAACGAAAGATGACGACTGGGTACCTGCAGTAGAAGAAATACAATATGATTTTATTCCTTACCGGACAGACATTGTCATTGATCAGCTGCTGGAAGCAGGTTTATATACATATAATGCCGTACCACCCGATGTATACCTTGATGGTGCACTGTGCAACAAGCAAAGTTATAATATAACAGAAGGCTCACACACAATTAGTATGGATGCCAGCCTTCCGGTGCTGGATATATACTATACTCTGATTGGTGTCGATCCAAAAACCAGTAATGGCTCAATTTCAGAATGGGCTGAAGAATATTCAGAACCCTTTGATATGGATCATCCGTTTACACTTAAAGTAAGGGCAAAATTTAATGATGAATGGGGCCCGATAGCAGAATATAATTTCTTCGGAGAATCCGATAATCTGGATGACCTTAAAATAACGGAAATTCATTATCGCCCCTTTGAAATGGTTGAACAGCCGGGTGATACAATTCCGGGTAAAGAATTTGAATTCATTGAATTTAAAAACACGGGCAACGGTATTATTGATTTATCTGGACTTACAATAAAGAATGGAATAACATATTGGATTCCGGGCGGAACTATTTTACAACCCGGCCGGTTTTATGTTTTGGCTTCTAATGCAGCTGCATTTTATAAACGCTATGGAAAACTTCCGTCAGGAGATTTCCTGGGGCACCTAAACAATTCAGGCGAAATGATCCGGTTGACAGACGGGCTTCAGACTGATCAGATCGCAGTGCATTATTACGATACGTTACCGTGGCCCCCGATAGGAAGTAACAGGGGATATTCTATTGTCCCGAAATATATTAACCCGGTCGGTGATCCGAACACTTATAATTATTGGAGAATATCACGCTATGTAGGAGGAACTCCTTTTGCAGATGACACAATAGGTTATAACAGCACTCCTTCTATCACTGCTTTAGTCATCGAACCCGATGTATATCCAAATCCGACAAGTTCTTTTGTATATGTTGAGATGGCTGATAACAACGCTGAAATGTCTGTGCAATTATTTGACCAGACAGGTAAACTATTGTATTCTGATGATGCGATCGGTAATACGCGGATATTTATGCCTGAGGTTGCAGGTTCCCATGGTATATATTACCTGAAGATTCAAACCATGTTTGGAGTAGCAACAAAACCGGTTGTATATATGCCGTCTGATTAAAATTGATAAATGCTGTTTAATTATTTAATCGTTTAATAGTAGTTGCAGGTAATGGTGCGACGGTGCAACTAGAGATGTTAGCTGATAAATGAAAAACACGTATATTTGAATAAGTAAACAGATTATATGGTTGATGCTAATAACCAGAACCATGCACCCTATAACTATAGTTAAACTGAGATCGTATTTTTAAAATGTAAATATAACTCCTGTTACTACTATTACAGAATTAACGGGACCTCTGTTGGTAACTCTGCGCTGATATTTTATTCCCGTATCAATTGTAAAATAATCTCCTATTCCAGTATCGAGACCCAGAGAAGCCTTAAACTTATTGCTTGCCAGTATCTCACTGTTATAGATATCATTGAACAACTCGAAACCAATATAAGGTTCCAGCGGAGACCGGTAAATATCATAGCTTACGCTTATCTTATTTCTTAAAGTGTACTCTGTAAGTTTTTCTGAATTGGCACATTTTTCTATCTCATATCGTAAACGCCACTCAACATCGATGCGGTAAAATGTAGAACCAAGTTCCATTTGAGTATATAAACGATGCCTCTTCACATAATATTCCAGTTCATTAACGGAACTATAGCGGTAAAACTGTCCTATCTGAAGGTACGGAAATACTTCAAATTTTACTCCACCCTCAGTTAAATGGTTATCTAATATAAATGGTTTATATGCCAGCCTGGCCTCATCCTGCAAATACAACCTGAACCTGCCAAGATCTTTTCTTATAGTGACTGAATGCCAAGATAAAAACTCGTTGGTCTGCGAAAGCAGAACAACAAAATTCAAACTCAAAATAAAAGAAATAAAAAAGAACCTCCTACTCATCATCATTCGCTGGTATTTCATCCTCATTGGTGGTATTAATACCATTATCCTGTTCAAAATAGTAAATCCTGATTCGGGCTACATCTTTCAGAAAATCAACATTACCTATTTCTATCCTGTTAATCTTTAAACCTGTCCTGTATTCCAGGTCAAGTTTTAATTTATTATAGTTTTCCGGCTTAATAAGTTCAATCTTCTCGTATAAAATAGTTTTTCTCGATTCATGTTTTAGCAACCAGATATGCTCAAGGCCATAGGTTATAAATATGATTATAATGTTTGAAAAAATTAACTCGGCATAACTTACTTTCTTGTTTGCCAGGGCATTTATCACCGCCACACCTATTATTATAAATAAATAGGTCATTTCCTTTATCGGGATCGGGTTTGTACGATATCTTATGATACCGAATATGGCAAACAGCCCCAATGCAAACCCGAGCTGCAGTTTAACATTTTCCAGAAGAAAACAGAGCAGGAATATTGTTATACCTATCAGCAGATAAGTTGTAAGATAATCTTTGCGCCTTGTAGTAGGATAGTATATATATCTTACGACAATTGTCATTACCAACAGATTTATGGCAAAGCGTATAACAAGCTCCAGAAAATCATCAAGTTTAATAATATCGATGCCAAAAATTTCTAAATCAAGCATATAAGCCAGTAAAAAGTTCATTGTCATTCTTTATTTTATTAAGCATTCGAAGCTTAGGTTTAAAATTGTTCTTTTTTAACGAATCATTAAGAAGGCTCATACCAACGCAATATTTACTCATTCCTGAAGGTAATATGCCAAGGCTCTTCATTATCTGGTAAAAGTTAGATTTATTTCCGAAACCTTCATTTTTCAGTTCTGCAATGGCCAGAAACGGCAGATTTTCTTCGTTACGACTTTCCAGTTCTTTAAAGGACAGATTGTAATCAAACGTAATTCTTTCCTTATGTTTAAAACTCACAAATGTCAACCGATTGAAAAAAGTTGTCATTTTAGGTTTATAGTCGGGAATATATAGAGGTGATGTTTTTTTAAGAAACTGAATGGCAGGTTTTGTCAGTTCATTGCCAAGTTCATATTTAATCCTTTTCTTTAATGTTTTGCCTTTATTATTTTTAAACTTTAGCTCAAGGTAGGATGTCTCGGTTTCAATATACTCACGATACCTGAGCTTATATCTGTTGAATTTCCCATTTTGGTGCTTTACAAATAGTTCAAAATCATCAGTATCGAAATAGGTTGTTTTATAGCCGAACAATTTATTGGAACCTATTTCAAGTATCTTGTAATCGCCGTTCAGTGCTTCAAACAATTCCGGAGCTTTGTACAACGGAAATGGAAATTTCGTGTCGCACCTGTTTAAGAATTCCAGTCCGTCAATATCATTTAATGAAACAGAATTGAAATTCCCCATTATATTATTCAGTTCCTTTGATATCATTCGCTTACATTATAAAACTGGTACTCATATTTCTTAACTTTTACCATTTTATTCGACGGGTCGTATGTTATTCTTTCTGTTTTCAATCCGTTCTTATATTTATACTCCATCGTTTTGTATACCTTACCATTTGTATCTAGCTTGTATTCCTTAACCTTTTTATTGTCGCTGTTATATTCATACTTCTCGTGATCCTTTATTTTACCTTTTGAATCGTACTGTATAATTTCAATAAGGTTCCCGCGTATATCAAACTTCTCATATTGCTCGATTACCTTTTTTCCATTACTGTCTTCATAATCGATATCGTAAGTTGTTTGCGATAATACTTTATTCTGTATGACATTACTTCTGCTTTGTCCGTTTATTGTTATGCAAATTATGCTAACTAATGTAATTGTAAAAATTGCTTTCATATTATTCCTGTTCAACATAAAAATCTTCCAATATTATGTTTTGGTTTGATGAATTAATGGCAGTATCACTGTACAGTACCAGATCGAATGTCCCGAAGCTTTCCGGATTGCTTATTACACCTTCATCACCTGCATCGTGTATTCCTCCGGGCAGATCATCAGAATAAACGTATACGCGGTAATTCCCGGTGATAAGATCTTCAAATCTGTAATAACCGTTGTAATTTGTACGTACTCGTTCGCAGTAAACAGTATCGTATTCATATATCAGATAAACCTCATAATCCTGTGCCGGGGTAACATCTTTAATATCAAAGTCATCATAAGGTTGTAACGCTGAATTCCAATAATTAACTAGGTATACCTGTCCGCTGATTGATGAGTTACCGTCGTTATAATCAATGTACTCGAATGTGTACAGGGTATCGAGTTTTTTATCTTCCCTGTCGGATATGCTCACAGGTATTTCAATAACCGCTATCCGGCTGCTCCTGTATTCCAGAGTATCATCGGTATAATACCATATTGTATAATTACCGGCTGTCAGATATTCAAAACTGAAATAACCGTTATAACTTGTTTCAACGTCATCACCGTACATTTCATCATTACCATAGATGATATATACATCCTCCTTATCTGCAGGATAAACGTTAATAACGCTGTTGTACTTATTCATCTCTTTTTTAATAAGAACTCCTGAAATGCTGCTCAGGCCTCCAAGTCCCTCTTCTTTATTACAACCCTGAATGATTATTGTAAATGCAACTGCTAAAATTCCTATGTATCTGACCATTTATATTAAATTAATGTTAATCATGCGTGAATTTAAAGTAAATTTTATTATCCGGCAATGTACAGATATTAAGTAACTGTGCAAAAAACTGCTTTCTTTCAGTATTTAATTGATTACGTGGTATGATACGTACAGAACTGTATTTGGTTATGCATGAAAAGAAGATTTTTATCATATTAATAATAAGATGTAGAAATCATATTGGTTTTGATTAATTTTTCGATATTATTTCTCATATAATATTTAATTTTAAATGAAAATACTTTTTATCACAATCAGTTAATTATCCGATAAATTGTTTGAAATAAAATTATAACCCATGAAACGAAGAAGATTTATACAGGTAACCTCAACTGCAGCATCTTTGCTGAGTTGTTTTCCTGCAGATTTATCTGCTATATACAGGAAGAGAATTCCCGGAAAACTTGAAAAAAGAGCCCTGGGAAGTACAGGGGAAAATCTTTCAGTCATTGGTTTTGGGGGCATAGTCGTAATGGATGCCACTCCTGATGAATCTGCAAACAGGGTGAGTGAAGCCATTGAATACGGTGTTAATTATTTCGATGTGGCACCCTCTTATGGCGATGCGGAAATTAAGCTCGGCCCCGCTCTTGAACCTTACAGAAAAAACGTATTCCTTGCCTGTAAAACCCAGGAAAGAAAAAAGGAAGGGGCTGTTAAGGAATTTGAGCAATCGCTGAAAAACCTGCGCACCGATTATTTTGATCTGTATCAGCTGCATGCTGTTACCAAGCCCGAAGATGTAGAAACGATCTTCGGTCCTGATGGTGTTATGGAGATGATCGTAAAAGCGAAAAAAGAAGGAAAGATCCGTTTTATAGGATTTACAGCCCATTCTGTTGAAGCAGCTATGGCCCTGATGGACAATTTCGATTTTGATACAATTCTTTTCCCGTTTAATTATGTGATGTGGCATGCAGGGAACTTTGGCCCGCAGGTAATGGAGAGGGCCCATCAGAAAAACATGGGTATCCTGGCACTGAAATCGATGGCCAAAGGACCGTGGCCAAGAACGGGAGAAAAAACAATTGAAAAATGCTGGTATGAACCACTGAATAATCCCGAAGAAGCATTAAAAGGATTAAGGTTCACACTTTCTCATCCTGTTACTGCAGCGATTCCACCCGGCAATGAGAATCTTTTTAAAATGGCACTTGACCTCGCATTGAAATTTGAACCTTTGAATGATTCTGAAATTGAAGAAATGAAGAAAGCAGGATCAGAAGGTAGCCCATTATTCAGGTATCCTATGGAAGGTTAGTCAGTGATATAACCTGCTTTGTTGATATACTAAAAAATAAAGAAGGGGCTGCCTCATAAGTCCATTATTAGCCACCAAAACTCAAATTCACCAAATTTTCACAAAAATTAATACATTGAAAATAAGTTCTTTGTATATCCTGGAGATTTAGAGTCTTCGTGGCAATGTTTCTTTTCTTTGACTTTTGAAACAGCCCTTTACATTTAATGGTAATATCATTATTCAAAATATTCAAAAGCATCAATTATATCCAGGTATGCTCCATCGAAACCTTGATCTATGATACTTTTCAGATAGGAATTGTTGTTACCGTATATTATCTGTTGCCATTCGGGGTTCCAGTACCTTACAATATAGTTACCTTCCCAGTCGGGGTTTTCCTCTTCGATCCAATCTGGAGGATTGCTATACCATTCATTTTGCCAATATCCACGATAATCCTCAGCTTCGCCAATACTCATGTAGGCAATTACCAGCCTTGTACCGCCATTTGCTTTAGTTTTCAGACTTTCTATGACAGAAGTGCCCCATAATTCAACACTGTCAAAGAAAGCATCTATAATGATGACATCGTAATTTGTAGTTGCTATAGCATCAGTAAAACTTTGTATTGTCGGGTACATTTCAGGATTAATCAGATAAAGAAAGTTCTTTGCCTGTGACAATGATTCAATATCGTTGCTGTTTACATTATACGGCTGTGCCGGATAATCGGGAATCTGGTTTAATTCCCTTTCGGGGGCTGCAAAAGAAATATAACCCTTTGCATTATTCCTGGAATATGAATCATCCATAAAACTATGTGTCCGGCAATAATCGGTTGTCAGTACTTCCACACCGTTTTGCTCACATATATCCAGAAATGCTGTCATATATTCAATTTCACCTGACGGAGTCGGTTCATTATCGTAATCATAACCATAAAACAGGTCTTCCCTTCCTACGCCATCAATTGCATTAAGATATGACATTTCCGGAGTGCCGTCTTCGTTACCATCGGCAGTAACAAGCTCCTGACCGTTTTGTGGTATTATAATGAAATCACTATCCAGACCTTTCGCGTATTGACTCAAGGCAATAACAAAATCGCGCATGTGTTGTTTATATTGAGGATCAACATCTCCGTCGTCCTCATCGCCGCCACAGTTCGAGAATAATAAGGACAATATAGAAATACCAACCAGGAAGGCACTAAATCGTTTCATATCATGCTATATTTTAAATTTAAATTTCAATTTAATTTTTCAGTTACATCCCCGGACGAAAAAAGTTCTTCCAGTTTTTCCTTGTAGTATTTATCAATTACAGCCTGCCTCTTAGATCTAGTACTTGATAGTGCAGGTTTCAGGTCACCTTCTATTCCCTCAACATTATTTTCAGTACTTGAGTTACCATTTTTATCATAAATATTTAAGGTCAGATCCCAGGTCATTTCTGTGGTCATTTTAGCCCCAACAGATTTGGTATCACTTCGCCATTTATTTACAGTGACTAACAGAAGCACATCAGCATCCGACTCCTGAAGCTTTTTAAGTACTTCTTCCTGAGTCTGATCAATATCAGTCTGAATCCGGGTAATATTTGCACCGGACCTTTCAATAGCGCCTGCAATTGTATATGTTACATCCTGCGAAAAAGGATTTTTGCTTGCTGTACCGATCGGATAAGCAATCCAGGTTGCAGAGCGTAAATATCCTACGAAATCTATACCCTGGGAATGATCCAAAACAACTTCCCGTTGATCCATCACAGCTATTGCGTAGGTTTTATCGCTGTTCACGTTAATTGTTATCTCATCGTTACGATACTCCTGCGTATATTTTGCTTCTGCATGAGCATAATAAACTGTTATTAAAAAAAACAGAATAATTGATCTTGAAATTTTCATGGCTTTAAAATTATTGGTTATTAAAAAAGATTGTTTTCAATGGCTCTGGTCTTGTGGTAATAATTGCACAGTTTATTTAAAATTCTACACCAAGGCCAAATTCGGCAAGACCAAAAAATGTTGCCCAACCGCTGTCGTCATACTCATAGCCATCTTCGTACCATACGTCGTAAGTATTTATGTAGACTCCGGTGAACAGTCCAAGGTTAATAAAAAAGCCAGAACCAAACCGGAACCTGTATCCAACATTGGTCATTGGAATAACGGCCCTGCTCGTTCCATACCAGTCATCCCCGACATAGTCGCCAAAATCCAGTTCTGTATGGATCCCGTAATAAAATTTATTTTTCTGGGTAACTGCAGGAAAATGTTTGAAGCTAAATCCAATGCCGAAACAATTCAATGTATTATCGAAATCATTTATTAATACATAAGCCAGTCCCAGCGATGAGTATCTGAAATGGGTTCCGAGCATAAAACTTTCCCCAACCCTGAATTCAAACTCTACAATAGGACCAAACTGTAAAAATCCTGCAGGCTGGAATGCAAAATCAAACTGACCAAGAGTAGTATGATCATCACCCTGCATTAAAGAATTTGGATTTAAAGCAAGTGGTTCAGACATACTTAATGCATTCAGTTCTGTCAGAGTACAATTCTCTGAATCCTGTTCATTCAGGTTGAATGAACCATCGTTTTGTTTAGCATTAACCATACTAATGGCTAAAAGAAATGCTATAAAAAGTGTCGGTTTCATTGTTATTTAATTTATTGGTTAATAATATGATTTATTATTTTCTCTTTTTACAAACTGAATTTCATACCGAAAGATACGTTAAGAACTCTATAAAAGAAACAGAGCATTGATATTCGCAAGATACCAATTTATATTCGTTTTACTTGAGCGAACATTTGTTCTGACAATTGAAGTAAAAAGAACTTAACCTGCTCAATGTAAGTTTAGTGACTTATTCTCAGTACCGAGTGAAATAATGTTTCTGAACAAATGAAGATTGCCACAGTCGTCGTGCATCTGACAGAAGGCACTAAAACGTGGCAATCTTATTTAAACAGTTTTCCTGTTACGGGCAGGTTACCGGTGTTGTTGTCAGTGCGCCTGAATTATTCACGGTAATTTTCCAGCAATTTCCATCCGGAGATTTCAGGATAACGCCGCTGCCGATTGTTTCTACATAAACATCACCATCATTCACCTGCAATTTTGCAGCCGGATCAGTTGTTCCGATACCAACATTACCTGTTGAATCCATAATAATTGATGCGGTATAGTTGTCATTCCTGATCACAAATTTTCCGGGTCCTTCCAGGGCATCACCTGCCGTAGAAGCAACACTGTATCCATCTCCCTGGTCGAGTTCTTTTGCATCCAGATACAGATGCGATCCGTAAGTTCTGTCTCCCGGTTTTACCATGACCACACCGTTAACATTTAATTTTGCCCAGTTGTGATCTTGTGTCCCTATTCCTACATTACCTACTGAGTCCATAATGATGTAAGCTTCGTAGCCGTCATTCCTGATCAGGAATCTGCCCGGCCCTTCTATTGCATCGCCTGCTGTTGATGTGATGCTGTATCCCTGACCCTGTTCAAGAGCTTTTGCATCGAGGTAGAGCTGGGAGCCATATGATGTTGTACCGGGATTGATCTTGGTCACACCTTCAACATTCAGTTTGGCCCAACCGGTCTCAAAAGTGCCGATACCAACACGTCCTATTGAATCCATAATCAGGAACGATGAATAAGCATCATTTCTGATCACAAACCTGCTGGGTCCTTCGAGGGCATCGCCCGCAGTAGAAGCGATACTGTAACCATCACCCTTTTCGAGCTCTTTTGCATCCAGGTAAAGATGTGATCCGTAGGACCTGTCTCCCGGTTTTACCATGACCACACCATTGACATTTAATTTTGCCCAATTATTATCCTGTGTGCCTATTCCGACACGACCAATTGAGTCCATGATAATGTAAGCTTCGTAAGTGTCATTCCTGATCAGGAAATTGCCCGGTCCTTCCATAGCATCACCAGCAGTTGATGTTATGCTATATCCCTGTCCCTGATCAAGTGATTTTGCATTGAGATAGATTTGTGATCCGTACGACAGATCACCCGGTTCAAAGAATACTATTCCCCCAACATTAAGGGCGCCCGCTGTGGTCCCTGTTTTAATGCTGACATTCCCATCCATATAATTGATATTATCACCAACCTTATTCCATACACATGACCCGGATGATGAATTGCCGGCATACAATGCATAGGGAACAGAAAGCAGCTGACTTGTCCCCATTTCGTAACCGTCAACATTTATTGAAATATAATACGGGCCGGATGCCCAGTCTATCGATTCCAGTCCTGTTGTATTTATCGAACCAATCCCGAGATTTACCATTCCGTAAGCATTGGTAGTAGTGCTATGGGTTTCTGAAAAAACCTGTGTTCCTGTTTCACTACCCTGAAGAATAGAAATCTGGATGTTTACATTTTCAACGGCGAGAATTTCGCCCGATACATCGCGCAATACTGCCTGGTACTTGAATTTTCCAGGAGCCTGACCGAATAATATTGCAGTTAACATTAACGCAATAACGATTAGATTTAATTTTTTCATGATTAATTGAATTTAGATTTGATTATTTTAAAACACATAATTTCTTTTTGGCCCTCGCGGATCTTTAAAAAGTAAATCGCCGGAGCATAATTGGTAAAAGGGATTTCCGTCATGTTACCATAAATGTTATCCTGCAGCAGTAACCTTCCCTGAGCATCCAGCAGAATATAAGAAAGACCCTCTGTGGTATTGCTTTCAACCCTGATCCTTAGTATATCGGATGCAGGGTTGGGAAAAGCAGAAATTTCAAAATTCAGCTCCTGCGTTTCATTTATGGGTGTAACAGTCAGGTAACCCTGATGAATTCCCTGAGTAAGGATTCCATTACTGTTTTCAAATGTTCCAGTAACGGTTTCACCGATCGTCCAGCTAATACTAAGATCAGCGGACGCAGCATCATCGCCGGAAGCCGCAATGACCTCCTGGCAAATACTGTATTGCACGGCAAACAGTATTAAAGAAGTGATCAATAAAAATTGTTTCATAACGTTCATTTTAAATTGCATTTTGAAAGTTGAATTTTATACCGAAATGTACGTGGAGAAATACCTTTAGTATATGAAGAATTAATATCCGTCAGGAGATATTTAATATTCGTAAAAGGCTTTCGGATAAGCGTGACGATCAAGAAGCTGTCTTCTATGTTGAAAAACAAGCCCCGAGTTAATATTTTACAACATAATAATTATAATATTTTGTTGGAATTGTGGGTAACTCA
>JAFGIP010000034.1 GCA_016929525.1 Bacteroidales bacterium
AATTTTGTATTTTCTTCTGTTTTCATAATGAGTCAAGTAAATCATTTATCTTTTATACTTGACACACTTTTTTGAACAGTCTCAAATTAATCAGAGAGAAGCGATGCATCGTGTCTTCAACTGACAACAATTAATTAATCAATTCATCAATTAATATAAACAGTTAAACGATTATGCAATTACACATTTATACAACAAACAACCAATCCAAGACAGGCAAACCTTTATATACGAAGTACTAATTGGCAGTTAAAAACTACCCTTTAGCTACGACTTAGACTTTGTCTACGCCGAGCGGGGTGCACAAGTGTGGACACCTGCCTGAATAGCCGTACGGCAGGCAGGCTTGCGCCATATGGGGATTACAAATCCATCTTCCGATCACGACGCTACGCACGGGGCTATCAGAATCCCCCCTCCGGATAATAAAAAAACCGGGCAGAACTACCCGGTTTGAATTCTCTAAGAATAGTTATTCGGTTATTGGATGATCAGTTTATAATCCAGTGCAACGCCGTTCAGTTTTATCATGTATATTCCTGTACCAACATCACCAAGGTCAATGATTAATACCTGGTTGCTGCCCTCCCGGATATACACTTCCTCGTTATAAACACGTGCGCCTGTCATGCTGAATATTTCAACCAGGAATTCACTTTCAATCATCGATTCGAAGCTGATATTAAAAGTTCCGTTCGATGGATTCGGATATATATTCAGCTGAACCTGGCTTAAGTCATGAATTGCCGTTCCAACTATTAGAGGGTTAGTCTCAACAGGGCCGCATCCTTCAGCATCAGTTACTTCTACAATATGTTCTCCGTCAGGAACGTCGTTGAATTGTCCGGTAGAATTAGATGTTTCTCCATCCAATGTGAATGTGTAAGGAGGCGTACCACCGGTTGCTGAAATCAATATAGAATTGCCAATGACAAACTGTGAACTAATAATTAATTCGTCCGGTTCCTCTATTTCTATTATTGTATTTGCTATACAACCGCCGGCATCGCGAACTCTTGCTACATAATTATTCGCAATAAGATTTTCAAATAGAACTGTTGGAAGCCATTCTACTACATCTATTGAGTATTCATAGCCACCCCAACCACCGTCTGCTTCTAATTCAAACTCTCCATCATTTCCTTCAAAGCAAATATTGTCGACATGTGAAGCTATTAATTCTGCAACCGCAAGCTCCGTTGTTGGTCTTTTTACAGTATATGTAAAGTAAGGATTCTGACATAGACCGGTATTATCGGTAACAGTTAAATTATAGGTAAATGCCGGCAGGTCACTGATCTGGTTAGTATCAGGGAATGAAGGATTCCAGGAATATGAGTACGGAGGTGTCCCTCCAATTACAGTTACTGATATACTACCATCGGAAGAGCTGTAGCAACTAACATCTTGTGTATCGATAACTGAAAATTCTATAGGATCAGGTTCTACCAGGTTAAATGTATTGAAGTTTGTACATTCAAGATTGTCGGTTATATCAATTCTGTAAACTCCCGCGGTTAAATTCACTGCCAGTGAACTTGTTTGTTCGCCTTCATCATCCCACTGATAAGAATAACCTCCTGCTCCGCCTGTTACAACTGCCTGCAATGCACCATCGTCAAAACCAAAGCAGGTTATTTCGTTTATAACGCTTATAACAATTTCAATAGAATCGTTTTGTGTTATTTCTGCGGCATCTTCAGTAGTACAAAGATTGGCATCCGTAACAGTTAAACTATACATTCCTGCCGGAACCAATGTAATACTTTCAGAGGTTTGTCCACTACTCCAGTCATAAGTATAATCGGGTGTACCACCATCCACGGTGACGGTAATTGCACCTTTCGATTCGCCATAGCAATCGACTGATGTAGGGACCATTGATACTATTTCAAGCGGATCGGGTTCTGTTACAGTCAGGCTGTCGTTCAGAGTACGCCCCAGGCCACCGATTTCATTTATGGTAATATAATATTTTGCTGCGGGAACATTAACAATATTGGTATCGGAGCCTCCCGTACTCCAGTTGTAAGTGTAGGATGCTACAGGATCTTTATTCACGACCTGAACTGCCGCACCACCGTCTGAATACGCTGAACACGATACAGGAGTAATATACTTATTGATCTGAAGTAAACTTATATCTGTCACCACAAAATTTGTATCTGCTTCACAGGTGTTGGCATCAGTAACAGTAACTTCATAAGTAGCTCCCTGAAGATTTAACAGTGTATCATTTACCCTGCCGGGCATAGGAATTCCATTCTTTGCCCATGCATAAGCAAATCCCGGAGTTCCGCCTGTTAAATTAACATCGATAGATCCGTCTGAACCTCCTGAACTTGCATTTGTAACTACCGATGTACCAAAAAGAATTTTATCCGGCTGGAGTAATTCCACAGATCCGGTTACCACACATAAATTATCATCGGTAACGGTTAAATAATACCATCCGGCGGAAAGTGTATCCTGGTCTCCTTCAACAGGTTTCAGTCCTGTTCCTCCCGACCAGTTATAATCGTAATCACCTGCCACAGTTCCTCCTGTCACGGTAATATCAATTTCACCATCCTGCGACTGGTAGCAAGACAGATCCGTTTTATCAAAAGTGACTTCCAAGGCATCTGCTTCAGTAACGGAAGTACTGATTACTGTTGTTGAATCGCGGTTGTCGGTTACAGTTACCGAATAAAAATCGGCAGCCAGGTTATAGGCACTGTCATTTACAAAGTCAGTTACGTTCGGGCTCCATTCATAAGAATAAGGACCAATGCCAAAATAGGGAGTTACCTGCAGTTCCCCGTCTGAACCGCCATTACATGAAACATTCCTGATATTGGAGAATGTTGCCGAGAAAGGGTTATGGTATTTGGCTACAAATCCATCCTGGCCATTTGCTGTGAAAACACTATCTCCCACAGTTAGATCTGAAGAGCTGAAAAATCCTGCAATATAAGTATTACCATCCGAATCATATTCAACAGATTCACCACGATCATCATCATCACCGGGGATATCCCTTGCAGTAATTGGATTACCGTCTGTATCATAAACAAAGAAACCGGTATTGTTATTAGAGGTACTACCACTATTCAGCGTAGTATTATTAAATGTTACAGTTCCGGAATAATATCCAGAAAACATTACGATATTTTCAGAAATAAATGCTCCATAACCAATATCAGGTCCTGTGTCACCATTTTTTCTTTTCCACCTAAGTGTCCCGTTTCGGTTATATTTTGCTACAAACATATCGAATCCTCCTGCTGATATAATAGGGCTTGAATTCTGCGACATAGCAGCTGTACTATCAAATATTGCAGTATTCTGTATATAACCTGTTATGAAAATATTGCCGTTAGGTCCTGTAGATACACCATTAAATCTGTCATGTGCATCAGTTGATCCTCCCATACGGGCCCATACAACATTTCCACTTCCATCAAGTTTTAGCAGTAATCCGTTTTCAAAAGAGGTTGTGCTAAGTGAAAAGGATCCTGCATCAACTGATTCATTAAAGAATCCTGCAGCATAAATCTCAGAAGAACTGGCAGCACTTATTTCAACAAATTTGTTTCTGTTTGTATTTGTTGAGGAATATGTAACAGGAGTTGCCCAAATGAAATTACCTGAAGCATCAAATTTAGCGATGAAATTTATGACTTGTCCTGTGACGTGGTAAATTGAATCGGTTGCAGTAAAATGTACAACATCGGTGCTCAGACCTGTAACATAAATATTACCTGAAGGATCTGTTGTTACGTGCTGCGGATTAACATTTGCCGGACCCCATGCAATTCTTTTTTGAAATATTGGACTGGAGCCGTTTGCAGGATATTTAATCAATAAGCCGTCTTCGGTGCTGTTTTGCGACTGGGGAATTAATGCATCATTGGTTACCTGGCCGTTATAAAAAGCAGTAATGATCACATTACCCGATTGGTCTGTTGCGATCATACCTCTTTTGACAGTTGTACCTGAAGCTACGCTTCCTGCCAGATGTTTATGCCAAAGATAATTTCCATCTGAATCGTACTTTGCCAGATATGTATTAGCAGCTCCTGAATCAGTTAATGGTGATGGAGCTCCGATATCAATAACGTCCGTAAAGTTACCACTGGTATAAACATTGTCGCTATTATCGAGGGTCATACTCCAAACCCTAGTATTCCCGGCACTCTCGGCATGTCTCGACCAAATCCAGTCTTGTCCGTTTGCTAAATAAAAAGTAAGTGTAAACAATATAATGGAAGTAAAAAACTTTTTCATGGCACACAAATTTTAATTCTAATTAACATTTACGCAAAAGAGAATAAGAGAGTTACACATATTGAGTTTAATTATTGTGTTGATTATTAGCTAATTTACAATATGTTTTGTCAATATAAACATAGTAGTCTCTTAAATTTTACACAGAATGAATTGAAGCATGAAAATTTTTCTTTTTAAAACTACCGATAAACATTAGCACACATAAAGATTATTAATTTTAAATGCATATTTACATATTAAAATACCCTGTCAGGGTAAAGGTACCCTGACAGGGTATGCTAACATAATAAAATTGTCAACAATACTCCACATAGGATACCCGAAAACAGCCACGTCGTGGTTGCAGGAGAAGTATTACCCAAAAATTACCAACAGGTTCCTGGTACCGCGTAAAACGTTACAGAAATACTTTCTTGAACCGGGGGCTTTTGAATTTGATGTTGAAAATACCGGGAAGATTTTTAATGAATTCTCAGATAAACCTTTATTGCTCTCCGATGAGTTGTTACTTGGAAGGCTCCGCCCCGGTGGCGTAAAAGGATTTGTTACCAAGGAAGTAGCCAACAGGTTGCACAAAGTGTTCCCTGATGCAAGAGTAGTACTTTTTATCAGGAATCAGATAGATATGGTTGCTTCAAGTTATCTGCAGTATGTGAGAAGTGGGGGGAATTACAGCATTCGGCGGTTTATGTTCCCGGAAGATTATGAAGGCAGCAGATCGAACCGGACTGTTTTACTGGGGCTCGATTATTTTTTATATCACCAAGTAATTGATTATTACAAACAGTTATTTGGTGACGATCAGGTAGATATATATCTGTATGAAGACTTTGACTCCGATCCGAAATCTTTTATTCAGAACTTTAATGATAAGTACAGCTTTGATTGTGATATTTCAAAGATTGACTTTACAAGGGTGAACCCGGGTTACAGGAAATTTCTGATTCATACACGTCGTTTTTCAAGTATTTTTTCAAGGATGGGACCATTGAATAAGTATTATCTGTTTCATATTAAAAACTTCGATTATATAAGCAGGTATTTCCATTATATCGCTAATAATTATAAAATTTTTGGTGGCAGACCTGATTCAAAAAAGCTGATCGGGAGGAAAAATCTTAAACGGGTTGAAGATTATTACCGTGAATCAAACCGGATGTTGACAGATAAATACAACTTAAATCAAATAGAAAAATATAACTACCCACTTTAGGAATATGACAGCAATAGTAGTGGTAAGTCATGGTGGTGAGATAGAGATCAAATCTGCTTTTCTGGTTTATACTCTGATCGATCAGCTTAGAGGATCATACAAGATTTATATTGGAGTACCTGCAGAAGAATATAATTTGCCGGAGTTATCTGATATTTCTCGAAGTTTTTATAAAGAGAATAATATCGGTTTTTTTCGCTTTAAAAATCCTGTTCTTGAGATAAAAAATAATTATAGCAGGGGGGAACTGGTAAGTAACAAGATTTATGCGATGATGCATAATTTCAGTGAGGAGAATATAGTCTTCCTCGATAGCGATATTGCTGCACTGATGTCATTTGAGACAGATCAGCTGGTACCTGAAAGTAAAGATTTAAAACTTAAACCTGCCAACAGGGCAAATGTGACCGACTGGCAGAATATTTATAAGAAAGCAGGACAGGAATACCCTTCAGAAAGCGTTATTACAGGTATCGATAAAAAACAGCTGCCACCCTATTTCAATTCAGGAGTAATAGGATTAAAAAATAAAACAAGACAGGATTTTATTGAGATGTGGGCATATTATTTCAGCTGGCTTAGTTCTATTAATGAATTGAATTATCCGACTTTTCACAGAGACCAGGTAGCTCTCAGCCTGGCTGTAAATAAACTGGGAAATGAATTCGAATTACTTGATGAGAAATATAATTTTCCGGTCAGGGGAAAGAAGCTGTCCGGCAAAGAGGCACTACCGGCGATGGCACATTATCATAAGCCCTATACACTATATCATTATAAAGTATTAAGGCGATTATTTAATTCATTTCTGACCCGGAATGAGAAGTTTAAAATTTTAATAAATAAATATCCCGAATGGGAAAGATTTTTTTCCGGAATTAAGTTAAGAGCTTCTTTTTATTCGGGAATTGAAAAATTGAGGTATAAAAAATTTCTGATCAGGAAGAAAGTATCACTAAATCGTTAATCGAAAATAATGCAGCTTTTGTCGGGTGACATGAACTGCATGAGCAATCTTATTCAGTAAAAGCCTTATCCGAAAATTAAAAACAGGTTTTATTTGAGAATCAGGAACAGGATATATATTATTCGTTAAAGTCAGGTATCTACTAAATAAATATTGTTCATAAACAATAAGTTTTGGCCATACATCTTCTGATTTTGTAATATCAGGAGGGTTAATAATGTTATTATGAACAGCTCTGTATTCAGTATTTAGCGACTTATAAACAGAACCTATTCGGGATGCTGTATCAGAAAAATTATCGCTTATTCCCAGGAAATATAGGAGTTCCTGCATTTCATTGTTGAGATTATTAATAAGTTTTTCAAATATTAGTCTGTAGGTATCAGGGGATTGTTTTTGCCATACGTTGCAATAAAATTGATTAAACTGTCTGCAAAAAGTATATGGATTTTTACACATAGGATTTAGTGTATTAGGGGATATCGTATTCTTTTGTGAAAGGTAAGTATTAGCCGGGTTGCGCAGCAGAGTAATATGAAATACATTCTTTCTTTGCTGCTCTGTCAGGTAGTTGAATATAACGTTAATATGGTTGTGCTTGAATAAGATAAATACAGCTTTATTATTTTCTTTTTCCCGGTAGAGGCTGAGCACATTAAAAAAGACTTTATATCCCTCAAGTTTTTCATTCAGCAATTTTTCAAGAAGATCGCGATCCAGTTTCCACATTTTTATTTTTGGATCGTTAAGAATATGCTTTATGATTCTTTTGTTTCTGTTCTTTTGCAAAGGATGTCTTAGCAAAATATCGAAAAGAATATCTGCTTCGGGGCAAACGCAGCAAAAGGATGATTTACTGATCTGATTGGCCAGGTACGTTGAACCGGAGCGATTGATATATGAAATAAATATATATTTCATGACCGATCAGATTTCATTAACTCTATAATATCCTCGGGCTTCGATAAACTATTCAGTTTTTCCTTTCCGTTTTTCAGTATTTTCTCAGTCTCCGGGGTATGATTACTGTATTTTATAATTTGATCTGTAAGATTGTCCGCATCGAACGGATCAAAATAAACTGCAGCATCATTGCATATATGTCTTGCATAAGGCAGATCGGCAATAAAAAGCGGTTTTGAAAAATACCAGGCCTCAATGCAATTCAACCCGAAGGTTTCAACCAGTGATGGTAATATAAATGCATCAACTTTATTAATAACTGCAGATAAATGTTCTCTTTTTATTTCTCCTATATTAATGATCCTCTTGCCAAAGTCATTCTTCTTAATTTTTTGTAACAGTTGTCTTGCCTTTCTTCCCTGACTGGTATCAACGGTTATAATAAACTGAACTGGTAACAGCTTATTATAGCATAACTCTGCTGCCTCGTATAAAATCTCAATGTTCTTATGCCTGTAATATCTCGACAGACATAATATTTTTTGAAAACCACTGTTAACGTGTGAATATTCTTTAATCGGAGTTTTTATAAGTAAGTGGGAAGGGAGCATTGGGGGGATTACTTTAACAACAGGCAGATCTGAAAATGATATTTCCAGATTTTGCTTTTCCAGTTGTGTCTGTACAATTATTTTATCGACATATTTTAATCTGCTATTAAAAATTCTCCTACGAATTTTCTGGATAAGACCTAATTTAATCAGGTTTTTATAATTGCCGGAAATAAAGGCATTATCATGAAAAAAAATCTGATAAAAGCGGGAGACAGCGGGAAGATTACCAAGACTTATAATTTTGTCCGGGTTGAATTTGTTAATGTATTTTCTAATCCGGATGAAATCAAGAATCGGTCGGAATAAATAAAAATAAAAAAATTCAGGAACGTACCTTATTGTGACTAACTTTTCAAATTCTTTATAAGCAGGAATCCGGGGACAAACCAGCATTATTTTGAATTCCCTGCATTCAATTAATGTTCGAATGATGTCGAGACCAATATACAGTCCCCCCGAGTATTTAACCGTTGAGGCGTTGATAAAGATCTTTTTGCATTCAGGCATAAAGTATTCCCATCAGTTTTGATGCTACTTTTTCAAAGGTATAATTTTCTGTAATGGTTTTACTGCCTGCTTTACCAAGTTCTGACCGGAGTTGTTTGTTATTAAAGAGTTCTTCCAGTATATGTGGGAGTTCATCAAAATTCTCAAATTCCACAGCATTTTCTCTGTTATGGATCAGTTGCCTTGAAAGTCCGGGAAGTCTCCTAATGATGACAGGGATACCACATGATAATGCTTCAAGAACAACATTTGGAGTTCCCTCACCCAGGGAACCGTGAATAAAAATATCTGCTGCCAGCAGATAATCTTCAATATTGTTTGCTGTGCCTGCAAAAATAACTTTGTTGCCTAAAAGAAGTTTACCCTGCTTTACAACGCTTTCCATTTCGGCAATCTCATCATCTGTTGTTCGGTGAAAATGATTTTTTAAAAACTCGCCAAGAATAATATACCGAAAGCTGAAAGGCAGATTTGAAAGTTGCGGGAATATGAACTGATATCCTTTACGTCGAAGAACAAAACCTACAGACACAATAATGAATTCTTCCGGGTCTATTGAGAGTTTCTCCCTGATTTGTTTCTTTTTTTCCGATGATACAGGTTTGAATCTATTGATATTGACTCCCTGGAATGATTCAAAAACAGGTATATTATTGGTTATGGAATTCCGGAACCTCCGTGTAAACTCAGCATTTATTGCAAAATATACGGAGATGCGCTTTATCACATATTTATTTATCCATCGCAGTAAGGCAGGTTTTTTAAGTAGTGTAGCAACATCATCTCCCATAAGTAATGTCGACCTGAAAATAATTTTCTTTTTTAAGAGGAATGCGGCATAAATAATGAACTGAAAACCGATTAAGTAGGCACTGTATATAAATATAATATCATTTTTCTTCACAAGTTTAAAATAGCGGAAAAGAAGGGGGATAAAAGATATAATTTTCGTCAGGATATTTTTATTGAAATAATTTAGTCGGTGGATTTTTAATTTGCCGTCAACAGCTTCATTTGGAAGTATTCCATTGTAATTCAAATGGCAGAGTGATGTTTCCTGAGCATAATTTGATAAGAAGCGCGCAAATTCAAGTGCCTTTAACCCTGCACCGGCAAATGAAGGGGGAGACTCAACGGTAAAAAAAATAATTTTCTTTTTTTGAAGTTCTTTAGGCTTCATCTATTAATTCTCTGGAATAGCTTCAAAGGTAAATCCTTTTTCAGCAAATTTTGCCATGAGTTTTGGTAACACATAAAGAACCTTGCCGGAGGCTTTTAATGAATCATGGAATACAAGAATGGAACCTTCACGTGAAAAACGGAGAACTGCTTTCAGACATATTTTTTCGGATAATCTTGGTTCATAATCATGGCTCATTATTTCCCATAATATTATTTTGTATTTAGCCTGTAATATTTTTATCTGCGACTTTTTTATCCTGCCATATGGTGGTCTGAAAAGACGTGATCCGATGATGTGATCAGCAAGCTCTGTATCATCATAATAAGTTTCATCATCTGTATTCCAGCCTTTAAGATGGCTGTAAGTATGATTACCAACAGTATGTCCACGTTTTTTTATTTCTTCAAAAAGATCAGGATGTCTTTCCGCATTTCTTCCCAGACAGAAGAAAGTTGCTTTGGCATTGAACTCGTCGAGTAAATCCAGTACTTTTTCAGTAACACCAGGGGTAGGGCCATCATCAAAAGTGATATATAATTTTTTCCCGTCGGCTCTTCTATCCCAAATTACCGTTGGATATAATTTTTTCATCCACTTGGAAACATACCAGTATGCCATACCTATTTAAACAGAAATGTTATTGCGTCACCATAGTTTTCCAGCTGCTGTTGTATTTTAGCACTGTAAAATTTATCATTATAAGAAGTACTGTATCGTAATAATTCTTTAATAACATACTGTGCTACCTGACGTTCAAACTGCAAATTCTGCCATTGATCCATTCTCAGGCTAAGAAGATAATCTACATCCTGCAGTGTATTTTCAAGTATAATATCGGCGATTTCCTGTGCTTGCTTTTGTTGATTGAGTGCATAATAATTTTCTACAATACCCAACATGTAAAAGTCGAATGGTACAATTTCATTAGGGATAATTTCCATACATCTGTTTTGGGCCAATATTGCCGAATCTTTCTTACCTTCTTCAATAAGTGCCGAGGCAAGAGCGATAAAGTTATGTCTGAAGTTGGCAAGCATACGCAAAGAGTTTTCTTCAAGGTAAAGGTCTTTTTCTTCTATCCCCCCCCATTTGAATTTATTCATCATATTATCGAAGACAACATCGGTATTCATTTCACCCATTGATCCAAATCCCGGGTCGACATACGCAGGAATTATTCGATAAGCAAGCCCGTGTGATTCAAAGAAATTATCAAGATCAAGATAATTTTCGTTACCTACTGTAATGGCATAATAAATTGGTCTTTCCCAGTCGTTTGTTGCAAGAAAGTCAAGAACCATAAGATGATTTTTAGTAAGATATCCCTGCTTTATTTCCCATCGTATAGGGTTTTGATATTTATCTGCCATATTGGGCTTAATGGTTCCGTTATTGAAGACTTTAACAGAATCAGCATTTAACCTGAATTTATGTTGCGGAATAAAATATATCCCCTCGGGAATACCCGGAATTGATTTTAGAAGTGCTTCATCATGAGTAATAAAATCAATAGCTTCTTTCAGATCGATATAACCTTTAACACGATCCTGCAGGTATACAATGTCCCGTTCAACCTGGATATAGTCTTCTTTTTTCAATGTCATTTTTATAGGGTCAGAATCGTAAGCTTTTCGTTCCATCTGTTCAATATACCAGTCGGCTGAAAGATAACTGAGGTTTATAACCCTTACATCAGTTCTTATTCCTTCTACTTCCTGTGCATACCATAAAGGGAAAGTATCGTTGTCGCCATTGGTAAAAAGTATAGCATTTTTTTCGCAGGAATTCAGGTAATTCGAAGCAAAGTCACGGGCAAGGTATCTTCCTGACCGGTCATGATCATCCCAATTTTCGACAGCCATTAATATTGGTACCAGAACTGTAATTAATAATGCAATTACAGCGATTACCTGTTTATCCCTGACTGTTCCTCCAATAATCTTCATAAGTGCCAGCAGCAATGATATTATGAGCATTACATATATAGCCGAAATTGTAAATGTGAGTGTTCCATTTGATATAAAATCGAGCAGTGCAATAACAGCTAGCGATATCAAACCTCTGGTGATAAACCGGGATAAAGATTTCATATCGCTGTTTTTTGCCGATTGGTAAAGTCCTGCGACTGACATTCCTATCCATATTGCGAATGCATAAAACGATCCCGCATATGCATAATCTCTCTCACGGGGTTGAATGGGGTATTGATTAAGATATACCACAATTGCGATCCCTGTAAAAAAGAACAACGATAATACAACCCAGAAATTCTTTTTATCCTTCCGATACTGGAAGAACATACCCAGTAAACCAAGAATCAGGGGGAGCATATAATATTTATTATGTGCTTTATTGTTTTTTAATTTATCTGGTAATTTTTCCTGATTTCCTATTCGTGCTGCATCAAGAAAATTGATACCTGAAATCCAGTTCCCTTTATTTATTTCCTCTTTGTAATGGCTTTGGATATCGTTTTGTCTGCCTGAGTAATTCCACATAAAATATCTGAAGTACATATGGCCAAGTTGGTACCTGATAAAAAAGCGTATATTTTTATTAAAACCCGGAGGATTTTTTGGTGAAGAATAATCATAAACTATATCACCATACCTGTCACGTACCGGTTCCCCTTCCCGATTCAGACGAACTTCAAACAAATCACTCTCATCCAATCCTGTCCAACGGGTATATGCTTCAATATGTTCAGGTTGCTGGCTGTACATCCTCGGGAAGAACGTGTTATACTTGCTATCGTATTTATAAACAGGTTTATAATTGATGATTTTGTATTTGCCATCAACCGGGGCATAAACCGGTTTGCCTTTTCCTGCATTTCTTCCCGGGGCATTTAAATATTGTCCATAGATTAAAGGCCGATCACCATATTGTTCCCTGTTTAAATAAGATAATAGGCTGAACAAATGTTCAGGGTTGTTCTGATCCATTGGAGGATTGGCTTGTGAGCGAATAACAATCAGTGCGTAGGATGAATATCCTATTAATATTACAGTAACCGCCAGAATAATTGTATTTGCAATATATTTTTTAAGCTTATGAGTATAACTAATCCCGAAAATGAGTAATCCTGTTAAAATTATTAAATAGATAAATACTCCTGAGAAGTATGGCAGTCCGGTACTGTTAACAATTACCCGTTCAAAAACGGAAGCAAATTTCACGGTTCCGGGAATTATAACATACATTAATCCACCCAATATGATAGCCATGATAACTATTACTGATATTATACCAGTTCTTGTAGGTTGGAATTTTTTAAAGAAATATATAAGAACTATAGCCGGGATAGCCAGTAAATTCAACAAATGAACACCAATTGAAAGTCCCATCAGGTAAGCGATAAGAATGAGCCACCTGTTAGCATATTTTTCATCGGCAATATTTTCCCATTTTAAAATGGCCCAGAACACTACTGCAGTGAACAGTGATGAACTTGCATATACCTCGCCTTCAACCGCTGAAAACCAGAATGTATCACTAAAAGTATATGCCAACGCACCAACGATACCGGATCCGATAATAACTATTCTCTGTGCAAAATCCGGTTCATCTTCCTGCGCAAAAGATTTTCGGATAAGATGTGTTATGGTCCAAAATAAAAACAGGATTGTGAATGCACTGGCAAGGCCCGAAAGTGCATTTATTGCTAATGCTACACTTTGTGTATCATCGCCAACAAAAAGGGAAAATAACCTGCCTACCAGGAGGAATAACGGTGCTCCGGGCGGATGACCTACTTCAAGCTTATAGGATGCTGCAATAAACTCACCGCAATCCCAAAAACTTGCAGTTGATTCTATAGTTGTAAGATAAGTATAACCAGCAATTAGAAAAACGATCCAACCAACAAGGTTGTTAAGGGAGGAATATTTTTTCACTTGATTTGTTCTAAGTTAGACATAGACATTAAAAAGTGTGATTTCGCGGAATTTTATAATGTGACAAAGAACGCTAATTTCCGATTAAATTAAAACAGAATTAGTGCACAGGTTAAGTAATCTTAACACTTTTTAAAATAGAGACAGTTAATATAAGTTAAAAGTGATTGTCGGGTTATTCTTTCACTGCCGTAAAATTTAGGCCAAAAAAGAAATATTCTTTCAGAAAAGATATTTTTCTACAAAGAAACTGTTCATTTTTGATTATTCTGTCAGAACTGAAAAATCTATAGAAAATCGGGAAGTACAATCGAATAAATTGAACTGAATCATGGTCGATAATTAATCCTTCATTCTTCATCAATTTTGTCCACGTTCTTAGTGAACGTATATTTTCATTTCCAAGTAAAAATGTTTTATCCAGTTTTTCATCATAGAGTTCAATTATTTTTTTATTACCGCGTCGTAAAAAGTATTGCAACTGCTGGATTATACTATTTCCATTTACTTCGGTGGATATTAATTTTCCTTTTGAAATAAGTGAATCGTGTATAATTTTTAATGCTTTATCATTGGGCTCGAGATGATGTAAAGTATCCTGGGCAATAACATAATTGAATTGCTGTTTGAAATTTAAATCAAAAATATCTTCATAATTAAGTGACAGGTTCTTAAGATCACCAAAATTATTCCAGTATTTTAATCGTTGATTGATAAGTTCAAAATAATGCTCTAATGTATTCCCGTATACTTTATGGCCATTCAAAGCGAGAAAGATAGCTACAGATCCGTATCCACATCCACAGTCCCAGATATAAGAATCAGATTTTTCAACATTTTCATAGATGTAATTAAGCCGTTGTAGAAAATATTTCGTTCTGAAATTATACACTGCCTTGTTTCTGCTGGCAAGAAATTTATAATACCCCCAAAGGTTCTTATTGTTTTCCAGTTCTTTAAGAAATAACTTGAAGAAATTTTCAACGGAAATATTCATTCTTTGTTAAAATTTGGCATTTATTAAATAGTGGTAAAAATAAAACAATAATAAAAAGCTCTGATTATTAAAATTATTTCGGATCATTTCTAATTACGTAACGCCACAAATTACTTGCCCATGGTTCTCCGGCATATTCGATACCAATTCTTTGGGTGATTGTAATAGGATGAAAAATATTGTTATCTCTGATTTCAATTCGGGAGGAGTTACAAATATCTTCGCCATAATATGAGCCGTCGAGGCCCAGATATTTAGTGAGTTTTCCTGGTCCTTTGATACCTTCTATTCCTCTTATCAGAACTGCTTGCGGGTCATCTTCTTTTCCTGTAACAATATTAAACATCCAGTACATTCCGTAAATCAGATAAACATAAATATGTCCCCCTCTTGTGTACATTATTTCTGTTCTGCTTGTTCGTCCTTTGCTTGCATGACAGGCAAGATCTTCTTCTCCACGATAGGCTTCGACTTCTGTAATCATATATAAATGATCGACATTATCCTTCTTTAAAAAAAGATATTTTCCAATAAGTTCCGGCGCTACTTCAAGTACATCGCGAATAAAAAAATCATACTCAAGTTTAATCATTTACCTCTTCTTTATCAGGCATTGAAAATAAAAGAAATGAATAGAAAAATGCAAAAAACGAAACGCCAACATGTGTCTCCAGCGTATCTTCATTCATCATAGATAACGCAGCAATAAGAAAGAAAATCAAAAAAAGCAGATTACGATATTTTTTTTCCAATAAGGGTGGTGTAAACAGGGCAAAAAGAAACCAAAGGAAACCAAATATCCCGAAAGTCAGAAAAAATGTAATAAACTGATTATGTGTTCGGTGCTGTAATTCTTTTTTTAATATTGAACCATCAAGTTCATATTGTTCAGTAAATTCATCTGCAACATCGCCGGTTCCTGTGCCAAGCCAAAATTTTCTCTTTACTATGTTTATCCCCGTTTTTAAATACTCTATTCGTTGAGCAAGAGACTGCCCGTTAGGATTACCGGTTTTTTTATATCGTTCAATTTCCCACAGCAATTCATATATTCTCGGATATAATGAGAATTTATTTTTTTGAAGATAATTTGTATAGCCTTTTTCAATCATATCAACATCTGTCTTACTTAATGCTGCCAACCCTGAAGAATCTTTCCGATAACCCAATGATGTTAGATATCGGATCATTGTGACTTTTATTTTCTGTCTTTTTCGATCAAGTGAGTCAAATGGAAATTCACTGATTCTTTTCCACTCGTTTTCAAGTTCTTCCAGAGAAATGTATATCCATATCTGATAGCCATTTTCATATTCATCACAATCTTTCTGGTTTATATATGAATTTCCGTTCGCAGTATATTTATCAAGATTTTCAAATTCGATGTTATATCTCTTATTAAATCGTTGCCATGAGTAAAAACCGTAATATACTACTCCAATCAATAGAATAAAACTTATTAAGTAACTTAAAATCTCATAACTTATCTTATTTTGCTGATATGACCACCAAATAATAGATAAAGGAGTAAGTGCAATAAATATTATTATGCCGGTAAACGAACGGAGTAAAACAAGAAAGGCAATTAACCATAACATTATAGCTATGAATACTATTTTTTCATTTAACGTATAAGACGTGAACTGAAAGAATACGGTATACAATATAGTATAAATTGTAAGTACGACGATCAAAGCAAATCGGATATGCGAAATAAATAACGAAGCATAACGCGAATCAACCGGATCGATTCTTGAAAATCCCAATATAATATATGACGTAATTAACGAACTGACAAAAACGGTTGCTATGAAAAACCGGATTATGATATTAAATTCTTTTTTAGTAAATGGATCAGAAGTGCCATAAATTATTGGAAGTGCAAATAATGGCAGCTTGATACGAATGTCATGTAAAGCATATGTCAAATCAATTGTATTGAATAACCATATAATATGAATAATATAAATTGAGAGTAATAACAGGATTGATTTCCGCTGTGCAATAATTTTCAGTTTTCTTTTAAAATTACCTTCCAATAACCAGTTGACTGATAACAAAATTTGAGCTGAGCTTAACAGGAAATAAGATACAGGTAAACCAATTACCAACAATATGGTTGCTATAAGAAAAATATATCGATGTACTTTAACTGGAAGCATTCTTCAGGTATTACTTTACAAATAAAGTCAATATAGCAATAGAAATCTGAAATAAAGTTAAAAATTATGAATCAAACACACTGGGGAAATATTAAAGCCTGAAACCCTTATTAATTATTACAATGCTGCACATTAAATAAATTACATTTCATTTGTTTATTTCATAAAATTAATTGTATTTTTGCACTCCACATTTTCAGGGTAGTTGAAAAAAGTAGTTCTAAGATATTAATTTTAAAGTAGATAAAAGTGGATACGCTAAGTTATAAGACCATATCGGCTAACAAAGGGACGGTAAATAAAGAATGGTATATTGTAGATGCTACAAATGAAATTCTGGGAAGACTTTCCACAAAAGTTGCAATGACTTTAAGAGGGAAAAATAAATCAGATTTCACACCTCATGTCGATTGTGGAGATAATGTAATTATAATCAATGCAGAAAAGGTAAGACTTACAGGTAACAAGGTTGTTGATAAGAAATATATACGTCATACCGGGTATCCTGGCGGACAAAGATCAGAAACCGTTGAGCAGGTTTTGAAAAAGAACCCCATTAAAGTTATTGAACATGCAGTAAAAGGTATGTTACCCAAAAGCAGATTAGGTAATGCAATATTTAAAAACCTGTATGTTTATGCCGGTGATAAACATCCACATGAAGCTCAGCAACCAAAAGAATTAAAAATTAATTAATCAAATAATAATTTTTACTATGGAAATAGTAAATGCGCTTGGTAGAAGAAAATCAGCAATTGCCAGAATATATTTGAATAGCGGTAAAGGCAGCATTAAGGTAAATAACAGGGAACTTGAAGATTATTTTCCTTTTGAGCAGCTGCAATATATTGTTAAACAGCCATTGGCACTTACTGAATCTGAAGGCAAATATGATATTAAGGTAAATCTTATCGGAGGAGGAGTAAAAGGACAGGCAGAGGCATTGCGCCTTGCTATTACCAGAGCTTTAATAAAAGCAGATCCTGAGAATAAAGAAATTCTCAAATCAAATAAATTACTTACAAGAGATCCCCGCCGGGTTGAAAGAAAGAAACCCGGTCGTCCAAAAGCTAGGAAAAGATTCCAGTTTAGTAAACGTTAGTAATTTATTATTTTGTTTAGTATCTAAATTGTGGAGACTCCTGTCTTGTATAGGGCTACTTCATGATTGACAAGTATAAGAATGTAAACAAGTTATAAAATGTCAAGAACAAATTTTAATGAATTATTGGATGCAGGTGTGCATTTTGGACACCTGAAGAGAAAATGGAACCCTCATATGGCTCCCTATATATTTATGGAGCGTAATGGGATTCACATTATCGATTTACAGAAAACAGCTGCTAAAATTGATGAAGCATGTGCTGCCGTTAAACAAATTGCTAAATCAGGAAGAAAAATCCTGTTTGTAGCGACAAAAAAACAAGCAAAAGATCTGGTAGCAGAAAGAGTGAACCGAGTTAATATGCCTTATGCTACAGAACGTTGGCCAGGAGGCATGCTTACTAACTTTCCGACTATCAGGAAAGCAGTTAAGAAAATGGCTTCAATCGATAAAATGGCTGCCGATGGCACTTTTGAAAATATGTCAAAGAGAGAACGTTTGCAAGTTACCCGTCAAAGGGCAAAACTGGAAAAAAACTTTGGCAGTATTGCCGACCTTACTCGTTTACCAGCTGCAATGTTTGTAGTAGACATTTCAAAAGAATATATAGCAGTTCGGGAAGCAAGAAGATTGAATATCCCTGTATTTGCAATGGTTGATACCAATTCTGACCCGAATATGGTTGATTTTCCTATCCCGGCAAATGACGATGCTTCTAAATCGATAGCTCTTATAATCGATAAGATTTGCGAGGCAGTTCAGGAAGGACTCGATGAAAGAAAAATGGAAAAAGAGAAAGAAGCCGCAAGTAGTGATCCGAAAAAGGAAAATGATATAAAAGGAAATAAAAATGATGCAAAGAAATCACCTGTTAAGAAAGCAGTTGTTGCTGAAGCTGATGAAGAACTTGATGATGAGATTAGCGATAACGAACTTGACGATGACGATGATTTTGACATTGATGTAGATGTTGATGACGATGAATAAAATTTATATATAAACCGAAAAAATTAAATGCTATGACTCAAATATCAGCATCAGATGTTATTAAATTAAGAAAAACAACGGGCGCTGGAATGATGGATTGTAAAAAAGCGCTTCAGGAATCGGGGGGAGATTTTGAAAAAGCAATTGAAATAATTCGAAAAAAAGGGCAAGCTGTTGCTAATAAGCGTGCCGACAGAGAGGCAAGTGAAGGTGTTGTGCTCGCAAAAGTGAGCGATGATAAGACACAAGGAGCAATGATTGTATTGAATTGCGAAACAGATTTTGTAGCTAAAAATGAAGATTTTGTCAGGTTTGCTGATAAAATCCTAAATATTGCTTTAAAAGAAAAACCGGCAAATCTGGAAGAATTAAAGCAGCGTAATTTAGATGGAACATCAATTGAAAGTTCTGTGGTTGAGCAGATAGGAATCATTGGCGAAAAAATAGAACTGGCTTATTTAGATAATATCAGTGCTCCGATGGTGATTTCATATATTCATCCTGGTAATAAACTGGCAACGTTGGTTGGGTTTAATCAGGGTACTTCCGTTGAGGTTGCAAAGGACATAGCAATGCAGGTTGCAGCGATGAGTCCTATTGCTATCGATAAAGACAATGTTTCTGAAAAAATCATTGAAAAAGAAAAAGAAATTGGTCGAGAACAGGCACTGCGTGAAGGAAAACCGGAAAATATCGTTGATAGAATTGCTGAAGGGAAAGTTGCTAAATTCTTAAAAGAGAATACACTGCTGAATCAGGAATTTACAAAAGACAGCAAGAAAACTGTCAGACAGTACCTGCAGGAGACAGATAAAAATCTAAAAGTTGTCGATTTCAAGAGATATTCATTATCGAATTAATGTATAAAATCATTTTATTAAAGGGGCTGTCTCAAAAGGCTGAGACACCCCTTTTTTATTTGTATACCTATTCGAGGTTTTTTTTAAATATTAAAATCTCAGAGATTAAATTTGACTTTTGAGACAGCCCCTTTTTTTGCCCTGTCATTAAAAACATATAAATTCGTCTGAATCAAATAAAATCGATATGCTGGCATATAAAAGAATTTTACTTAAACTGAGTGGCGAAGCGCTTATGGGTGATAAATCATCAGGGATTGATGAGAAGCGTTTAATGTCTTATGCGAAACAGGTAAAAGAAATTTCAGATCAGGGTGCTGAAATAGGAATAGTCATTGGAGGTGGCAATATTTTTAGAGGAATATCGGGAGAAAAGGCAGGTTTTGACAGGGTAAAAGGTGACTATATAGGTATGCTGGCAACAGTAATTAACGGACTGGCAATTCAGTCGGCACTTGAATCCATTAAACAAAAATGTATTCTTATTACAGCAATAGAGATGCAACCGGTTGGGTTCAGGTATTCAAAAGAAAGGGTTAAAAGGGCTTTTGATAATAACGAAGTCGTTATATTTTCGTTTGGAACGGGGAATCCTTATTTTACAACAGATACAGCAGCTGCATTAAGAGCTGTAGAAATAGAAGCCCAGGCATTATTGAAAGGTACACGTGTCGATGGAGTATATTCTGCCGACCCTGAAAAGGATCCAAAAGCTACCAGATTCGATAGAATAACTTTCAGTGAGGCATATTCCAAAGGACTTAAGATTATGGACCTTACTGCTATCACTATGTGCTCAGAGAATAATATGCCGGTTATCGTATTTGATATGAATAAAGAAGGTAATCTGGCAAAAATACTTCGGGGAGAGGATATTGGAACACTCGTAAAAAATTAAACTTCTGAAATTAAAATTTTAGATCAAAGATTACTGGCATAATTGAATTAATCTAACCTATCTAATATCATATCGTTTATATAATATTTTTTATTTTTGTTTCATTACAGTCGAAAAACCAGTTTCTTATGGAAGAAGAAATTAAACTTCAGTTAGAAGATACTACAGAAAAAATGGAGAAAGCTGTTCAGCATCTTGAGGATGAGCTTGTCAGAGTAAGAGCGGGTAAAGCAACACCAAATATCCTCGATGGCATTACGGTTGATTATTATGGGTCGATAACCCCTTTAAACCAGGTTTCAAATATCAGTACTCCCGATGCTAAGACTATTGCAATTCAGCCATGGGAAAAAACGATGGTGGAACCTATTGAGAAAGCAATATTGGCTGCCAATATTGGTTTAACTCCAATTAATAATGGAGATCTGATCAGAATTAATATTCCTCCACTTACCGAAGAACGCCGTATAAACTTGGTAAAGCAAATTAAAACCATGGGCGAAAATACACGTGTTAGTATTCGCAATACCCGTCGTGAAGCCAACGATGCTTTTAAACAAATGAAAAAAGAAGGTCTCTCGGAAGATCTTGAGAAAGATGCGGAAGCAGAAGTACAGGAAATTACAAATAAATTTACAGAAAAGGTTGATAAGCTAATTGATGCAAAAGAATTAGATATTATGACAATTTAAATCGAACTAATTAAATAAATTGCAAATAAGGCCGCCTGTGAATGGGCGGTCTTTTAATTTTCAATTATCTTAAGAATCTCATCCAGGTTAGGTGTAAGTATAATCTCTGTTCGGCGATTAGCTTGTCGTGCCTCTTCAGTATTTCGCCTGTCAACAGGCATAAACTCACCTCGTCCGGAAGCTGTAAGCCTGCTGGGATTTATTGTAGAGTTTTCCAGTAAGATGCGAATAATAACTGTTGCCCTGTTTACACTTAAATCCCAGTTATCGGCGTATTTTGAACCCGGAATGACAGGAACATTATCAGTATGTCCTTCAATGGTAATATTGATATCGGTATTTTGTTCGAGAACTTTTGCAAGTTTTTTAAGTGCAGCTTTACCTTGTGCATCAACTTCAGTGCTTCCACTTTTAAATAACAACTTCTCATCAAGTGAGACATATACTTTCCCGTTTTTTTTGGTAACGGTGAGCCCTTTATTTTCAAAACCCATGAGGGCAGTGGCAACTTTACTTCTAAGTTGTTCAGTTTCGGCACTGGTGCGGTTTAATATTTCTTCTAATTCAATAAGTCTGGCATTACGGGTTTCAAGTTCTTTTTTAAGACGATCAAGTTCTGTGCGATCATGATCGAGTTTAAGCTGCAACTGGGTTAACTGGTCTTCTTTCTGGTAAAGATCTTTCTGTGTATTATCCAGCCTCGACATTAATTCACGTGCCTCTGAATCGCTTCCGTTGACAACTGTATGATACGTATTTTGTAATTCATCATACCTTTCATTAAGTAGTTTATATCGATCTTTCAGTAATTTAAATTCTTCTGTATTCCGGAGATATTGTTCTTCTGCTCTTTTGCCGGCTTCGGCAGCAAGGTCTAACTGTGATTTAAGCTCAGTGTTTTTAACTGTAAGCTGCTCATTCTCGGTCCAGAGCTCAGTACTTTCATCTTTACATTTATTTCTTTCGGCTTCTAATTCGCTGTATAACTTAGGGGGAACGCAACTCAAAAACATCCAGCTTGCAAGGGATATTTTAAATATATCGAATATTATGTTACTCATCATAGTTTCATTTTTTAAGACAGTTAATTTACAACAAGCACACTGTCTGCTCAAACTATCTCGTTAAGAATTATTAACTTTGTGAGCTTATTTATAATTGAATTTATGTCTTCACCGTATCCTTTGTTAGAGAAGATTGATTATCCGTCGGATCTCAAGAAACTTAAGATCGAAGAATTGGTACAGGTGTGCAGGGAACTCAGAGAGTTTATTATCGATGAGGTATCACTCAATCCGGGACATTTGGGGGCAAGCCTGGGTGTTGTTGAACTTACAGTTGCATTACATTATGCTTATGATACACCTCATGATAAGATAATCTGGGATGTAGGCCATCAGGCATATGGTCATAAAATACTTACCGGCAGGCGTGAAGTATTTCATACCAACAGGAAATATAAAGGGATTAGTGGTTTTCCCAAGATGGAAGAAAGTGAATATGACTCTTTTGGCGTTGGGCACTCATCGACTTCAATTTCTGCAGCTCTTGGTATAGCAATCGCTGACAAACAAAAGGGCATTAAAAGAAATGTAGCAGCGGTAATAGGTGATGGATCATTAACGGGGGGGCTTGCATTCGAAGGTCTTAATAATGCAGGGACCGAAAATACTGATATTGTAGTAATACTTAACGACAATAATATTGCTATTGACCCGAGTGTGGGAGCTTTAAAAGAATACCTTGTTGATATTACTACTTCAAAAACATATAACAGGTTAAAAAATGACATGTGGAATCTTCTGGGGAAAATAAGCAAGATCGCACCACATGCACGTGAATATGCACAGAAACTCGAAAATGGTCTGAAATCTGCTCTGTTCAGACAGAGCAACCTGTTTGGAGCACTTAACTTTCGCTACTTTGGTCCAATTGACGGACATGATGTTCTCCATGTTGCCCGGATTCTTGAAGATCTTAAAAATATTCCCGGTCCTAAATTGTTGCACATTCTTACTAAGAAGGGTAAAGGATTTAAACATGCAGAAATAGATCAAACCAAATTTCACGCACCAGGTAAATTTAACAGGAATACCGGAGAGATTATAAAAAGCAGTCCTGATCAGAAACAGCCTCCGCTTTATCAGGATGTTTTTGGACAAACATTGCTTGAACTTGCCAGAACCAATGAGAAAATTGTTGGTATTACTCCTGCTATGCCAACAGGTTGTTCACTTAAGTTAATGATGGACGAATTACCTGAAAGGACATTTGATGTAGGTATAGCTGAACAGCATGCTGTTACATTTTCTGCAGGTTTGGCTTCCCAGGGAATTATTCCATTCTGTAACATATATTCATCATTTATACAGAGAGCTTATGATCAGATAATACACGATGTTTCTATCCAAAAACTCGACGTAGTTTTTTGTCTTGATCGTGGTGGGCTGGTTGGCGCTGACGGAGCTACTCATCATGGAGTTTTCGATCTGGCTTTTATGCGTTCCATACCTAATATGGTTGTTGCAGCTCCGATGGATGTTGTAGAGCTTCGAAATATGATGTATACGGCTCAGTTACAAAAATATGGAGCTTTTTCAATCCGATATCCAAAAGGGAGAGGTAAAATTATTGACTGGAAACAGCCATTCAAAGAATTAATTCCCGGTAAGGCCCGTCAATTAAATGAAGGCAGCGATCTGGCAATTTTATCTATTGGCAATACCGGCAATTTTGTGAAAGAAGCGCTGGAGAAAATAAAGTCTTCTCATATTAGTGTTGATCATTTCGATATGCGTTATGTAAAGCCGATAGATAAAGACACTTTGCATAAGGTATTCAAGAAACACGATAAAATAATTACTATTGAGGACGGTATACTTGCAGGAGGCTTTGGAACTGCAGTTCTGGAATTTATGTGTGACAATGCATACAATACCCAGGTAGTCCGGTTAGGTATCCCTGACAGGTTTATCGATCATGGCACTCAACAGGAGTTATATCATGAATGCGGTTACGATGTTGACGGAATAATTACCGGTGTAAGAAAACTCATGAAACCTGGGGTGTTGTTTAATGTAGGATAATTGTCCGGTTAAAACTCCAAGCAGGGTACTTATTTTTAACAGAATACCAGATTTACCGGGTAATAAAAAAGAAAGTCCCCTGTTTATCTTCAAGGCCCAAAATACGTCCGAATTCTGGTTTTTGAGAAGATGTGTTTTGTAATACTATTGAAACTCTTTTAGCGATATCATCAATTGTTACACAATCATCCTCATTATTAAGGAGAGCATTTGCGAATGTACGTGTAAACAGTGAATTATCATAAGCATATCCTTGTCCAGCAGAGGTAAATACCTGTGCCGATTTTAGAAGACTTAACTGCGTTTCGGAACATGCAATGCCTTCTATGGGGCCTCTCATTACAATTGTAAAACCGTCACCGGTTTTACATGCGTCACTTACTACAAGCAGGTGTGTCAATGATGTATATGAATAGAGCGATGCCTTCAGAGCGTTAATATTGAAGTAACTAAATTCGACATCCATTGTTGCGTCAGAAGGAATCCAGTATCCGGTACCGTTAATGAATTCGCCGTGTCCGGCATACCATATAAGTAAGGAATTAACATTATTGATACGCACAAGATCACGCAGGTCAATTGAGAAAAATCTTTCCAGTTCACGTTTTGTCAAGTTTCTTTTAATAATAACCTTGTTAATTTTATATCTGGAAAGAGCTTGTTGCATCATATTTACATCTTTCGAAGGTGAATAAAGATTTGAGAAATCTTTATATTCTGAATTTTCAATTAACACAACCCAGGTTTTCCCCATCGGGCT
Organism: Bacteroidales bacterium; assembly: GCA_016929525.1. GTDB lineage: Bacteria > Bacteroidota > Bacteroidia > Bacteroidales > UBA10428 > UBA10428. The sequence continues at coordinate 25,103 of JAFGIP010000034.1, forward strand.
ATCATCACTTAACAACCTTCCATCACGTCGAAAAAGATATTCCCGTACTGTTTTATTTTCATATGTATCTGTGGCTATAACATGTATTCGATTCTTTTTCGTGATATCTACCGCTGCCGTAAATCGTGGATTGATATCTCCGGGAACATAACTTGCATAAACCTCATCAATTTTAATTGATTTAATGAGACTCTCATCTTCAATTCTTCCTTCAATATAGAGAAACTTATCGTCACTATTAAGACCAATAATTCCATCATCGCCAACAACAGGATTGTAAAGTGTAATTTGCGGCGACTGGATTTCAATGCGATCTACAGAATAGCTGACAGTATTTGCGTTATCATATATATCGATTGCTGTAATAGTAAGAAATTCCAAATCTGATACATCAACTGTTAATGAAAATTTATCTTGCTTTGACCCTGAAATGGAGTTAAGTATTGTATCATTGTTTATACGGATTAATTTCAATTTACTTTTATCAATAATATTACCTGAAATGGTAATCTCTTCTTCATCTTCAGGAATTGAAATTTCATAATCATCATTTGCCAGAGGGTTTGTAAGTGATATGACGGGCTTTTGATTTTCTCTGTTCAGGTCAAATATTTTTTCTTCAAGATCTGCTATTTTAGCTGTTTCTGATTTATCTGTCAGTGTGAGCATTAAAGAATAATCCGAGATCGCTTTTTCTTTCATATTAATTTTCTCATAGGCTATAGCTCTGTTTTTAATTGCTTCAGAATTAATCATATCATAATTCAGAGCCACAGTATAATCATTAATTGCATTCTGATATTGAGCAATTGTGTAATAATAATTACCACGTATCATATAATATTCAACATTGGTTGAATCAAGGGAAATTGCTACTGAGACATCTGAAATAGCATTTTTATAGCCATTTAGAGCAGAATATCCTTTACTGCGTATTATATATGCCTTCTTATAATTTCTGTCATTTGCAATAACAAAGGAGCTATTTTTTAAGGAATAATTTACTTTATTGGTATTAAGTTGTAATTCGGCAAGTGTGAGATATGCTTCTAGCAGGAGTTTATCTTTAATTATTGCTTTTTCCAGATTTTGTTCAGCTTCAGTAAAGTTACCAAGCCTAAATTCGGACAGACCTTTAAGATAGAGTGCGTAGGGTGTATTCTTTGCTGAGATTGCATTGTCAGCTGCATCACGGGCAGCAGAATAATTTTCTTGTTCAATAAAGATCTGACACTGCAGCAAATAAGCCTCGTGAAATTTTTGTTTTTCCCTAAGGGCCTTGTTAATTGCATTCGAGGCATCGTCTGTCATGCCCAGTTGAAAAAACAGTTCTGCTGCCCGAAAATAATTTTCTGCAGGATTTGATCCTAAGACAGCAGCATTTCTGAAATCCTGGGCAGCATCATTATTATTTCCGATTTGGTCATTTGCTCTGGCACGCTCTTCATAAGCTTTACCATTTCCAGGATCAAACTCAATAGCTTTGGTATATTGTTGAATGGCCTCCTCGTAATATCCATTGGTAATGAATTGTTCAGCGGCTTTAATGTAGCCCCGTGACGACTGCCCGTATACCAGAGAACAGGAAAGCACAGATAATATTATTATGTAAAATTGCTTTATCATTTTTTCAACAGAAGTGCTTTTCTTCTTTATAAAATTTTGCAAGTGAACAAAAACATTGCCACAATTATTCAGCAACCTTGAAATTCAATGGATTTAAGCACATTATTTTAATAAGAGAATTGAAGGGAGGATTCGTCTACCAGATTTTTAAGTGATATTTGTTCAATTCTTTATCGAGTTTACGTGCTTCGGGCAGAACAGTTTCAAGTTGTTTCCAGAAGCCTGATTGATGATTTTTCTGCACCGTATGGACAAGTTCATGTAATAATATATAATCAATTAACTTGTCAGGCAAACGCATTATTTCAAGGTTAAGGTTAATATTATTTGAAGCAGAACAACTTCCCCATCGTGTTTTAGCATTTTTTATTGTCAGTTTATTAAAGTTCATATTATGAATCGTTGCAAGTTCTTTTATACGCATTGGTAAGTATCTTTTAGCTTCAACACGCCAGGCTTCCTCAATAGCTCTTCGAATTACAATCTGAATTCGGGGATCTTTAACATCAGCGTAAGAAGGATAATAAACAACGATTTTATTCAGAGATACTATGGATTTAATAGTTTTTAAGCCATGTTTACGGATAGTTAAACTATGATCACGAGTTTTGAAAATTGTGTCATCAGTAAAAACAGAGTTACTAAGGTTCTTATTTTTTTGCTTAATTAATGAACGTCGTATCCATTTTTTTTTTGTTTCTGCAAACTGTAGTGCAGCCTTTTCTGTTGCACCAGGAGGCATAACAACCTGTACTCCGCCATCAGGATCTACTTTAATTTTTATATAACGTGCTTTTGTACTTTTACGTAACTGAATATAACCAACACTATCGAGATATGTCTTTTTATCTTTTGTTTGCAATGGAATGAAAGATTAACAAGCGATATGAAATGTAAAAATAAAAGAGTCTGGTAAATATTGATGAATAAATTTTGAACCGAATTCATAATTTTACCAACATGATAAAAATTTTACAGATAGAAACAGCAACAGATGTATGCTCGGTATCTGTTGCTATCAACGGCAGGGTTGAAACGATCATAGAAACAGGAGAAACAAGAACTCATTCAGCTTCTTTAGTACCATTCATAGAAAAAATCTATTCCTGTGGCAAACATAACGATATTGATGCAGTGGCCGTCAGTATGGGGCCCGGATCATATACAGGATTACGTATAGGAGTTTCTGTTGCCAAAGGTATTTGCTATGGAGGAGGAATACCTCTCATTGCTATTTCTACATTGGAATCTATGGTGAATGGGTATATTCAACAACTGGAAAATAATCCTCCTGAGAATTCACTTTTTCTGCCAATGATTGATGCAAGGAGAATGGAGGTTTATACTGCGATATACAATAAAGAGAAAGTAAGTATTGAAGAAACAAGGGCACTCATCGTTGAACCGGATACTTTTAATTCATACCTGATGAAATATAAACTGTATTTATTTGGACCGGGAGCTGCAAAGATTAAATCCGTAATACAGCACAGGAATTTATATATATCTGATGATTTTAAAATGTCCTCAGAATATATGTCGGAGTTGGTTTATAAAAAGTATAAGATGAAGAACTTTGAAGACACAGCATATTTCGAACCTTTTTATCTTAAAGATTTCATTACGACAATTTCTAAAAAGAAAGTAATTTAGTATACTGAGAAATAGTGTAAAAAGCTAAACTGGATTGATATTATGAGGGAAAGAGAAATGAAAAAAATACTATCATTTTTATTAGTGATTTCATTAATTGGATTGGGGGCATATAAAAAACCTAAGCAAGGGGGTAAGGAAAATATTAAAGAACGTTTTGCACATGGTGAGGAACTTAAGTATTCTTTAAAATATGGACCTATTCATGGAGGTGATGCAAAGCTGACACTGCATTTAATTGAGTACGAGAAAAGAAAAGCTTTCCATGCGAGAGTGCATGCAAAATCTGTTGGAATAACCGACAAGCTGTTCAAAGTTGAAGACATTTACGAAAGTTTTTTCGATCCGGAAACCTGTTTACCATACAAAGCGATACGAAATATAAGCGAAGGGGGATATAAGTTTTATAATGAAGTATTCTTCTACCATACTGATAGTATTCTGTACAGTCAAAAAAGCGGAGAATATGAGATACCTCCGGATATACTTGATGTAGTTTCTTCTCTGTATTATTTAAGGAGAATGAATTTAGATACCCTAGTAAAAGGCGATGTTATTCCAATTATTACTTTTTTCGGAGATGAGATTTTCCCATTTCCTTTACGATATAAGGGTAAAGAAATTGTAAAAACAAAACTCGGGAAATTTTCCTGCTACCGTTTTGATCCTGTCGTTGAGGTGGGCAGAATATTTGAATCGGAAGATGACATGACAATGTGGATAAGTGCCGACCAGAATATGATACCTATCAGAGTTCGATTTGATATGATTGTAGGAGCAGTGTTATGTGATCTTTCTGAATATAAAGGGCTTTCCTCAGAGTTAAAAAGTCAGGAATAATTGTTAAAACTGCAACAGGCAAAAAAAAACTTTACATTTAGTTAATTAATCGATTTCCTTTATTTTTGTAGCCACTAATAAAAATTATTTATGGCTACCACTGCAGATATAAGAAACGGTTTGTGTATTGAATTCAATAATGAGTTATATACAATAACAGAATTTCAGCATGTTAAGCCTGGCAAAGGACCGGCTTTTGTTCGAACAAAATTGAAAAATTTAAAAACGGGAAAGGTCATTGATAATACGTTTTCAGCCGGGCATAAAATTATTGTGCAACGTGTGGAGCGCAGACCTTATCAATATCTTTATAAAGATGATATGGGATATACATTTATGCATAGCGAAACTTTTGAACAGATTCATATTGAAGAGTCGTTGATAGATGCGCCTGAACTATATAAAGAAGGGCAGGAAGTTGAAATTATATACCATGCGGATACCGAAACACCTTTATCATGTGAATTGCCACCATTTATTGTATTGGAAGTAACATACACAGAACCTGGTGTACGCGGTGATACTTCATCTGCCTCGTCATTAAAACCGGCAACTGTTGAAACAGGTGCGACTATTAATGTACCTTTGTTTATTAATACGGGAGAGAAAATAAAAATAGATACTAGAACCAAGTCTTATTCAGAAAGGGTAAAAGACTAATAATATTATTTATTTTGGAGAAACTTTATGTCGGATAAAGCTTCTATAAAAAGATTAAAATTAACGACGTTCAAATTAAGAGCGTTACTTAATATTACGCAGGCTATCAATGAAAATCTGACGCAGGACGAATTATTGTCAAGGTATAAGACAATTTTAGCTGATGATTTGAATATTGGTAAACTCATGTTGTTTAAGCTTGAAGAAAAATGGGATTGTATTCTGAGTTTTGGGATAACCGATGAGAATCAAAAGAACATTGATGTAGAGAAAGATCTTCTTGGATATGAAGAAATAACATTTGTTTCGGTTTCAAAATCAGCAGCATTATCAAATTACGATATAATAGTTCCGGTTATTCACAATGGGAAGCACATTGCATTTGTGATCATTGGTGATATTGACGAAGAAGTTGAGGGAATGAGCCCCGCAATTAAACACCTCAATTTTATTCAGACAATTTCCAATATTATTATTGTTGCCATTGAGAATATCAGACTGTTTAATGAAAGCCTTAAGCAAGAGGCCATAAAAAAAGAGTTAGAGCTGGCCTCAAAAATGCAGAATATGCTTATTCCGCATTCTTCTGAGCTTCCAAAGACAGACAAGATCAAAATGACTGCTTTTTATCATCCTCATCTGGAAGTCGGGGGTGATTACTACGATTATTTGGAACTGAGTAAGGATGAAATAGGTTTTTGTATCTCAGATGTCTCGGGGAAAGGCATGTCTGCAGCATTATTAATGTCGAATTTTCAGGCTAATCTAAGAGCTTTATTTACGCATGAAATATCATTACTTGCTCTGGTTGAAAAACTAAACGAGAGAGTATTGCATGCAGCTAACGGGGAGAAATTCATAACCCTGTTTTTAGCCAAATATAATTTCAAAACTCGTGAACTGGAGTATATCAATGCAGGCCATAACCAACCTATCTTATATCAGAAAAATCATGACAAACTGGTATACCTTGATAAAGGATGTGTTGGCATAGGAATGCTTGATGAAATTCCTCTTATCAGAAAGGGGTCAATGGTTATTGAAGAACCTTCAAAGATATTATGCTATACCGATGGACTTGTTGAGTTAATGGACGGATTGGGGATATCTACCGAAACTTCTGAAATTGAAGGCTGCATGCGTAATCCTGATTCCATTGAAAATAATATTAACGATATTATTAAAAAACAAAAAGTACTTGAAGGGAGTACAGCAATCTTTGACGATATTTCAATTCTTGGTGTTGAAATATTTTGATTTATTACTTCTTAACAGATTCTCCTAATTCTGATTTCTTTTGCTGCTTATATTGAGTTGGTAAATAATAAATATCCAACGAAACGAATATTGCAATAAAACCCCAAAATAATGCCGAGGCTTTGTCTGTATCAAGAAAATTGTTAAGGGTGCCATGCACCAAATATGTAATTAAGCCAAGTATAAAAGCTAAAACCATTTGCTTAAGATGTTTATCTTCTGTTTTACGATAAACTCTATAACCAGTAAGAAGGCTTGTTATAACAATTAGAATAAAAGATAAAGATCCCAGTACTCCAGATTCAGCTAAGGGTCCAATGTATTCACTATGAGCATTTCCCCTGTCCCCAAAATCTGTACTTACCAAAGTTTTATTTCTTGCTAACTGAAACGGGGCATATTTAAACATGTATGTTCCTGGACCCCAGCCAAAAACAGGTCGTTCCTTAAACATTCTGAAAGCAGAATTCCATCGGTTGAGCCTTTCGAGGTTCGATTCATCAGTTGTAATATTTGACATCGACTGAACATGTTCCTGCAGATCGGCTGAAGAATCCTGCCTGTTTTTCTCAAGTTTATGGATAATTTCAGTCTTTTGTCCAAGGATATACATAAATGCCAGGAAACCAAATATTAACAAATAACGAAATTTAATTTTTAAGACAGTTACTATAAGGATTGCCATCGAGCAAAATACACTGATCCAAGCAGCCCGGGTATATGAAAGAATAAGTCCGGTAATGATAAGTATTGTTATTACAATAAATAAAATACGAAATAATATATTTTTCCCTGACTGGTAAGTAATACCAACAAAACCAAATAAAAGCATTGAAAGTATTGCTCCATATGAAGTATGATCGCGAAAGAATGGTTCCATAACAAAATGGGCTGCATCGCTATCATAAAGGCCGTAACCAAAGTGTCGGGTAATGGCATAAATAATAACAAACAGCATTGAGATGACATATAACCAAATGAATTTTGAAATATTTTTAATATCACGAAATACAAAAATGGCAAGCAGATAGAATGTTATTATAAACCATAAACGAGCAAGTAAAAACTTGAATGAAACCACTGGCATGCTACTGGTAACAGATGTTATAAAAAGCCAAAATAAGCTGAACAGTATTGCATAACTTACAGGATGATTAATGACTCTTCGATCGAATTCATTTCTCAGAACCAGCTTATATATAAATATTATCAGAACCCCAAAAAGCATGGGTTCTGTGGGGATATAAAAATCAATGGGTGATGAGGGAATATATTCAATCAAGGGTATGGATATAGGAACTATTAGAATTATTATAAAATACAATATTTCGAGACGGGCAATAGCCATATATACAATGAACAGTATTACCGGTATCAGGTTAAAAAAATAGATCTCCTTATAACATAATGCAACATCAATTGCAATGTAAACTAATACAATGGCAATAACACCCCAGTATTTCTTCAGTTGACTAAGCAGTAAAGGCATGCTTTAGGAACGGGCTTTTATATTGTCGATAATTATCATTAAAAGCAATGCAAGGGCAAATGTAGAGAAGGTTGCTATCATTGTAATGACAGAACGTTTTGGAACGGCTTTTCTTTCAGCGACTGTAGCGTGGTCAACAATAAATACATTGGTGACATTTGATTCAAGGTTCACTTTTGCTGCAGCATATTTTGAATTCAAAGAAGACAATCGTCTTACTTCCCAATGCAACTTGCTTGTAAGCTCAACGAGTACACTGCCATACTTATTCAAAATGTTAAGTTGATTTTTGATTTTTTTAGCTGCAGATTCGTTATTTCTAATAAGGGCTTCTGCATAAGCTGAGTTCAAAGCGTCAGACTGTGATTCAAAATCAGATATTCCATAGCTGCGAATTATATTCAACGAATCTGTAATCTGATCGACCCTTTTTTTTGTGTCATTATATTCTTTTTCAACAATAAAAAATGCTTCTCTCGCCCTGTCAACGCGCATATCATAATATGCTGTATTCACATAATCGGCTATTTCGTTTGCTATATCGGCTGCAAGTTGTGGTTCTTCATCGAGAACTTCGATTTCGATAGAAGTAAATTCAGTCCGTCTGAAGCTTACATTACCCTTGTATTTGTTAAATAGCATTGTGCGCGGATATCTCACTTCTGTTGAATCAATCCCATAATGCTCCATAAGATTGAATTTTTTACAGATATATTTCCGCACTTTGTCGGAATTAAGAATCTGTAAAAGACGTTCTGCTTCTTCATCTTCACCAAACGTAAGAAGGTCTTTTGTATCGGAAGTTGTGATATCTGTCTCAACCAGATTTTTTGAAATGGATACCGAAGCTGTAGGGAACATAATCACAGTCGATTTAAATCGCGGAGGTATAAAAGATGAAGCAATGGCTGATACTATAAATGCAACAACCGAAATAATAATCAAAAACCATTTATGGTCCCACGCGTATTTTATTAAATCGAAGGTATCGTGTACAAAACCTTTGTTTTCTGTTTCTTTTGTCATATTATATAATTATTTAACTGTTATCAGGAAATTGTTTTTTTTACCTTTCTGAATTAGAAGATATTTATTATTTAAAAGATTTGTAAAATTAATTTCTGTTTCAGCACTGGATATCTTTTTCTTATTAATACTTACTCCCCCTCCCTGTATCATTCTTCTCAGTTCTCCCTTTGAAGCAAAAACTTTTGTTTTATCAGCCAGGAGATCGAGAATGTTCATACCATTCTTAAGAACGGACTTCTCGATACTGAATTGTGGAACACCATCAAAGATGGATAAAAAAGTACGTTCATCCAAACGGGATAAACTTTCAGTTGTGCCTTTACCAAAGAGTATTTGTGAAGCTTCCACAGCGTTATCAAGCTCATTTTTACTGTGCACGGAAATTGTAAGTTCTTCAGCAAGTTTTTTCTGTAATAAATGCTGATGTGGCGCCTCCTGATGTTTTTCAGTCAGTGATTCAATTTCTTCCGGTTTCAGCAATGTAAAAATTTTCATGTATCGGGCTGCGTCTTCATCGGATGTATTTAACCAGAACTGATAAAATTCATAAGGACTCGTACGATCAGGATCGAGCCATATACTTCCTTTTTCTGTTTTCCCGAATTTACCGCCATCTGCTTTAGTTATTAATGGGCAAGTCAGGGCAAATGCATTACCTCCTTCTTTCCTTCTGATAAGTTCCGTACCGGTAACAATGTTTCCCCACTGATCGGATCCCCCCATTTGCAGCTTACAGTTTTTTTCTTTATACAAATAAAGAAAATCATAACCCTGAACCAACTGGTAAGTAAATTCGGTAAAAGAAATGCCGGTTTCAAGGCGCTTCTGCACAGAATCTTTTGCCATCATATAGCTTACTGAAATATGTTTACCAACATTTCGAATAAAATCGAGGAAGCTGAATTCCTTCATCCAGTCATAATTATTTACAAGTTCAGCCTTATTGGGAGTATCTGATTCAAAATCGAGAAATTTACTCAACTGTTTCTTTATACAGTTTTCATTATGTCGAAGAGTTTCTTCACTCATCAGGTTTCTTTCCTCTGATTTACCTGAAGGATCTCCAATCATACCTGTAGCACCTCCAACCAGGGCAATCGGTTTATGTCCGGCTTCCTGTAAATGCCGGAGTAACATGACGCCAACCAGATGACCTATATGCAATGAATCAGCAGTTGGATCAATCCCAACATATGCCGTAGTCATTTCTTTTTCAAGCTGTTCCTCAGTTCCTGGCATGATATCATGTATCATACCTCTCCATTTCAATTCTTCAATAAGATTCATTCATGAAAAATTTCTGCAAATATAATATTTGCATTATAAGATTCCGGATATTTCACTGATTATACAAATTTTTCTTCTCTGTAGGATGGAGGTATATTTATGGGCTCACTAATATCAAATGGAAGGTGAGGGAAAACGAGAGGAACTAATGCGGATAAAGGTTTATAAAGAATTGAGCTGTCAATTTTATCCTGAGGTAAAAAATGTACCTTCCTGTCAACAGTATTAATAACAACTAATAAAGCACTTATTATAAATGCATATTTTATGATATTAAAGAGAGCTCCAAGAATTCTGTTAAGAAAATTTAAAGAAATGGCTTCAAGAAGTTTTTCCGCCATGCGGGCAAGAAAATGGATAGCTACAACGATACCAATAAATGTTAATGCATAAGCAATTAGCGATAGATATTCGCCGGTATATTCAGTTTTTTCTGTGATTAGTTTTGCAGTAAAAGATGAAAATTTAATGGAGCCGTAAATTCCTAAAATTAGAGCTGCCAGCGTTGCTGCCTGCAGAATCAGGCCTTTGTTATACCCTTTGATGAATGCCCAGATAAATGCAATAATAAAAACAATATCAAAAAACATATTTTGAAATTTGTGTAAAAGTAACCAAAGCCATGAAGTAATTACATCTATTTTTTCACAATGCTGACAATGACCGGCATGAATGATTTGATACATTGAATGTTTTTCAATATTTTTACAACGCCCTCCGTCCGCGTGTCGCTGAAGCTATAGCGGAGACACAAACTTTATGCGAAGGAGGGCATTGCCTATTAAATAGGGATGCGATTTGGCCCCATAGTTCAAGGGACACCTGCCTGCCGGTAAACTGTCAGCAAGGATAGTCAGGCAGGGAATAGCAGTTTCCTGAACTGATGGAAAATAAGAATAATAATGGCCCCATAGTTCAAGGGAAAGAATAGCAGTTTCCTAAACTGTAGATCCTGGTTCGAGTCCAGGTGGGGCTACCGCGAAGCAACATTCAAAACCGGATGTTGCTTTTTACTTTAAACTTATATAAAAAATGGAAAGAATGGACGAGAAGTTTATGCCGATGCATTTTTCGAAGTCCCGATTTTCGGGACCCGGAAAAAGCAATCGGTAAGTCCAGGTGGGGCAACTAAATAATTCCTGTAATTATTGGAAGAGTGTGAGAGTAGTGACACTCACTCTGTTCCTGTCTCAAGACTCACTCCCAATTAGTATTCACTAAATATCGTTAAAATCCTGAGCGTAAATTTCTGCCGGGAAATCATCCTTTAGTGCTTATCATTAAAAGGGACTCTCTTTTTTTTATTTCAATATTACGTCCTCTAATCTTGATTATTCCATCTTTTTCAAATTCTGTCAGTACCCTGCTTACACTTTCCCTGGTAACATCTACAAGATTACCAATTTCTTCCTGCGTAAGGGGCATATTAAAATATTTTGTGTTAAATATTTTATCTGAGAATTCCAGTAATACATCAGCGATTTTACCCCTCATCTGTTTTTGTGTCCTGTTTGCACAACGATAAAAAACTTCCAGCTCTGTTCGGCATAGTTCCATCATTATCTCATGTGTGAAATCTGTATTTGATTTGAGTAAGTATCTGAAAGCAGAAATATCAATAAAGCATACTTCAGCTGTATCTACTGCTGTAACGGAATACTGATTGATCTTATCTCCAAAAGTGGTAGGCAGGCCAAGATAGCAAGGAGCTTTTACAATACGCACAAGTTGCTCATGATATGGTCCTGTTATATGTATTTTTGCCAGACCGTTTCTCAAATATGCAACGTTGGTTGAAAATGCACCCTGTTTGATAATAGCATCTCCTTTAACAAATTTTACCATGGTGCAGTTGAACGACAGCCTCTCAATTTCTTCATCTTTGAGTTTTGCAGCTGCCTTCGACTTTATATTGCACAGTTTACAAACATTATTCATAATATAAAGATAACAATATTGTGATACACATCACATTTAGATTTAATCAGCTTCACATTAAAAATTACAACCTGTATCTGAATGTAACGTTTATTTGTGAAAAAAATAACATCTAAAAATTCATGGCTATGGAAAATAAAAAAATGTGTCTCGGTTTATACACAGGAAGTGTTGATAAACTAACTGCTGCTGGTGTAATCTTAAGCGGTGCTGCAGCAAATGATATGGAAGTAGATATTTATGTTCTGTTACAGGCAGCACGTGCTTTTAAAAAGGATATCGGAGATGATGCCAGTAAACTGAATATGGCCGAGAATGCTGAATTTAAAGATGAGTTTATGGCTTCGCTTAACAATTTAAATGTAAAAACCTGGGTTGAATTTTTTAAAGAAGCAAAAGAAATAACAAATGTGAAAATTCATATCTGTGGTCTTGCGGGAAAAGTTTGGGGTGGTGAAAAGTTAGAAGATTTTATTGACCTCGCCGATGATATTTGCGGTATAGGAGCTTATATCGAATCAGCAGAAGAAGCTGATATTAATCTTTTTATCTGATCAGAGTTTGGCACGTTTTATAATTGATTTTGATGATTAAAAACTTTAAAAATGAATACAGAAGAATTAAAAACACTGGAACCAACAAAAACTGTTGATGCAAGAGGAACTGCTTGTCCAGGTCCTTTATTGGAAGCTAAAAAAGCTATTGGAACCATAAATCCTGGTGATATTATGGAAGTTTGGTCTGCGGATGAAGGTACTAAAGCGGATATTCCGAAATGGTGTAAAAAGCAGGGGCATGAGTATCTGGGAACAATTGATGAGCCCGGTTATTTTAGGATATTTCTGCAGAAAAAATAACTTTCATGAACGAGTTTGGCAGAAAACAAGCAAAAATCCTCGTTTTTTCAACAGAAAAGATATCAGATCCTGCCATTGATATGGCAGGACTGTTAAAGCAGTATTATCCTGCGGGAGTATATGTTATTTCATTACCATGCTCTTCTGCAGTAAAACCGAGATGGATATTGCATGCGTATGAGAAAGGATTTGACGGGGTATTCATTGCTGCCGATGGCAGTGATTGTCCCCATGATGAATCGTGTACTGAAAAAACAGGACGCATAGTTATGCAGACTCATGAAAAAATGAAAGAAATGAACTTGGATCCCGCAAGATTAAGAATGGCAGCTATATGTTCGGTTTGCAGCGAAGCATTTGTAAAGCAGATGAAGAGTTTTAATGATTATCTGGGGAATGAATCATGATAATGCAGCAAGAAATGGGGAAAGTGACATACGATGCAATAGTTGTTGGAGGAGGTATAGCCGGATGTGAGGCAGCACTTAATATCGCTAACAATGATTTCAATGTTCTTTTAATTGAAAAGGATCTTTCTGTCGGAGGAAAGATGATTTTATTGAGTAAAGTATTTCCTACACTCGATTGTTCTGCCTGCATCACTACTCCGAAAATTTCTGAAATGGCACGTCATCCGAATATTACAATATTTACGGGTAGTGAACTACAAAAAGTATCAAAATACGGGGATAATCTATTTGAAGTAAGTATAGTAAAAAATCCACGATATGTAAATATTGAAGATTGTACCGGATGTCAACTCTGTGAGCAAGCATGCCCTGTTACTGTACCTGATCAGTACCAGTTAGATATGGTAGGTAGGAAAGCTGCGTATATACCATTCAGCATTGCAAATCCAAGGGTTGCCGCAATTGACATCGATAATTGTACTTTATGCGGAGCTTGCGAAAAGGTCTGTCCGACTAAATGTATCGACTTCACTCAGGAAAAAGAAGAATGGATAATTCATGTTAAAACCGTCATACTGGCAACGGGATTTAATCTTTTCAATCCGGAGATGATACCCAGATATGGTTTCGGGTTATACAAAAATGTGGTTACTTCAATGCAAATGGAAAGACAACTGGCCCCGACACGTCCTTTTCATACTGTTTTAAGACCAGGTGACGGTAAAGTTCCAGACAGGATTGCTTATATCTTGTGCACGGGGAGCAGGGATGCAAGTGTTGGGAATACAATGTGTTCTCAGATTTGTTGCATGTATTCGATTAAACAGGCACAACTTCTAATGGGAGCTCTTCCCATGGCTGATGTAACAATTTATTATATCGATATAAGAGCTTTTGGCAAGGGATTTAATGAGTTTTATGAGCAGGCTCTGGGTATGGGGGTGAATTTTGTAAAAGGGAAAATTGGTAAAATATCCGAGAAAAAAAATGGTGACCTGGTGCTTCGTTATGAGGATGTCTGTAGCGGGAAGCTACAGGAAGCTGAACACGATATGGTTGTACTTTCTGTCGGAGTGGTTGCAAATCAGGATGCCCAAAAGTATTTTACGGATCTGACTCTTAAAAAAGATCGTCATCATTTTGTCCAACAGGTTGATCCTTTATTAAATCCTTCTAAAACCAGTATTGAGGGAGTATTTGTTGCCGGTTCTGTTTCAGGACCCATGGATATTCCGGATTCAATTCTTTCTGCAGGGGCAGCATCTGTTGAAGCTATCAATCATATTATTCAGTTTTCATGAAGAAGAAAATAGGGGTTTATATATGTCATTGCGGCGGGAATATCTCAGATTATGTAGATGTTGAGAAAGTATATGCTGAAGTAAGAAATGAAAAAGGAGTTGCATTGGCAAAAATAACCATGTTTGCCTGTGCCGATGCAAACCAGAAGGAAATGGAAGCAGACATACCGGAAAAAGATTTGGATGGAGTTGTAGTTGCTTCCTGTTCTCCTCAGCTTCACCTGACCACATTCAGAGCGGTTGTGGAAAGAGCCGGATTAAATAAGTATGACTATGTTCATGCAAATATACGTGAACAGGGTTCCTGGGCTCATTCTGATAATAAATCAGGGGCAACTGAAAATGCAATTCATGTTGTTAAAGCAGCTATTGCTAAAGTACGAAATGCAGAATCACTGGAACCGATAAAAATTTCATCTGTAAAAGCAGTAGCTGTTATCGGCGCTGGTGTTTCGGGAATGAGATCGGCGATTGCACTCGCAAAGGCAGGATGTAAGGTTTACATTATTGAAAGAGATCATTTCGTTGGTGGCAGGGTTGCACAGTGGGAAAATCTTTTTTCGACCAATGAGACAGGAGAAGAGATAATTAAGCGATTATACAATGACACTATTAACAACGATAATATTACTCTTTATACAGGGGCTCAGGTTTTGTCTCAGTCAGGGAATATTGGTAGTTACAGACTAAAAGTACAGATAAATCCGGGATTTGTCAGAAATTCTGTGTATTCCTATGAAATGGATGAAGCAATAAGTGTATGTCCGATTAAAATTCCTGACTTGTTCAATTTTGGTTTTACACAACGAAAAGCAATTTACCGGAATCATTCGGGGCAGTTACCCATAATGGCAGTTATAGATGATGAAAATTGCACCAGATGCGGCGATTGTGAAAAAGTTTGTAAAGACATTGATTTCTCTCAGCAAAAGAAAGAAATTAATATTGAAGTCGGTTCTGTATTAGTTGCATCAGGTTTTGATACATATACTCCTAAAAACAATGAATTTGGATACTGTGTAATAGACAATGTAATAACACTGCCTCAGCTCAAAAGACTGGTGGCAATGAGTGACAGACATTTGGAATACAAAGGGAATAGAATAAAAAATATTGCATATATCTATTGTGTTGGCAGTCGACAACTTGACGGAGAAAATAAATATTGCTCACGTTATTGTTGCACGGCAGCGATACATACAGCAACTGAAATAAGGCGGAAATATAAAGAGATTAATAATTATCATTTTACCAGGGGAGTAAGAACTTATGGTAAGCAGGAAATTTATTATAGCGAGGCGCTTAAAATGGGTGATGTGTTTATGCAATCATTCGATAATGAGCTTCCCGAAGTATTACAGAAAGGCAATAAGACATTTGTCAAAATAAAAGATATTCTTACAGAACAAAAAGAACTGAAACTGCAGGCAGACCTTGTTGTACTTGTAACTTCCATGGTACCTCGTGATGGGATATCAGTCAATGATTTGTTTAAATTACCTAAAGGAAGGGATGGTTTCCTGAAAGAAATTCATTTAAAACTCCGGCCGGTGGAAACTGTAATTGATGGAATTACCATTGCAGGGTGTTGCCAGGGTCCAATGAATCTTACAGAATCAGTAAATTCTGCACTTTCTGCTGCAACAAAATCATATTCATATGTCAGCAAGGGTGAGCTTGAACTGGAACCAATCATTGCAAAGGTTGATAAAGAAGCTTGTACCTGGTGTGATGCCTGTTTCAAAGCTTGTCCTTTTGATGCTATTATTAAGGTGGAAGAAGGTTTCAAAGTATTTGCCAGGGTTAGTGATTCGATTTGCAAAGGATGTGGAATGTGTCTTCCGGTATGTCCTAAGGATGCAATTGAATTAAATTCTTACACAAATCGTGAAATTGAGGAAATGATTGATATGTTGGCATCAGATTAATAAAAATTATTGAAATGGATACGGAAAAGGGGAATACTGTAAAATTATTAAAAGAAAAACGTAAAGTATCAACGGAGGCTAAAGAGAAGCTCAAAGAATTTACGCGTACTAAAAAAGCTATCATGAATGCATTAAACGGTGAAGATCTAACGATAGCACAGTTGTCGGAAAAGCTTTCTTTGCCTTATAACGAAGTGGTTTATTATCTCATGTCGCTTCTGAAATTTGGATTGGTTCAGGTTGGGGAGATTGATGATATGGATGAATATTTTACTTATAAGGTGGTGAAATAATGGGAACATTAAATGCAAAATTTGGGAAAAAATTGGCAAAATATGGCACATTTGATTTCAGTGCCTGTTATAACTGCGGTAACTGTACAGCAGTTTGCTCTTTGACTGACCAGGAAGAATCTTTCCCAAGAAATATGGTTCGTTATAGTGTTCTTGGTCTCGAAGATGAAATTAAATCGTCACTGAAGCCATGGTTATGTTATTATTGCGGTGATTGCTCTGCTTATTGTCCACAGGAAGCCTTCCCCGGGGAATTGATGATGTCACTCAGACGATGGCTTACTTCCCGTTACGACTGGACCAGGCTCGCGGGATTATTTTATAGGTCTGTTATATGGAATATTATTGCATTCTTGCTTATAGCTGCAGGTGTGATAACCTATGCATTTCATGTTAATTTCTCTCTGGAACATGTTATGCATGTAGGGCATTTATTCGAAATAGTAGCGATAGCAGCTGTATTCGCCATTATTCTGATGCCGAATATTGTTCGTATGTGGTGGTTTACTATTGCAAAATCCGGGGAAAAGATACCTGTTAAAGCTTATTTAATATCGTTGAGGGAATTATTCCTGCACATGTTTACACAGAAAAGAACCCTCGACTGCGAAAAGCACACTTTCAGATGGCTTGAGCACCTGATACTTGTTATTGGATATCTGACATTGCTTTTTACTACTGTTTTTCTTGATTGGTTCTCAGCCCGGAATAAAATTGTTATAGTATTTGGCTATATCGTTAGCGGATTAGTATTTATTGTGACTTTTCATTTTGTATTTAATAGGATAATAAAGTCGAAAGAAGTTAGCAGGTTTTCACATCATTCCGACTGGTTTTTTGTGATCTGGTTATTCTTCATGGGAATAACAGCCTTTGTAGTTCGCTTATACATTGATATCAACATTATTGAAGATAATCTTTGGTTATATCTGGTTCATTTAATTATTCTTGTACAGTGGGCTGTTATAATCGTACCATTTGGTAAATGGACCCATTTCCTGTACCGTTCTTTTGCAATGTATTTTAAAAAAGTGTTAACCTCAGCAAATCAGTAAAATATTTATTTAATTGGATATCTCAACTCTTTGATAGTTTCACTGTCTTTATTTTATCAGAGCGGGTATGCATTAAAGAGAAAAAAGCCGCATATTAGCGGCCTCATTTTTAAATAAATATTAAAAAGTAGTCAGGGACAAATTAAAGAATATCATCCGTTTTATTTGAATTCTTCCAAAGGATGATAAACTACCGCTTCCTGTAAAGTATTCAGGCGTATTTTCACCTTTTTATTCTCTTCAATTTTAAAACTTCCAATATCTTTATCCCAGGTAAACGGGTGCAGATCAAGAGTTACGTAATCGGGCAATACATGGAAGAAATGACGGCAACCAAATTTAGCCTGAATAATGTGTAATTTTTTTAGCTCAAGCTTATCCAACCCGTAGAATTCATCATCGTTATTTGAGCTTTGCAAAACGATCTGATATTTATTCCTGGAGTATTCCAGTCTTACATTATGTTTTGTCATAATACCCAATGTATTATTGAGGTATGAGATTGAAAATGCTATGAGATAATTGCAGTATCCTGCAACAATAGAGACTTAATAATCAGGAACCAATAAATATACAAAAAATAGAGAAGAAAATGAAATAACAGAGACCTGACTTAAACACTGTAAATACCTGAATCTTGTTATAAGAATCAGAATTTTAATAATGTAAGGTTTAACTTTTTAATCCATACAAAATGGATTGTTATGTTGCCTGTTATTGAATTATATGCAATAAATAAAATGAATTATATGTCAGGTATATTTTATTAATGCAGACCAAAAAAAAGCTCAGGCAATATGCCTGAGCTTTATGAAAGTTATTGTTGACAGGGGGTTGAAACTAATGAAGCCATCAACCTCTGCCATAGCTAAACAGCTAACAGTTATTCTTTCACTATTTTAGTTGTAAATACTTCTCTATCGGTATAAATGCTAATAATATATATACCATTATTAATCGTTGACAGATCGATCTCTATGTTGTTTTGTTCTGTTTCAGTTATATTAAGAACTGTTTTTCCTGTTATATCGGAGATCTTTATATGCTGAATATTTTTTCCGACAGATTCAAAGTACATTTTACCATTTGTCGGGTTTGGATAAACTGAAATTTCATTTTGAGATACATCTTCAATTCCAACGCAGGTGATTACAGTGACAGAAATCTCATCGGTGCTTTCGCATTGGTATTCATTTGTAACAGTAACAGAATAAGTTCCTTCTGCTGCAACTTCAATAGTCTGGGTTTCTTCAGTGGTGCTCCACAGATAAGTTTCGTAACCAGCTCCTGCATCCAGAACAGCAGAAGAGCCATCACAAATTTCAAGATCTTCTCCTAAATCTGCCTGAGCTGCAGGTTGTGTTTCGAAAGCACCTAAATCATAGGTTTCACCAGCCATCCTTGGAACACCTGCCAGGTCAAGTTCGGGGAAATAATCCAATGTATCTTTCCCGGCATCGATACAGGGTGAAGAACATGCAAGTCTGAAATCACCACTTGAGGAATTGAGCCATTCAGGATCAACATCTAAATTATTAGCATGAGTTACTATGGTATCATAATCACCTAGGCCGCCTTCAATATCATTATTATAAAATTTCATGAGTGAGTCCGGCGAATCAATATAAATTTGCTCGTAATCATGGTCTAAGTCCGTATTCGTGCCGATTATATTGTTGGCAAAGTAAACACTGTCGTTATCACATCCTATGGAGTATGCTCCGCCGTTATTCCCGGAATAATTGTTAACGACAGTATTATTTATATGATAACCACCGGCATAGTATTTAATTGCTACAGCGCCACCATTACCTTCAGCAACATTATTGATAAACAAGTTATTAACAATATAAGGCTGACAGTGGCCACTTACAATCATAGCTCCCCCCGTAAAATTACAATAGTTTTCGTCAAATACATTGTTATATACATAAGCGTCGGAATATCCGGAGATTTTTACAGCACCACCGCCTCCATAAGATTCATCATACCAGGATTTGTTTTTCTTAAAATAGCAATTAGAAATAATTGTCTGATCAAAATATTCCTCATCTTCATAACATCCTATATCAATTGCACCGCCTCCGGTATCCTCGGTATCAAAGTTTACTGCATTATTATCAATAAAAGTACAGTGATCGATTAAAGCGGTAGCATCATAGGAGATTCCTATTGCTCCACCATGATAATAACAGCTGTTATGCATGAATAAAGAATTTTCAATTATTGCATATGAATAATACGTAAGGCTGAAAACCCCTCCTCCATAGTAATTGTCAAATTCACGGGCATAATAGAATGCGCAGTATGAAAAGTGAGATGTGTCATTGTCATCCATACTTCCGTCTGAGTTGTCAAGTTCGATTCCATCCCATGCGACATGAGAAAAATTATAATAACCTGTGGTATCGGCCACTGTATAGACAATGGTATCACCAACAGCACCTTCAGATATTAAGGTTCCCTGAACGGTAATTTTATGAAAACCGTTGAACATAATTACAGCTCCCCGCTCTATGGTGAGAGTTATATCGTCCAAAATTGTCAGAGATGCATCGACAAATACCGTATCGTAGCTCCAGGTCGTATTTGCATCGATAGTGTCATTTGTTTCATTCACAACATAATTTTGAGAATGAACTAAGTAGCTAGTTGTTAACAAGCATGTTAAGAGTAAAATAATCTTTCTCATAATTCGATTTTTTAATTTTTAATTATTATTTAATACAAAGATTCATTTATAAATAATTCTTAAAGCAAAGTACTACAAGAGTATTTTGAATGAAAGGTATCGTAACCGATAAGCCGACTTTTAAAATAGTAACAGCTGTATTCATTTCTAGTAAAAACAAAGATCCATCTAGAATTATGAAAAGAAATACTATTATGGATAACCTTACTAACTTTAGTTTCAGAAACTACTTTGCCATCCCGACACATTTTTGTATCAGGTTTGATACAATTCTGATTTTCAGCTATGGTCCGACTATTATATATCTTCCAGTTAACTTCTTTTCTTAAACTTACCATTCCGACTTTATAATAAAATTCCAGTTTAAATGTTAAATGCTTTACTTATTATGGGAGAGGCGTTTTGTTTAGGTAGGAATAGCAATATTTATTATTCTGTTAATTAGAGATTACAATTGATGAAATATTGTAAGGTTTTATTCCTTATATATATTATTGACTATAAATAAATTTAAGAAGAATTTGAGATGAGTTGGGATAAAAAGCGATGATTAATATCACTTTTAAATGTGATTATTTCCTTTAAGAATGGAACCTTTCAAGATTTTTTTGAGCAAATCCAAATAATAGTTGAAATATTAGTAAAAGATCTAATTAATATATAAAATAGGCTGTACTTAAAGCACGTTAGAGAAATCAGGGTGAGGAGTAACTAAATGATAATATTTCAGTTTATAATGAAATTCGATAGTCTTCCTTATGAATATCGGAATTACAATGATTATAATAGTGCTATTAAGACAGCCGGTTATTTTTATTTCTGAGATTAGGTTTCTATTTAATTACACTCCCTTTATAATAAGTATCGTCCATAGCATCCTGAAAAGCTTTTAGTGCTTCAGGACTAGAGTTAACCCTCCAGTCGAGTTCCTTTTTAATGTGAAACCAGGTGAATATTTTAATACGGGGGTATTCAGTCTTTATCTTATTAAAAGCATCAGTAATCCAAGCAGCTTTATCGATACCATCGTATTCAAATTCGCAGGATGCAAATTCGGCAATCATCATGGGCTGGTCTCCAAGAATAGCGCAATCGTCATAAAGTTTTCTGAAACAGTTGTCAAAATCTCTATATGGGCGGTTACCACCCCAGGGATCCTTGGGATACCAGTTATAAGCATCCAAACCAATCCAGTCGACATATTCATCACCAGGCCAATAATTGGCGACAGCATTCCATTCTTCTTCTTTTAAATCGATTGATGGTCCGTGAGGTACCCATAACCATTTAACATTATCTGCACCAATTGCTTTAAAACGGTCAACAACATATTTCCAGACCGCAACAACTCTTTCCGGTCCATCATTCTCAGCTCCGTTTTTATTTCCACTCCATACATACCAGTTTCCGTTAAATTCATGCATAAACCTGATCAGTACAATTTTGCCATACTCTTTTGCCGCGGTAGCGAAACTATCGATGTAAGCATCGTGTTCACCATTCAAAACTTCTTCAAAGCCATGGAACCCGGTTGAATCAACCGGCGCAGTATTATAATTCTCAGATGGCCAGAAAAGTTCCCAGGTGATATGCGGGATGATTCCATTTTTATATGCTTCTTTACAAGCTTCTGTTGGGAATGGTTCTTCCCATGTAGGGAACCAGACGACCGATCCTACTTCGTGGTCAATAAGTTCTTCAAATCCTTTAATAGCAGAAATGCCATCACCGGGGAAATATCCGTTTTCGGCTGCTGTGAACATACCTATTACACAACCATCCCAGGTACCGTCAATTTCTTTTTTCTGACAGCTGGTAGAAAACAATAAACCTGTTAAGCAGAAAATTAGTATTGCCTTCGCTGATTTTTTCATAAGGGTTAATTTAAGTTATAATGATTTATTATGGATTATAAACATTGATGATTCGAAATATATAGCATTTAAATTGTCATGCGTAGTAATAAACTGCCAAAGTCAAAAAAGCCAAATTTCTTTCATTTTCCATGCGGCAATATTACAGCTATTATTCTTTTATAAAGAAAGGCACATTACCTGTTGCTGCATTATCATTACCATCTAATATGAAAGCAAAAATACGGTATGGGCCTTCTTTATTTGGTGTCTTAAATATGTATTCCGGCGAATAATCGATAGTATCAGAAAAAACAGGTTCCGGACGTTCTTCATAATCTCCACCACTTCGATATGAGGCAGGGTCATCAGGTAAAATATTTACCACCATTTGAAGCGTATCATTCTCTTTGTCATGAGCATAAACCTGAAATTTATATTCACTGCCTTTTTTCAGATATACATTTTGATATCTTGATTGACCATCGATGAATATTGAATCGATACTAGGTGATCTGTTGTCAGGCCACTTTTCGTTCCATACATAATAAAGAACATCTGTCATTTCAGTTTCTTCACCACTTTCTAAAAGTAATCCGTACCATGTAGGGGTTCTTTCCTGCTTATATCCCCAAACGAAAGCGAATGATCCCAGGTTTTGCTTCCTGTTTCTTGAAACGGCTTTTTCCCAACGCTGAAGAATGGTTTTGGCCTTTTCTGTGCTGGTTTGTTCTATCGCAATATCCCATTCAGTTCTACTGACTTCCCAATGACCGGTTGCTCCCCATTCAGTTATAGCATAAGGGCCAGACCATTCAGCTCTTTTGATTTGTTCCGGGAGTGTAATAATACTGCCATATTCTTGAATTGAAATAAAATCGAGATCAGGACAACGGTTTTTAACTTCTTTAACTACATCGGGATTAAATCCTGCCAGTGTAGTTGTTGTCGGATGGTTTTTATCCAGTTCATGTATCATTAAGGATATTTCATTCGCAGCATCAAACACTTTAGGATTTGTATAACCAAGGTTCAATTCATTCCCTATAGCCCAGGCAAGCAGTGCCGGATGGTCTTTGTATTTTAAGATCTTTTCTTTGATTTTTGTTTTTTGCTCATTAACTGCAGCAGTATCATTATAGTCAAAACCGTGTCTTTCTCTTTGCACATCAAGCCCGAGCATCACAAGAAGCCCATTTTTTTGTGCCTCATCCAATACATTCCGGGCATTATCTGTTCTCCAGACTCTGAGCGAATTTGCCCCAAACTCTGCCAGTTTTTCTATACTTCCTTTGTCAATGCCTGCTCCTTTAATAAAAAATGGTTTATTATTAACAAGCAATTCATAGTTGCCATTTACATTGATAACTACTACTTTTTTTGGCCCGTATTCATCTTTTGGCTGGCAGGAAATCAGGGCAAGTATTATTAATAAAGATAATTTATAAAACCACTTCATCATCTGGTTAAAATTTAATTATTACTCAAATTTAACCAATTCATTCATAATAATCATTCAGTTTAATCTGCATTTATAAAACGAATTAAAAGGCTTTAAATTATAATTAATGTACAATAAAAGTATGGGTATTACCATCTCGGAAATACCCTTACGAATATTAAATAATATGCAGTTTACCTGTGGATTTTTATATCCTTTGCTTGTTCAACTACAGACAAAACTTCCTCTTCGGTAATTCTGCCTCCTGAAATATACGGATACTTTATAATTGGCATATGTAACAAAAATGGATTACCTATAATTTCTTCAGGATTATCAAATCCCTTTTTCATTAATGGGTCAACCAGATGTTTTGTTTCAGGAGTATTCATAAAGGTAGCCATAAAAGTAAGCTTGTCGAAACCGAGTGGATACAGTTTTGAATTGTATAGATTCACTTTAATCTTTTGACGAATATCGGCAGATGAGGCTCCGATAAGAATTTCAAAATCACCCGACTCAGCAACCCACTGATGAATTGAAGGATCGTAGAATGATAAATCCCTCAGATCTAATTCAAAAGATATTTCTTTTGACTCCCCTGTTTCCAGTTCAACTTTACTAAAAGCTTTTAATTCTTTTGGAGGTCTGTCATACCCTGAATTAAGATCATGAATATAGAGCTGAATAACTTCTTTGCCTTTAATATCACCTGAATTGGTTATATTAACTTTCACTTCAAGAATATCTTCGTCAGTAAGGGTGTCTTTATTAACCTTTATATCTGAATATGCAAAACTGGTATAAGATAAACCATGTCCAAACGGGAACAGAGGTTCTATATTTTTAGACTCATACCATCTGTAACCAACATAAATTCCTTCACCATAAATAACCTTACGGTTTTCACCGGGGAAGTTGAGATGCGATGGAGTGTCTTCCAACCGAACCGGAAATGTTTCGGCAAGTTTGCCTGAAGGATTTACAATGCCAAAAAGTATATCTGCAGTAGCACCGGCACCTGCCTGCCCTCCAAGCCATGTTTCAAGAATAGCAGGAACATCATTCACCCAGTTCATTGCAATTGCTGATCCGTTTATAAGAACAGCCACGGTGTTTGGCTGGACTTTTAGTACTTCTTCAATTAATATGTTTTGTGACGGAGGGATATTAATATGCGATCTGTCAAAACCTTCAGATTCATATGACTGAGGCAAACCGATAAAAACAAGTGCTATATCCGTTTTTTCTGCCAAAGCTTTTGCTTCTTCAATTAATGACAGATCATTATCATCCGACAGACTATAACCCGGAGCATAGCTTACTTTCATTTGTTTGCCTGCTCGCGCGGTTATTTCAATAAGTGCAGTATCAACCTTAGTAGGGTTGACCTCGGAACTGCCATTACCCTGAAAACGCGGAGCTTTAGCAAATTCACCAATAACTGCAATTTTTTTGTATTTGTCTTTTGATAGCGGGAGTAGGTTATTATCATTTTTTAATAAAACAATTGATTCGGTTTCAACCTGTTTAGCAAAAGCATGGTGTTCGTCAACTGAAAATGTAACATTTTCTTTCTGGAGTTCTTTGGCTTTTAATGTCACCGTAAGAATTTCTTTTACCAGTTCGTCAAGCACTGCTTCATCGAGTTCTCCGGTTTTAACTGCTTCTACTATCAAGGTATCAGTGACACCTTCACAGCCAGGCATCTGGATGTGCATCCCTGCTTTAACTCCTGCAACACGATCAATTACCGATACCCAGTCGGAAATTACAATACCTTCCGATCCCCACTGGTCTTTTAAAACATCGGTAAGAAGATATTTGTGTTCAGTACCGTAAATCCCGTTAATTCTATTATAGGAAGCCATCACTGTCCAGGGTTGGCCTTCTTTTACTGCAATTTCAAAGTTTGGAAGATATATCTCATGCATAGCTCGTTCTTCAACCTCGGAACTCATAACCATTCTCATAAACTCTTCGTTGTTCAATGCATAATGCTTAAGTGATGTACCAACGCCCTGTTCCTGCATACCTTTAATATATGCAGCTGCTATTTTTCCTCCAAGTATCGGGTCTTCCGAAAAGAATTCGAAATTACGGCCACCCAAAGGGGAACGTTTAATATTTACACCTGGGCCTAGAAGTACATTAACATCAAGGCTTTGACATTCAATAGCAATTGCCTTACCAACCTTATAAATAAGATCAGTATCCCATGATGCTGCAAGAGCAGAAGCTGTAGGGAAGCATGTTGCAGGATGCTGATCACCATATCCTCCTACGTCGCTTGTTGGTGCTTTTCGCAATCCATGAGGACCATCGGCAAGCCATATAGAAGGAATTCCAAGTCGCTCAATAGGCTTGGTTGTCCAGGAATCTCTGCCTGAACACAGGGATGCTTTTTCTTCCAAAGTCATCTGGGAAATTAGATCGTCAACTGTATCTGATATCATTTCTGATGTCATTTGCGCTTTAAGTGAAGTGGCAATCACAGTAACTGCAACAGAAAGTAATAGTTTTTTTATCATCTCCGTACTTTAATAATTATCCGTTTGTTATACTGTCAAAGATAAGTCAAAGCAGATGACTATTAAAGCTAATTAATTCTATTTCAATAGGACAAGGCTATGACAAAAACAGCATACTTACTATTTCTTATTTGAATTTCCTGATATTGATGTAATGCATTTTCTCAGGAATAACATTTATTTTAAATTCAAAAAGAGATAAAATGATCTGATAAAATATAATTTGTGAAAGGTTTATTTTAAGTCTTTAATATTATCATACTTCAATATCGTGGTGTGTTTCCAATAAGATTTTAAGCATTTTGATGGCAGCAATAGTAACTGAAGTACCAGGGCCAAAAATAGCGACTACTCCTGAATTATAAAGAAACTCATAATCCTGTGCAGGGATTACACCACCTGCTATGACCATAATATCATCTCGTCCTAATTTTTTTAATTCCTCTATGACCTGAGGGATCAATGTTTTATGTCCGGCAGCAAGACTGGATACACCCAAAATATGCACATCATTTTCTACAGCCTGGCGGGCTGCTTCAGCCGGTGTTTGAAAAAGTGGTCCTACGTCAACATCAAAGCCTACGTCTGCATAGCCTGTTGATACAACCTTTGCACCACGATCATGACCATCCTGTCCCATTTTAGCTACCATAATTCTTGGTTGGCGTCCTTCTTTTTTAGCGAATTGTTCACAAAGTTCCCGTGCCTTTTTAAAGTTAGGATTTTCGGAAGTCTCGGCAGAATATACACCGGAGACTGAGCGAATAACCGCTTTGTATCTTCCAGCAATTTCTTCAATGGCATAAGAAATTTCTCCCAGAGTTGCCCTTGCTTTGGCTGCTTCAACTGACAGTTCAAGAAGATTACCTTTTCCTGATCGGGCTGCTTCGGTAATTTTATATAAGGTGTTTTTAACAATATCATTATCGCGTGATTCTTTAAGTTCTTTTAAACGACGTATTTGAGCTTCACGCACTGCTGTATTATCTACTTCAAGAATATCAATTGGATCTTCCTGTTCAAGACGGAACTTGTTTACACCAATAATGCTATCCTTATTGGCATCAATACGGGCCTGTTTTCTTGCGGCAGCTTCTTCAATTCTCATTTTAGGCACCCCGGTTTCGATAGCTTTTGCCATACCTCCAAGTTTTTCTATTTCCTGAATATGCTTCCATGCTTTATGAGCCAGTTCATGAGTAAGTGATTCAACATAGTACGAACCTGCCCATGGATCAACACTTCTGCATATTTGGGTTTCTTCCTGTATGTATATCTGGGTATTTCTGGCAATTCGGGCAGAAAAATCAGTAGGTAATGCTATTGCCTCATCAAGTGCATTGGTATGCAAAGACTGGGTATGTCCCAGCGCGGCAGCCATTGCTTCAACACATGTTCGGGCAATATTATTAAAGGGATCCTGTTCTGTGAGACTCCAGCCTGACGTCTGCGAATGGGTGCGCAACGCTAGCGATTTAGGATTCTTCGGATTGAATTGTTTCACGAGTTTTGCCCATAGCATACGGGCTGCGCGCATTTTTGCTATCTCCATAAAATGATTCATTCCCACAGCCCAGAAAAATGACAACCGGGGAGCAAAAGAATCGATATCCATACCAGAATTTACTCCTGTTCGAAGGTATTCCAAACCGTCGGCAAGAGTGTAGGCCAATTCAATATCGGCAGTAGCCCCGGCTTCCTGCATATGGTAACCGGAAATGCTGATGGAATTGAATTTAGGCATATTCTTCGATGTATATTCAAATATATCCGCTATAATACGCATCGACATTTCAGGCGGATAGATGTAAGTATTACGAACCATAAATTCCTTTAAGATATCGTTCTGGATTGTACCACTCAGTTCTTCCAGACTGGCTCCCTGTTCAAGGCCTGCAACAATGTAAAAAGCCATTACCGGCAATACAGCACCATTCATAGTCATTGAAACCGACATTTTATTTAAAGGGATCTGATCAAAAAGAATTTTCATATCGAGTATGGAATCTATGGCTACACCGGCTTTACCGACATCACCAACTACTCTCTCATGATCAGAATCGTAGCCCCGATGTGTTGCAAGATCGAAAGCAACTGATAAACCTTTTTGACCGGCAGCAAGGTTTCTCCTGTAAAAAGCATTTGATTCTTCTGCAGTAGAAAATCCGGCATACTGTCTGATAGTCCAGGGGCGCATCACATACATGGTGGAATAGGGGCCTCTGAGGTAAGGACTAATACCGGCAGCATAATCGAGATGCTCCAAATGCAACAGATCTTCCTTTGTATAAACCTGCTTAACAGGGATCTGTTCTGCCGTAATCCAATCCGCAGATATATGATTTTTCCTATCCCAATCGGCAATATTTAGCTTCTTTCCCTCGGTTTTTTTAATGTTTATCTTACTAAAGTCTGGCTTCATAAATGACCTTTTTTATCTTATTTGAATAGATTCGATATTATGTCTAATTTCTTATAGTTATAAATGGGGAATATATCTGTTTAATATTTTGTGAGATTTTGTGCTTTGTGTATTAGTGGCTGATAAAATTTTGCCACAATTCCGATAACTATCGGAACACTAAATCGCAAATAAACACCAAAGCTCACACCCGAATTATATTTTACTTCTTATCATTATAATATTTCTGTAATATGAAATAAGCTTTCTTTTTTTCTCCCTTTTCTGAAAGGAGACCTTTACGGTTAAAATCTTCCTGGATCTCTGCCAATGGACGCCGTGGTGATCTGAAATCAACCAGTATCCAGGGTGACATTCCGCACAAACCATCAATTTTGTCTAACATTTCAAGGTTTCGTATGTACAGATCTTCCTGGAATTCTTCGGTCCAGCGAGTATCAGCATCACCATGATAACCATATTTGGCACCGCCGCCAAATTCACTTATAAAAACTGGTTTCTCATATGCGATTTCCCATTCAGTAGTGTCGCATTTGGCAGGAAGGCCATCATACCAACCAATGTACTGGTTATAACTAACAATGTCAACAATTTCTGCCAGCGGATCCTCAACAACTGCTACAGAAGGATCATCTTTTTTATAGTGTTTTTCCATGGCAGTACTTACTAACCTGGTATCATCAAGCGAATGAACGTGTTCAACAAGTTTTGTCAAAAATGATGTTCGATCGGGTCTTACGGGAGTTTCATTTGATACTGACCAAATGATCACCGAAGCACGGTTTCTGTCGCGCAGGATGTTCTCAGTTAACTGGTTCCTTGCATTAGCAAACGTTTCCCTGTTTGTCCAGTCAATAGTCCAATAAACGGGGATCTCAGACCAGACCAAGATACCTTTATTATCTGCTAATCTTATCATATCTTCATTGTGCGGATAATGTGCTAATCGGACAAAATTACAACCCAGTTCAAGCGCCCAGTCAAGTAACTGCTCTGCTTTTCTTTTTTCATTAACACGCCCTCCTCCTTCGGCAGCGAATTCTTCATGGATAGAAATGCCTTTCAGGAAAATGGGTTTATCATTTAATAAAAGCTGTTTTCCTTTTACACTTATTGTCCTGAAACCTACAAGATCTGACAGATTATCTTCACCCGCAATTATATTTATTTCATATAATTTGGGGTTATCAGGACTCCACAAATCAAGATTTTTAGCCGTAAAAGAGAAATTTGCTTTACCGTTCTGAGCTGCATTTAATTTCAGTTTGATCTTAAGTTCAGGGACAGAGAAGACAATTTCCTGACCTTCGCTGCAGTTTTCAAGCAGAATACTACCACTGACCTTTTTGTTCTCAGCAGATTCAAGTTTAATGGAATAGTCCCTGATAAATACCTCCGGAAGAACAACCAGCTTAACATCCCGGGTAATCCCTCCGTAATTCCACCAATCGGTATTTAAAGTTGGGACACCTTCTTTTGATCTTTTATTATCAACTTTTAGTACTAAGGAGTTATTGTTAGTTTTTAGCAAATCAGAAATTTCAAAGTGAAATGGAGTGAACCCCCCAATGTGAACTCCAAGTTTAACACCATTAAGATAAACGTCGGCACGATAATTTACTGCGCCAAAGTACAGATAAACTTTATCTGTTTCTTTTTTTCCCGGAGCATCAAATTTTTTCCTGTACCAGATTGAACCCTCATAATAATAGAACCTGGGATCCTGTGTATTCCAATCACCGGGAACAAATAAAGTTTCAGCTTTATCGAAATTATATTCTATCAGATCGGTTGAAGTTTGCATCCGGGCATCCATAAAAAATGCAGATAACCAGGGATTTTCCATCTGATCGAACGGTTCCCAACGGTAGTTATAAAAACCATTTTCATAAGGATCGACAATAATATTCCAATTGCCGCTG
Organism: Bacteroidales bacterium; assembly: GCA_016929525.1. Lineage (GTDB taxonomy): Bacteria > Bacteroidota > Bacteroidia > Bacteroidales > UBA10428 > UBA10428. Next base: position 55,587 of record JAFGIP010000034.1, read on the forward strand.
AGAGAAACAGTTTCACGCGTGTAGACCTGTAATGATTCATTTCCCATCAATGCTGTGAAAAATAAAACATTGAGCAGTAATACTGTGATTGAATTTTTGGTGTAGTTTTTCATTCTGATAATTCATTTAAATGTATTAACTCTTTTGGATGTCATGCATTAATGGTGGAGGAGGGTACTTTTATATTCCTAATAATTTGTTATAGTTTTTAAGTTCATTGAGTATATTAGATTTTATGTGAATAAAGTTTGTAATCCCAATAGCTTTTAATTCTTCCATACATGCAGGAGCACCTGCAACCGCAACAATAGCTTTCCTGTCAATCAATTTATAGACTTTTGGCGCAATATCGGCATATTCATCATCACTACTACATATAACTACAATATCAGCCTTTCTTTCAAGAGCTTCTTTCACACCATCTTCGATGGTATCAAATCCGTTATTATCAATAATTTCATAACCTGCACATGCAAAGAAACCTGATGAAAATCCGGCACGTGCTTTCCTCATTAATGGATTTCCATAGGTAAGCAGGAATACTACAGGTTTTTTGCCTTTATGTTTTTCAACAGCAAGGCGAAGTTTTTCAAACTCGGTAGCACCTCTTGATTGTTTTATGGGTTCAATTAAAGTATTGGACAACTTTTCTGTTGGAAATGCAATTTCTTCAACAATAGAGTCTTTTACTTCTTCCTGTATATTTGGATACTGATTGGTTCCAAGCAACACTTCTTTTCTGGTTGATAAACGTTCTTTTCTTTTTGAAACTGTTAAACCAAGTTCTTTCTGGATATTTCCCTTTTTTAAAGATTCAAGATAACCTCCGTCACTGTCTATATTCAGGAAAAGTTTCCAGGTTTCTTCAATTATGCTATCTGTTAAATTCTCGATATAATAAGAACCTGCACCGGGATCTACAATTTTATTGAAATATGATTCTTCTTTTAAGATAATCTGAATATTACGCGCAAGGCGACCGGAAAATTTAGAAGTCTCTTTATAAGAAAAGTCAAAAGGGCGTACGGTTAAAGAATCAGTACCACCAAGTACAGCTGCCATTGATTCAGTTGTTGTACGTAATATGTTTACATACGGATCGTAAATTGTTTTATTCCAGTCGGATGTAAAAGACTGTATATATGCTTTTTTTGACTCTTCTTTTTCAGGATGATATGATTCGACGATTTTAGACCATAAATACCTTGCAGCTCTTATTTTGGCAATTTCCATGAAATAGTTCGATCCTACACCAAAATTAAATTGCAGATGATGACAGATTTTGTCGATATTGTGCCCGTCAGATGTTAATCTTGAAAGATATTCAACGGCCATAGCAAAACTAAATGCAAGTTCCTGAACAACAGTTGCCCCGGCATTATTAAAGAAATATCCATTAATTCCAAGAATTCTATAATTAGGAAGATGATCGATAGTAAAACTGAGTAACTGATTGAGCTGATAAAAATCGGTTTCTTCGCTTTGTCCGAAATTTCCGCTGATACTGAGATAACCCAAAGGATCAAAATCTACTGAGCCATGAATCTTTTCAGGGTCAATATTTTTGTTTTCAACTTCTTTTTGAAGGTATCCGACTATTACAGGAGAATTATTTCCGCATACAAAGTTCAGGTAAATACAATCTATGTAGATGCCATTCAGTAATCGGCTGAAATCGTCCTGAGTTTTAAGAATACAGTTATCAGAAAGCCTTCCCATCCTAAATCCCAATGAAGAAATTCCTCTTTCCAGAATAAAAAGAGATTTCTGGTTTGCAATATCAATATCTTCAAGTTTTATATCCTGTCTTATTTCCCAGTCATTCGAGAATATTTTGGTTCCCCGGTTATAAGGGGGCATTCCGGGAAGAGTTTCCAGGTATTTCTTATCTTCAAGATGCTCTCTTCTGTAATATGGGGCGACTTTAAATCCTTCGGGTGTATTCCAGATAAGTTTTTTATCATAATCAGCCCCTTTCAAATCGGCTTTAATCTGTTCTTCCCACTTATGCGTTGATACCGGTGGAAATTCACCAAAGAGTTTTTCTTTTTTAGGTTGCTCGGTCATTTTAGTAAATATCTCAGTTTATAATCTGTACACAATACCAATACCGATGTTTAAAGATTGTATCGGTAAAGAAAAATTAGTTTTTTCAACTACCGGAAGTTCCTCATTTTCTTCAAGAGTTTCCTTAATTATTTCTCCCTTAGCTTTCGATATAAAATAACTGGAATATATACGGACAGAATAAAGTTCACTTAAATGGTATCTTATGCCAATTCCCAAATCGACACCAAAACTAACATCCTGACTCAATAATCTTCTGTTAAATTCAGTTTCATCTACTTGTGCATTAATTTCAAAATCTGGTGTCATTACGAAATTTGGACCAGCTAATGCATAAATATCTAAAGTTAAATTATCAGACGGAATTGTTAACTGAGGGCCAACGAGCAAAGCAACCTGCTTCCATATACCGAGGGTATATGTGTATTCAAGATCACCTGAAAACTCTGGAGGGAGCTGTTCGTCAAGCCTATCCTTTAATTTAGTTTCGTTTAATGTATTTGACGTGAATTTTATGTCTCCTCCGATTCCGAAGTAATCTGTAAGAAAATAAGCACCTGAATAATCTCCTGCAAAACCGCTCAGAGCAAAGCCTTTGCTATCAGGATCAGAGCTCCCTCCAAAATTTGCCAATGGCTTGGTAAGACCAAATGTCAATGATATATAATGATCCTGGCCGAAAGAATTCATAGAGATAATAGTAAGAAGAATTATTATATTCTTTTTCATGTATTTCAGATTATCAGGTTTAATCTAATGATCCGATCATTTTTGAAGGTACTACCCATTCATCGAACTGTTCCGGTGTAACAAGGTTAAGTGCAACTGCGGCTTCTTTTAATGTTGTATTTTCTTCATGTGCTTTCTTCGCGATTTTGGCAGCATTTTCATATCCGATATGTGTATTCAGCGCAGTTACAAGCATCAATGAATTTTCAAGATGCGATTTTATCCGTGAATAGTCTGCTTCAATTCCAACTGCACAGTTGTCATTAAACGCTTTACAGGCATCTCCGAGAAGATTAGCTGATTGTAACAGATTCGCGATCATTATAGGTTTAAAAACGTTAAGTTCGAAATGGCCGTTGCTGCCACCAATTGATATTGCTACATCATTACCCATTACCTGGGCACAAACCATGGTCAGTGCTTCAACTTGTGTCGGGTTTACTTTTCCCGGCATTATCGATGATCCAGGCTCATTGGCAGGGATGATAATTTCACCTATTCCTGAGCGCGGTCCTGAAGCCAGCATGCGAATATCATTTGCTATCTTCATAAGGCTGACGGCAAGTTGTTTTAAGGCTCCATGTGTTTCTACGATGGCATCATGAGCAGCAAGCGATTCAAATTTGTTTTCTGCGCTTATAAAAGGATGGCCTGTTAATTTTGCAATTTGTTTTGCTACTTCTTCTGTGTAACCCTTCGGGGTGTTCAGTCCCGTTCCAACTGCAGTACCACCAAGTGCCAGTTCTGTCAAATGTGGTAAAGTATTTTTGATTGCTTTAATTGCATGATCTATTTGAGAAACGTAACCTGAGAATTCCTGACCGAGTGTAAGCGGTGTAGCATCCATCCAATGTGTTCGTCCAATTTTAACGACATTTTTCATTGCTTCTGATTTTGACTGCAGCGTATTTTTCAAAAGTTCTACCCGTGGAATAGTGTGTTCAACAATTTTTTTATATGCTGCAATATGCATGGCAGTGGGAAAAGTATCATTAGATGACTGCGATTTGTTCACGTCATCGTTAGGATGAATAAGATGTTGACCTTCTCCAAGTTTACCGCCGTTCAGAACATGTGCACGGTTTGCGATAACCTCATTGCTATTCATGTTTGATTGGGTTCCGGAACCGGTTTGCCATATTACAAGAGGAAACTGATCATCGAGATCACCTGCAATAATTTCATCGCATACCTTGCTGATGAGTTCGGTTTTTTCACCGGATAGTACACCAAGTTTGTTATTGGTGATTGCTGCAGCCTTTTTCAGATATCCGAAAGCACGAATTATTTCAATCGGCATTGATGAGGCGGGACCAATTGGAAAATTCATTACCGAACGCTGGGTTTGTGCACCCCAGTATTTTTCGGCAGGGACCTTAATTTCTCCCATTGTGTCTTTTTCGATTCGGTATTGCATAATATGTTATTTTAAGTTATGATCTGACAAGTTAGTATCTATTTAAATAAAACATCCAGATTTTCTGCAGGATCGCCCAGGACAGCTTTATGTTTTGTAACAACCCACGGACGTTGCAGGAGTTTTGGATTCTCAACGATAATTTCAATCCATTCGTCATTTGTAAAAGATCTTCCTTTTAATTCCTTTTTAAAAATTTCTTCCTGTTTTCTTACAATTTCAACAGGTTTTGCATTGCTCTTTAAAAGGATTTCTTCCAAATCTTCTTTAGAAAGGCCTGTTTTCAGATAATCGATTATTTCAAAATCATTAGTTCTTGAACTAAGATAATCCAGTCCGGCCCTGCTTTTTTTGCATCTCGGGTTATAGTATATTTTCATAATGGTAATTTATTTTCCTCCGAATTGCATGAGGTATGCTTTAATAAATTGGTTTATATCTCCGTCAAGGACAGCTTGTGTATTACCTGTTTCTGTATTGGTTCGTAAATCTTTAACCAGTTTATAGGGATGCAATACATAGTTTCTAATCTGTGATCCCCATTCTATTTTTTTCTTTTGGTCTTCTATTTCAGCTTTTTTTTCCATCCGCTTTCTGAGTTCAAGTTCATAAAGGTGTGATCGCAGTATCCGCATGGCGTTTTCACGGTTTTTCAGCTGCGAGCGTGTTTCTGTATTTTCTACGGTAATACCTGTTGGAAGATGACGAACTCTAACTCCTGTTTCAACTTTATTTACATTTTGACCTCCTGCTCCACCAGACCGGAAAGTATCCCATTCCAGATCTGAAGGATTTATGGTAATTTCAATACTGTTGTCTACAACAGGGGATACAAAGACAGAAGCGAAAGAAGTATGCCGGCGGGCATTCGAATCGAAAGGAGAAATGCGTACTAACCTATGGACACCATTTTCACTTTTCAGGTAACCATATGCATAGTCACCTTCAAATTCAAGTGTAACAGATTTTACACCGGCTTCATCACCTGCAAGATAGCTTATTTCCCTAACCTTATAGCTGTTGCGTTCACCCCAACGTATATACATGCGCATGAGCATTTCCGCCCAATCCTGACTTTCTGTTCCGCCAGCTCCCGGATTAATTTTAAGAATAGCACCAAGAACATCTTCTTCTTCGCTCAACATATTCTTAAATTCCAGGTCTTCTATAAGTTCGAGGGTTTTACCATACTGTTCGTCAAGTTCCTGTTCTGTTGCTTCACCATCTTCAAAAAAATCAAACAACACCTGAAGGTCTTCAATGCTGGATTTTATTTTTTTATAGGATGAGGTCCAGAATTTAAGCGATGATATTTTTTTTAAATGAATTTCGGCTTCTTTAGGATCATTCCAGAAATCAGGAGCCTGCGTTTTTTTTTCTTCTTCTTCAATGTGTTTTATCTTTCCGTCGATGTCAAAGATGCCTCCTTAGCGCCAGCTCACGCCCGCTTAGATTTTTCATTTGTTCCGTGGTAATCATGCTTTCTGTTTTAGTAGCGCAAAAATATAAAACTTAGTTTAAAAATCGGGCGATAACATGTAAGATTAAAATATGTCATTCAGAAACCGATTCACAATATCTGCTTCGTATCCTCGCTGATGAGCGAATGCGAAAATTTTGCCTTTCAATTTAAAAAGATTTTTTTCTTTCAGGCTATGGCGCTTTTTAATTAACTCATTATAGATCATTTCGATATACTGATTCAAATCGACATCGGAAAGTGCTTCTTCAATGGTGCTGTCATCAATATCATGTGCCCGTAACTGGTATTTTACTTTCAGTCTTCCCCACTTATTAAATTGTATTTTATCGTGAATAAATGCTTTGGCAAATCTGAAACTGTCGATGAATTTTTCATTAATAAGTTCTTTCAGGATTTCATCATAGTACTGGTCCAGCCTCCATTGAGTAAGCTTATTTTTAACCTCTGCCGGTGATTTTTCTGCATGGCTGCACAATTCTTTTAATCTTAGAACAGCTTCAGTTTTTGAAATTGAATCAGACTTTTTCATTGCTTGGCCTTTATAAAACGATCTTTATTATTAAAGTCTTTATATATTTTAACCAGTTTATAACCGGCAGATCTGAAAAGTTCTTTGACTTTTTTTCCAAATACTTCGTTTATCTCAGCATATATTAAACCTCCTTTATTTAAATAAATCTTTCCAAAATAGGAGATTGCACGATAAAATATAAGGGGATCGGAATCTTCTACAAATAATGCCTTTTCGGGTTCATAGTCTGTTACATTGCGGTGCATTATATTTTTTTCAGAATTTCTGATATATGGAGGATTGCTTACAATAATATCAAATTTTCCATAATGATGTTCCGGGGATAAAATGTCGTCTTTTATGAAGTTAATATGTACCTGATATAAACTGGCATTTTCTTTTGCCAGTTCAAGAGCACTGTTTGAAATTTCGATTGCAGTCAGAACAGATCCGGTCAAATATTTTGAAACAGCAATAGCTATGCATCCTGAACCTGTACATAGATCTATAATGCTGAGCGAGTTCCGGTCTGAATTTTCTTTTATCACGATATCTGTTAATAATTCGGTTTCAGGTCTGGGAATTAATGCCCGCGGGTCGGTCTTTATTTTCAATCCATAGAATTCAGTTTCACCTAATATATACTGAACAGGTTCAGACCGGTTTAATCTGCTGAGTATATTCACCAGGATTTTTTCTTTATATGATGGAATTTCTTTTTCAGAATTCAGGTGAATATCTATTTTACTGTATTTTAGCACAAAATTAACAGTCAGGAAGAATATATTTTCTACTTCCTGTGAAGGGTACATAGAAACCAGTTGGTTCCTGAAAAGTGAATTTAATTCAGCAAGGGTCATAAAAGAGGAAATTAGTATCAAATTTACATGAAAGAAGACAAAAGCCTGCAAATACATAAAATATTCATGAGGCGTTGCCTGGAGCTGGCGAAAAACGGACTGGCCAATGTGGCACCAAATCCAATGGTGGGTTCTGTTGTTGTATGTAAAGGAAAAGTTATTGGTGAAGGCTACCATATGAAATATGGCGGACCACATGCTGAAGTAAATGCGATAAATGCAGTTAGCGATCAAAGCTTATTAAAGGAAAGTAGTTTATACGTCAGCCTAGAGCCATGCACTCATACCGGAAAAACTCCACCATGCAGCGACCTGATTATTGAGAAAAGAATACCAAGGGTAATTATCGGGACCAGTGATCCGAATTCGGTTGTGGCCGGCAAAGGAATTGAACGATTAAGAAAACATGGAATTGAGGTTATTACCGATATATTGAAGGACGAATGTATTAATCAGAACACAAGATTTTTTACTTACCATGAAAAAAAGCGGCCCTATATTATTTTAAAGTGGGCACAAACCAGGGATGGATTTATCGATTACGAAAGAAAACCCGGTGAACCAATTGGGATCAACTGGATCTCATCACCATTATCACAAACAATGGTTCATAAATGGAGAAGTGAAGAACAGTCTATCATGGTTGGGAAAGGCACTGTCTTATATGATAATCCGAAATTGAATGTAAGACATTGGAATGGACATTCACCTTTGCGTGTAATCCTCGATCGTAAGTTAACAATACCTGAATCAGCCGCTGTTTATAATAATGAAACCCAGACACTCATACTGAACAAAGTAAAAAACGGATCAAACGACAAAACCGAGTTCGTAAAAATACCTGATGACCACGATGATTTTAATTTTGTTCTGGATGAACTCTATCGCAGGCAGATTATATCTGTTCTTGTTGAAGGAGGTAAAACTATCCTCGACTATCTTATAAAAGCTGATTTATGGGATGAAGCAAGGGTATTTATAGGGGATAAGGAATTTAAAAAAGGTTTGGCTGCCCCGGTAATTCATTCCAATATTGAATCTGAAACGAATATTTTACAGGACAGGTTAGTTATTTATCGAAATTCCGGTGTAAAAGACCTCTCCTGATTATTCTATGTTATTTCGTGATTTGGTGTTCCGATAATTATCGGAATTGTGACATAAAAAATATTAAGTGAATAACGCATTATTACTGAATACGTATTCACAGAATTATGATGAATTAACAGTGGTTATTTTAATTTAGAATTTAATTGTTAAAAAGCTTCTGGGAATAATTCGGCTAATGAAGTAATTTTACATAAATAAATTACAGATTTTTAGCGTTTTGCGGAACCCTGAATACAATGTGCCGTATAAAACTTTACATGCATATTACGCTGAGAATGTACAGAATAGTAAACATTTTCAATGATCCTTCTGTATTGCTTTGCAGACAGGCAGTAGGAGTATATGTGCTTATTAATAATTATGTTAAACCAATACCGGCAGACCGGATTTAAAATGCTGTTTACAGGAAATAGTTATTGTACCTGTTAAATAAATGAAAAATTTCAACCGAAATATAAACTCCTCTTCCGGCAAAGGCATAATTACCTTCCTGAGTGCTTTTATAGCTTATTTCTGCATAGCTTTTATTTCAAAAGCACAATCATCTATAGATGTTTATTCATCTTTCGGTTACAGATATCAGAAAACCATTTCGGTTGATGAAACGCAGGTTGCAGGAGGTACTCATAATGATTTTCCTGTATTGATAAGTATGCAGGACAATGATTTAAGGCATGTCTCTCAAGGGGGGCATGTTGAGAATATTAACGGATACGATATTATCGTCACCTACGGTGGATTCAGATTAACCCACCAAATTGATAGTTATGATCCGACATCAGGACAATTCAATGCATGGGTGGTTGTAGATATAAGTTCATCAGGGTCATATACCGGATATTTAAGATATGGAAATCCTGCCATAAGTACCGATCCGTCTGATCCTTCTATATGGCCTTCTGAATATGGAGCTGTTTATCACATGAATAACGCCAATGATGCTACATCTCGAAATAATGACGGGACTAATTATGGAGCTCAGGTTGTTGAAGATAATATTGGCAATAGCATGCGGTTTGTTTATACTGCGGGAGTAGAAAGTGATAGTATTGTTATACCGGACAATAATAGCCTTGAACCTTCCCAATTTACCATTTCATGCTGGTTTAAAAGAGATGGAGCTCAGATACAGTGGGCGAAGATGTTAAGCAAGGGAGATCTCAATGATCCTTTTGCTTCTTATACTTTACAGTTTGAAGATGCGGATCTTTATTTAAGTGACAGAGTATCAGTTCAGTCAGCAAAAACAGGTGGAGCAGGAAATTTTGATAAAGCCAGGTCAAATGATAATGAGATTTCAAATGATACCTGGTATTATATGGCCGGCACTTATACTTCAGCAACAAACACGATTGAAATTTTTATTAATGGCGTTTCAAGAGAAAGTTCAAATTTAGTTGCGCTTCCAATTCAGTATTACAATCCAGCAGATCATAACTTGTATTTAGGAAATGATGAAGCAGGCAATGGAATAGATGCTGATGGTTATTACCCATTTAATGGTTATCTGGATGAAGTAAGAATTCAAAGTACGCCACGTTCGGCAAACTGGCTTTTAACAGAATACAGAAACCAAAGCGACCCGGCAACTTTCTTCAATCCTCCTTCAGCAGAATCCAATCATTCTACTTATGATATTGCTGATGTTTGCAGATATACAGCTTATACTTATACCGTACCCGATCTTTGGACTACTTATCAGTGGATCGTAACAGGAGGAGGTACTATTGAATCCGGTCAGGGTACCGAATCTGTCAATGTCAGCTGGTCTTCAAATGGAACGATTGCTTTAAGGGTCGACAATACGCATACATCTCCTGCACTAACTGTTACAACATCATCTATTGATGATGCCGACGCCGGTTCAGATCAGGAATTATGTAACACACTTGTTGCAACACTTAATGGCAATGATCCGAGTGTCGGAACAGGCACATGGACCCAGCAGAGCGGACCGGGAACAATAACTTTTGGAGATGACAATGTTTATAATACCAATGCTACGGCAAATGCTTATGGTACCTATGTTTTAAGGTGGACAATTGTATATAATGGATGTACTACAGAAGATGAAGTAACGATAAGCTATGCGGAAGCTGCCGCTGCGGGAACCGACCAGGATATCTGCGGATCGCTTGCAGCGACCCTGGCAGGCAATGACCCGACAATAGGCACAGGCACCTGGAGCCAGCAGAGCGGGCCGGGCACGGTAACCTTCGATAATGAAAATGTCTTTAATACAACCGCCACAGCGAGTGCCTATGGCACCTATGTACTGGAATGGGAT
>JAFGIP010000035.1 GCA_016929525.1 Bacteroidales bacterium
CCTACCTGTACGACGGCGGTGACAGGGCATACTATGCTACCCTGCCGGGAAGCCCCGGACTACAGTATGAGTGGATCCTTGAAGATGTAGGCAGCGGACAGGTTGAAATTCGCAATGCAGGTACCAATGAGTATATGCATATCGAAAACCAGACAGGTTACGTACAGTGTACTTCAAGAACTCCTGGGTGGGGAAGCTCACGATGGGTACTTGAAGATGCAGGTGACGGATTTATACGTTTACAAAACGTATGGCAACCTGCTCAGTATGCTCATATCGAAAATCTGCTGGGTTATGCTCAGCACGGTACAATATCCACCGGATGGTGGAGTGCAATGTGGGCCCTTGAAGTTGTGCCGAAGAATGCTAACGGCATTACAGAATCCGGAGCAGAAAGCCTCACTGTAAATACATATCCTAATCCCGTTACCGATGGATTTGTTACAGTTCAGATATCCGGAATCAGCGACTTCGTTAATCTCAGGGTAATGAATATTCAGGGTGCTGTTGTATATGAGTCTGAAGAAAATTCATCTGAATTTTACCTTGATCTTACCGGTTACAATGAAGGATTATACTTTATTGTTGTTCAGACCGGTAATGAAATCATTTCTAAAAAACTGGTAATTCAGTAGTTCTTTAATCTTTTCCCCGGAGGCATCCAGCTTCCGGGGAATTTTTATAGCTTATTTTACGAATATTCCAAACACTTAATATACTACTCCTGTTTCAGCAATTAATTTGTCATTGTATTTTTCTGGTTTAATGACTAACTTAATAGTCATGTAAAAGAGTACGATGAACACGAGTCATTCATTTATTATATTTCTTTTTATTAATAGTTTTTTGTACTTCGTTATCGGTCAGGAACTGAAATTTGAATACCTAACACCCGACGATGGATTGTCTCAGGCAACAGTTGTTAGTATAATACAGGACCAACAGGGTTTTATGTGGTTTGGTACAAGGAATGGCTTAAATAAATATGATGGTTATATTTTCACTCATTACTACCATGATGCTAATGATCCTGCAAGTCTTTCAGATAACAGCGCAGGAGTTTTATTTATAGATCATAAAGGAAATTTATGGGTCGGCACTGATGCCGGACTTAGTCTTTATAACAGGGAACTCGATAATTTCATAAATTTTATTCACGATGAAAGCGTATCAACCAGCATTTCCGGGCCAAGAGTCGGGACCATATATGAAGACAGTAAAAACCGTCTGTGGGTTGGTACACACGGATTTGGTATTAATATTCTGGATAGCGATAACAATACATTCAGACATTTTCGATATAAAGAAGATGATAGCTCTGGTATAAGTGGTGACAATATCAGAGGAATTATTGAAGACAAATATGGAACAATATGGCTTACCACCCAGGATCACGGATTAAACCGATTTAATGAGAAAAACTTAACATTTACTCATTTTAGTCATGATCCGGACAATCCTGCAAGTATTGCGAGCAATACATTATATACGATAACCAAAGATAACAATGGTACTATCTGGCTGGGGACACTAGGAGAAGGACTATGCAGAATGAATGTTGATACGGAAGGTAAAATATTTTTTTCTGGATTTAAACCAGAAACCAATGATATACGAAGGTTGAAAATTTTATCCTTGCTTTTTAACGAAGCTAACGGAATTTGGATTGGTACTGAAAACGGAGGACTGGACTATTTTAATATTATCGATGAATCTTATATTAATTATCAGTTTAAAGAAAATTATCCTAATACATTAAATAACAACTCGGTACACTCAATTTATATTGACAGGACCGATAATCTTTGGATAGGAACTTATGCAGGAGGTATCAATGTTGTAAAACATAACAAGAAGAAATTCTCTACATATAGAAAAATTCCCGGAAATGAAAATAGCATAAGTTACAATGCCGTAACCAGTTTTCTGGAAGATAAACAGGGCCGTATCTGGATTGGTACTGATGGTGGTGGAGTGAATCTTTGGGATCGAAATAAAGATAAAATGATCCATTATAATTCTAATAATTCAAGTTTAATGAGCGATGCTGTACTGGCAGTTTGTGAAGATAAAAATGGGAATATATGGATTGGAGGATGGGAATGTGCATTAAATAAGTATAATCCGGAAACAGGTATAATTACTACATATACACAACAAAAACACGGAATTCCCAATAATAATATATTCGATATGATATTAGCCCGTGATGGGTTTCTATGGATGACTTTTGGTGGAATTGGATTTGCCAGGTATGATATCGATCAGAACAAATTTAATGTATACTCCGCAGAAAATTGTGATCTGCCGGATCCCTGGATACATGATATCGCAGAAAACTATGATGGCAGAATATTGTTGGGACATGCAAAGGGATTTAGCATATTTAATTCGACCGATAAGAGCATAATAAACTATACAGGAGAATATCATGACTCAAATGTATTGATTCAAAAAGCAGTAAATGTCATTCTGGTCGCAACCGATTCTATTATCTGGATAGGAACAACAAATAGTCTGGACAAGCTGGATATGAAAACCGGTAAATTCGAAAGCTATTATAAAGAAAACGGATTGCCGAATAATAATATATGTGGATTGGTTGAAGACATGAATTCACATATTTGGATAAGCACAGCAAATGGAATATGCGATTATAACCCGAAAAAAAACACTTTTAAATCATACAGCCAGTCAGATGGCTTGCAGGGAAGTAGTTACATCAGGAATAGTAAGTATCGTACAAAAAAAGGAGAGGTCGCATTCGGTGGTACCAACGGATTCAATATATTTAATCCGGACAGCCTGATTGAAAATCCAAATTTACCGCCGGTAGTAATTACCGACTTTACAATATTCAACAAACCGGTGAAAATCGGAAACAGTTCATCTCCGCTTTCAAAAAGTATAACAGTTACCGACAAAATAACATTGGATTATAAACAGTCAGTAATCACATTTCATTTTGCAGCTCTTGAATATACTGCACCAGATGAAAATCAATATGCCTATATATTGGAAGGATTTGAGAAAGAATGGAACTATGTTGGGACTAAGCGTACTGCCACTTATACTAACCTGGATGCCGGAAATTATACCTTCAGGGTTAAGGCTTCTAATAATGATGGTATATGGAATGAAACCGGCACATCAGTTCAGATTGTTGTAAAACCTCCCTACTGGGAAACATGGTGGTTTCGTACCGGAATCGTAGTAGCAACATTATTTATTATATTTTCATATTTCATTCTGCGAATTCGATCTGTACGAAAAAATAATATAATACTTGAAGAACAGGTTGCTAAAAGAACTCACGAACTTAGTATAAAAAATGAGCTCCTTTCCAAACAAAAAAATGAACTGGATGAAATCAATGCTGCATTGGAAGAAAGACAAGAAAAGGTAGAAGAACAAGCTGAAGAGCTCCTGGCACAGAAAGAGGAATTACAGGCAATAAATAAAGAATTACACAAAGCAAATGCTACCAAGGATAAGTTCTTTTCAATAATTGCACACGATATTAAAAATCCGTTTACTACAGTTTTGGGATTTCTTGAACTATTAAATATAAACCTCAGAAACTGGTCAGATGATAAAAAAGAACATACTGTGAAAACCTTGTTAGATACAACAAAGAATGTATACGATCTGCTTGAAAATTTATTACAATGGTCGAGATCACAGCGGGGAGTCATTGAATTTAATACACAAAATATCAATCTCTCAAATCTTATCAGTTATGTAACCGATTTATTAAAAAATTCAGCCGACGCAAAAAACATCTCAATCGAAAATCGGATTAAAGATCAGGATATTGAAGCCTATGGAGATGAAAGAATGTTAAATACAATCCTGAGAAATCTTATAGGAAATGCCGTTAAATTTACCCATAAGGGTGGAAGAGTTATCATTCAGGCAGCCAGGGATAAAGCATTTCTTACAGTTTCAGTGTCAGATAATGGTGTTGGCATGAATCCGGATCAACTCAGTAAAATTTTTAAAATAGATTCACACCTTACTACGCAGGGAACAAACAATGAAGGTGGTACAGGATTAGGTCTAATATTATGTAAAGAATTCGTTAACAAACACGGAGGGAAGATATGGGTTGAAAGTGAACCGGGGAAAGGCAGTACTTTCTATTTTTCACTTCCAACTTATCACAAAGATTGATTGTTCAGAGTTAATAAAAAGGTTTTATAATCGACACCATATTATAAGTATTTGCCACGTTATATTACAGTTGTCTTTACAGTATAATGCATTTACATCCGATACATAGGGCACGTTATAATAAAGTACATCCATTATTCAGGAATCAGGAAGCATATCCCTACTAATATTGGCTTTGAATTTCATATAATTAATTTCACGTTTTATCAACTGATTTATTAGGTTTTATGTAAATAAAAGAAAATAAAAGTAATTTTTTTTAATCTTTATGATGGGTATACGCACCCTTTAGGAGTTATACCTATTAACCGTAGTTGTTTTTTTACCAATGGTATTAAAAACCGACTGCAATCAAATGCTGGAAGTTTAATGATTTGACAACCAGAAGTTTTTTGATTTATTCGGCTTACTGCGGTCACACTAACTCTAAAACACGAACTAATGAACCTTACTAGAAAAAAACATGAAAGAATGTTGTATGTAAATACGGCGTTCTTTTTTTGTATTTTGTATCTGGCATATCAAGGAATTGATTAAGTCAGAATTGCTTTTGTGATGTTTAACTAACTGCTTAACCCAAACACCCCCCTACTAAATTAATTGCTGCTAAAGGATAATTATCTGCCTGCGGTTTCTGCTTTAATGATTTTAAAAAAGTGATCAGGGTTGTAATGAATCCTTAAACGATCTAAAACAAAATAATAAGGGTAATTGCGATATTATCCTTGTACTGGTAAATAGCCCGACTAGTAAACAAATTTTAACTACTAAACAATCTAACTGTAATGAACATTTCTGGAAGTAATCGAGAAGATTGGATAACGAAAATCTTTTTTCGATGCTACCGAATTTTCTTCATCTCAACTACTTTAATTATTTTATCTGCCTGTGTTACATTTGGGCAAGGTGAAGGGTTATCAAACGGGTATTATCAGATGCGATATACGCGTTATGAACCGGAGCAAGATATCTCACTAAGGTTCACAATGCTTTATAATACCTCAACCGAAGAAGGTAAGCAAGCTTTCCCGGATTGGGCGAATGACAACTTAATTAATGTTGAGATGCCTGAATTTGGATCAGGGATAAATAACATTAATAATCGTAGTAACGGACAAAATATAATAACGAATATTAATCTAAAAAGGCAGGCTTAATATCAGGTCTGCCTTTTCATCAAAGGAGTAATTTTTTGTATTTAGGTTCTTTTTGTATTTAAGTCAACGGTATTTTTCATTTATCATGAACTGAATTATGCTTTGATAATGTTTTTCTGAAGGAACTGAATACATCATTAATAAACCCTAACAAATGCTGCCTATGATGAAAGCACTTCTAACTCCACCAAAATGCGCTGTTGCGATACTTATTGCATCACTGCTGAGTATTTCCGGATTTTCTCAAAATCTTCCTTATGGAGGAACTCCATGGTCAATTCCGGGAACAATTCAGGCTGAAGATTATGATACAGGTGGTGAGGGAGTTGCCTATCAAGATACTGATGCTTCCAACAATGGAGGACAGTACAGAACCGGTGAAGGTGTCGATATAGAAAATTGCAGCGAAGGCGGATACAATGTTGGTTGGATCGTTGCAGGCGAATGGATCGAATATACTGTCAATGTTATTACTTCAGGAACTTATAGTTTAGAAATACGCGTTGCCTCTGATGTATACGGAGGGGCATTTCATATTGAATTCGATGGTATAAATAAAACAGGAACACTATCAGTGCCTAATACAAGAGGATGGCAAAACTGGAGGACAATCACAGCATCCGATATCGATTTGAATGCAGGAACTCAAGTGATGCGGGTGTGTATGGATGGTACTGATTTTAACATCCATGAATTCTCTTTCATACAAGTCTCAACAGATATACCCGTTACTGGTATTGATATTTCTCCTCCTGATATAAATCTTATTACTGGTAATACGCAACAACTTTCTTCAACAATAATCCCTTCTGATGCTACCAACCAAAATGTAATCTGGAACAGTTCAGATCCTTTAATTGCATCGGTGAACAGCAGCGGAATAGTAACTGCCAATGCCGAGGGTTTGGTAGCTATAACAGTTATTACCGAAGATGGCGGTTATTCGACAATATGTTTTGTATCTGTATCAGGTGAAATTTTTGGAGAAGACATTACAGATATAGGAGGAACTATGACTTCTCAGTATACCGACTGGCCTGCGGGAGAAGGTATCACAAATCTTATTGATAACGATCTCAACACCAAATACCTGACATTCCATGCATCGGCATGGGTTCAGTACCAGGCAATAGGTTCTTATATTGTTACGGGTTACTCCATATCCTCAGCTAACGATTTTCCTTATCGCGATCCATATAGCTGGACACTGCAAGGATCAAATGACGGTTCAACGTGGATAACTATGGACAACCGAACCGACGAAGACTTTCCCAACAGGTTCCATACAAGATTATTCAGTATTGATAATTCAACAGGATATGTATACTACCGCTTCAATATGAATAACAATAGTGGCGATATTCTGCAGCTTTCAGAAAATGAGTTATTCGGTATACCCGTTCCGGTTATCATACCTGTTACCGGAGTTGATGTTTCACCAACTGTTGCAAACCTGTTTGTTGGTAACACGCAGCAACTCGTAGCCAACATTTCTCCCACAGATGCTACTAACCAAAATATATACTGGAGCAGCACCAATTCAGCTGTTGCTTCAGTAAACAGTAACGGATTAGTTACTGCAAATGCTGCCGGTTCGGCAATAATTTCTGTTACCACCGATGACGGAGAATACACAGCTGCATGTAATATATCTGTTTCACCGGTTATAATACCGGTAGCAGGTGTTAATCTTTTATGTCCGGAAGATTTAAACACAGACGAACAATATCAATTGGTTTGGAATATTTTACCATCAAATGCAACAAATAGAAATGTAAGCTGGAATAGTTCTGATCCGGAGATAATTGCAGTGAATGAAGGAGGTCTCCTGACTGCCATTGCCGAAGGTTCATCTGTCATTACAATTACAACCGATGATGGCAGGTATACAGCAACCTGCAATGTTGTCGTTGCAGAAGCGGTTATTCCTGTTACAGGTGTTGATCTTGATTGCCCGTCTGGTTTAAATATCAGGGACCAGTATCAGCTGATTTGGCATATATACCCTTCAAATGCTACAAATCAAAATGTGATATGGAGCAGCTCTAACACGATAGTTGCCACTATAAATGATAGTGGACTTTTAACTTCAAATGCTGTTGGTTCGGCTACAATAACTGTTACAACTGAAGACGGAGAATATACAGCTTTATGTGTTATTTCTGTTACCTCATCAACAATTCCCGTAACAGGTGTAAGTATTTCTCCGATAAATGTCAATATGAATATTGGCGGCACACAACAAATGATAGTCCATTTAACACCATCCAATGCAACCAATCAAAATTTAAGCTGGAGCAGTTCCGATTCTGAAATAGCTTCTGTTAACAGCAATGGACTGGTTACTGCCAATGCTGAGGGAGAAACAAGCATAACGGTAACAACTGAAGACGGAGGGTATACAGCCTCCGGTAATGTTACTGTTTCTCCGCCAATAATTCCCGTAACCGGTATAAATATTTCGCCAACAACTGCAAGCTTAACAGTTGACAGCACGCAGCAGTTTTCAGTAAATATTTATCCTGAAAATGCTACCAACCAGAATGTATCCTGGAGCAGCAATAATTCATTTGTAGCTTCTGTAACCTCAAACGGACTTGTTGCTGCTATTTCTGAAGGTATGTGTACCATAAATGTTACATCACAGGATGGAGGGTATACTGATAATTGTTATGTTACTGTTACACCTGCTTTTATTCCCGTTACAGGAATTAATGTTTCACCAAATAGCACTGATCTTATAGTTGGAAACACACAACAGCTTACTGCGAGCGTTTATCCACAGAATGCCACCAACCAGAATATATTCTGGAGCAGTAGTAATACATCTGTTGCATCAGTTAATTCTGCAGGACTTGTTACTGCAATTGCTGAAGGTTATGCTACTATTACAGTTACTGCGCAGGATGGCGGATATAGTGCCACATGTTATATAGTTATCACACCCGGTAATTCAATAACTTCTTACCGAATAAGAAACAGGTGGCAAAATGTTTACTTATCTGATGGAGGTAATCTGGTAAAGTATTCTGAATTACCCAATAATCCGGGTCTGGTGTATGAATGGACTCTGGAAAATCCTGCCAATGGACAATTTGAAATAAAAAATGCAGGGACAAAAGAATATATGCACATTGAAAACCTGTATGGATATACACAGTGTACACCCAAGACTCCAGAATGGTTAACTTCACGATGGTTTGCTGAACAGGTTGAAGGTAACTGGATTAATTTAAGAAATGTTGGACAATTAAATCAGTTTATCCACATTGAAAATATGACGGGTTTTGCTCAACATGGAGAAATATTGTCTTCATCATGGGGTGCTCAATGGGTGCTTGAACTAGTAATAAAGAATACCCCTACAGAACTCAGTTCTTCAACAATTGCTGATGTAAATATCTACCCAAATCCTGCCAGTAACTTTTTCAGTATGGAAATACCAAAGGGTATTGAATCTGTAAGAATTCAGATAATAGATGTAACCGGAGTAAAGTTAGCAGAGAAATATGCTGATACTGGATTAATACAACTTGATATATCAGAATTTAAATCCGGTTTTTATTTTATCAAAATACTGGATGGTGATGAAATATATGTGTCAACATTAATTATTGAATAATAACTCTTAGTGATGAACCGTACAAACAATAAACTATAGAATTACATAACCACTAATTTTTAACTACTATGAATGGAAACTCAAAACAAACCTTAAAGTCTGAGAGCAGGTGGCAAAATCTTGCCAGAAGCCAATGTTGGTCAGTGCTCTTTATGGTCATTTTGTTCTTTGGAACGACGACCGGTGATCTTTTGGCCCAAAAAGGGCCTTTTAAACCGCGCTACACAAGATATGAAGCAGAAAATGTGTCAGCACAAACTGATAAAGCTTCATTCGTACGTGCTACCAAAGAAGATGCTTTGAAACGTTCTACAAGTACAGATAAAGCTTCTCTGATATCAGAACTTGTTTTTCAGGCTACTAACCGTCAGTATACTACCCTTACATCCAGGGGAAGCTATGTACAGTGGACTGTAACTACACCCGGTGATGGTGTTACTATGCGCTTTACAATCCCTGACGGTGGGAAAAGATCCGTTAACATCTATGTGAACGGCTTCAAGGATCAAACCGTTCAGTTAACTTCACACTGGACACATGTGAAAATTGATGGTGAGGATCTCATCAAATTTGACGAGGTTCGATTCAGATTAAGCCGAAGTCTTAAACGCGGAGATGTAATACGGATCAGTAATAACAGTGATTTACCTGTTGCTATCGATTTTATAGAA
>JAFGIP010000036.1 GCA_016929525.1 Bacteroidales bacterium
GCTAACAGCAGGTATAGTTCAGCTGGGGTGCAGTAATACTTTGACAATGTATAAATTATTTAAAATAAACGGTATCTTGATACGGTTTGCCGGGACAAATCCCAGCCAAACCATACCTGCGAATCGTTAGCACACATTTTACAAACGCGAACAGCTAAATAATTTAATAATTATATATAACAAAAGTTAGGAATACAAAGAAAACCAATCACTCCTTAATTTTATATTAATTGTGCTTAGATAATTCTATTATTTATATTTAAAACCTATAAATTATTTCAAATGAAAATTAAATCATTATTTCCATTACTCTTTTTATTTGCAAGTGTTTATTCACAATACGATTATAAACCTGGCTTTATAGTTAAAAAAAATGGGGAAAGAGAAAAAGGATTAATTAATTTCAAAAGTAGTGAATTTAATGCAAAAACATGTCAATTTAAAAAAGATAGCTCAGCAAATCCAGTAATTTATTTACCTGATGATATTAGCACTTACCGATTTATTGATAGTAAATATTTTGTGAGTAAAAAAGTATTTATTGAAAATGCGGATATTAACCTATTTCTTGAATGTCTAATTTCAGGCAAATCAACCATCTACTATACACAACAGAATTCTCAAGATTATTATTTTATTGAAATAGAGGGAGAATTACATGAGATAAATAATAACAAATTTATTATGGTAATTGACGGAGTTGAATATGAAGGCTGGACGTATCAGTACAGGGGATTGTTGAAATATTATTTCAGAGACTGCCCTCAGGTTGTTCAAAAATTAAATAATGCAGATTTTTCAAAGAATACACTTATTAGTTTATCGAAGGAATATCACGAATACGTTTGTAAAGATGAACAATGCATTATTTATGAAAAAGACATCTCAAGTCTAAGAAAACGCATAATATTTGGCATTGATTTTTCCTATGGCAAAATAAAATTAGACTTCTATCAAGGTTTAATCTCAATGGAAACAAAAAATGTTTATCAGTTCAATGTAAATTCACAGATTAACTTAGATGAAGCAGGTGCTTTTAATTTACAGTTCTCATTGGGATATTATTTTTATAAAAATGAAATAATAAATAATATAACAAGTTTCACTTCAGTAACTGTATCTATTCCAAATGATATTTACTACAAATTTTCCATTTTAAAACCTGCAATTCAAATTAAATATAAGTTACAATTCGGAAAAATAATTCCATTTGCATCTGTAGGCTTTTATCCTTCAGTTTTTTTAGCCGATAAAGGAGAACTTTATGAATATAATTTTGATGATATTGTACCCTTTACATCGCTAGGATTTTATAGAATAAAAGGTCATATGAGTATGCTTTGCGGGATAGGTGAGATTGGTTTCGAAAAAAGATTAGAACCAAATACTCTTTCATTTTCTTTTTTTTATGAACCTGTTCTTACCAGACCTATGATATCTTTTTACACCGTGGGAATACGATTTGGATATTATTTCAATAACTTATTAAATATTAATTGAGATTAGTAAAAAATGCCAGCTGCCAACAGCGCATATAAATCAAGGCTATCTTTACGATATGTTTAAAAATTTAACAACGCAAAAGCATTCATTTCGGCTGATACTGACTCCGTCCGCATCCGCCTCAATTCATATGCGCAATCGTTGTGCCGCATTTACTCAAGACATAAATCTCAATTATATAGTAAAGTGAAATCTTGATTATAACTTCTAGACATTTATGTAAAATAAATTTTAACTTTATATAGAATTATGTATACACATAACAAAGAATACAAAAAGTAGATGGATAAAATACTTAAATATTTAATTTATGAGGAGCATAAGCTGATTATTGAATTTGCCAGTGGAAAAATTGACTTAATTGACTTTATTGAATTAAAAAAATCTGAGATTAGCGATCCAAGATATAATCCAAATTACGATTTTATTGTTGATATTCGAAATGCAGATATTGAAGTATTAAATAATGTAGAAGTCGAGATTTCAAAATATGTTGATTTTGCAAAGTCAACGCCGAATTTATTATCAAACAGGAAAAGTGCATTAATAACTAATACACCTCTCCAAGTTGTTGCAATGACATTGTATAAATATTTTGGATCATTGCCAATGAGACTAGAAATCTTTACAACATATGAGGCAGCATTGAATTGGTTGGGAAGAAATGACTTTAAAGTTGATACCACTGAATTAATGATATAAACGCTGCACAACCGGCGGTACATAAACCATAGGGGTTTCAGCGGTTTGCAATGTTCGTAGTTTTTTGGTAGTTTTGGTCACGGTGGATTGGGACGCGGGTTTAAATCCCCTACGGTTCATGCCGCCAACCGTTAGCAACCATGCGGTTGCAACTCCGAAATTAATTTGTATTAAAAGTTAAATTGAATCTATGAAAACCCAATACACAAATAGCACATTTGCAAGCTCCAACCCACTGGCTAATTATACATTACTGCTTTTTCTAAGACCTTTTTATAATATATTTACCTAATAATATGAAACTCATGTTAAATAAAACACTCTGTTTTTTGAAATTCATCCTAACTATTTTTTCCTCGCCACGGAAGAAACAACTTAAGCAATCCAGAATGAAAGCCGGATTCCTGCTTTTAATCGGTCTTTATACGGCTTTTTCTATCACAGTTAACGCCCAAATCACAACTGTTTCAGGTACCGTAACAGCTATTGATGGAAGCGGTTTACCGGGTATAAACATTATTGAAAAAGGGACCACAAACACAGTAATTACTGATCGGAATGGTCAATACCAAATTACTGTAAGTCCTGATGCAGCTTTGGTATTTTCTTCAATTGATTATAATGGAGAAGAGATAATTGTAGGTAGTCAAACTACAATCGATCTGGTGATGGTTAAAAGCCATGAAGAATTTGTTGACATTGTAGGTATCGGGTATGGTACCCTTCAAAGAGAAGCAGTAACCGGATCCATAGCATCGATTAAAGGTAAAGAAATGCGCGATGTACCTTCATCTGATATAACCCAGGCTTTGCAGGGACGTATTGCCGGAGTTGAAATGTCACAAACTAACTCAAAACCCGGAGCTAGCATGCAGGTCCGTATTCGTGGCACACGCTCATTTATTAACACTAACGATCCGCTTATTGTGCTCAACGGTATTCCCTTTGCCGGTGAGATAAATGATATTGACCCGAATGCTATCAGGAGAATCGATATCCTGAAGGATGGATCGTCAACTGCTATTTACGGATCGCGTGGTGCAAATGGCGTTATATTGATTTCAACCAATGAGGAGCAAAAATATGCAAAAGCACAAGTCAGCTATAACAGCTACTTTGGCACCAAGCAGGTTATTAAGTACCCTATGATGAATGCTTCAGAGTTTATCGGACTCCGTAAAATAGCCAACAGGTACGATAACGGACTGGATGAATCCAATTCTGTAGATATTGATTACCAGGACCTGTTTTACAGACCTGCCTCGGTAACAAATCACGATCTGAAGATCGCTGGTGGTACTGAAAATGGCAGCTACTACTTTGGCATTGGATACTACCTTGATCAATCTCCGGTTCCTACCCAGCAATTCACCCGCTATTCAATACGGGCTGCTATGGATCAGGAAGTAGGTAAATACTTCCGTTTCGGATTGACTTCTAACAATAACTATAGTTTGACGGAGGGAGACCAGATAGGACTTTACGGTGTCATAAGTATGACCCCGATTTCCGATCCCTATAACGCCGATGGCTCCCTGAAAAGAACTATAAGGATGTCACTGGATGAACCTTTTTTAATAACCAGAGATGTTATTGTTGAAATAGGTGATTCCTGGGTAAGTGAGAAAAAGGGGTACGGAACCTATAACAACATTTTCGGTGAATTAAAGATCCCCGGAATTGAAGGACTAAAGTACCGTGCAAACATTGGTTTAAATCTGCGTACACAAAATTCCGGGTCTTTTACCGGAGAAGGTGTTAATAGTACAAACCCGACAACACCATCATCTGCAAGCATAACCAATGAACTTACTACCAACTGGGTATTCGAGAACCTGCTGACGTATGACCGGATCTTTGCTGAAAAGCATCAGGTGAACCTGGTTGGTTTGTATTCAGCAGAAGAAACACAATATAATAAGTCCAGCGTGAGCGCAAGGGACATTCCCAACCCGGACTTCCAGTATTACAATCTTGGGCAGGCACTTGGAGAAATTACGGTTGATCCGGGTCAACAGGAGTATGAGTTGGGAGGCTTGCTTTCATGGATGGGACGAATCAGTTATTCCTACGATAACCGATATATGCTGATGGCTGCTGTACGCGCTGATGGTTCCTCAAGGCTTTCAGAAGAGCAGAAGTGGCATACCTGTCCCGGCGCATCAGTCGGGTGGAATGTCGGGAAAGAGCCTTTCATGCAAAATGTATCCTTCCTCGACTTACTGAAACTTCGTGTCGGATACGGTAAAACCTCCAACCAGGCCGCTGAATTTTCCACAACCTCTAACTGCGAACTGGACTTTTCCATCTTTCGCAGTCGATTGTCGGGAACGGTAGAGTATTATATCACAAATTCCCATGATCTTCTCTTATCGATTTCCCTGCCATCTGGAAGCGCTGTCTATCAAAATACGGGCAAATCCCAAAATAAAGGAATAGAACTTAGTCTTTCCGGTACTATTCTGGATAATTACAATGGTTGGACCTGGGATATGGGAATTAACCTCTACAGTAATAAAAATAAGATAGTTGCGATTGTTTCCGGCGCTGATGAAGACCTATCAAACTGGTGGTTTGTCGGATACCCGATCAACGTAATTTATGATTATGAATACGACGGACTATGGCAGGAAGATGAAGTGAATGAAATGAATTTATATGAATCCGTAGGGAATGCCGGTATGATTAAAGTGAAGTATCATGGAGAGTATAACGACGATAGAACACCTGTAAGAAGAATTAATTCTGATGACAGGGTACCTATCCGTGTAGATCCTAAATTTCAGGGTGGTTTGAACACTCATGTTAGCTATAAAGGATTTGATCTGAGTGTAGTGGGAGCCTTCAAAAAAGGTGGTATCCTGATTAGTACCCTCCATTCCGCATCAGGATACCTGAATATGGAATCCGGTCGTAGGAACAATGTGAAGATCGACTACTGGACTCCGGAAAATACCGATGCCCGGTATCCTTTTCCCGGAGGTGTTTTGAGTTCAGATAATCCGAAATATGGTAATACATTGGGTTACTTCGATGCATCATACCTTAAAATCCATACAATTACTCTCGGATATAGCTTTGACAAACTTAAGTGGATAAAGAATAGAAATATAAGTAAACTAAGGGTTTACTTTACCGCTCAAAATCCGCTGGTATTGTTCTCTCCCTTTCATGCTGAAACAGGTTTGGATCCTCAGACTAATTCTTATGCAAGCGAAAATGCTGCTGTAACTGACACTTATCAAGCACGGTTGCTTACCGTTGGCACCAATACGCCTGCTACCCGCAACTATCTAATAGGTCTTAATGTGACATTCTAATTACCCTTTAGTGATTTGATAACGTGATTAAAACAAGTAGATCGGATATTGCAGATGAGATTAAATAACATTCAAAAATGGAATTGAATTAATAATGCACGAAACGCTAACAC
>JAFGIP010000037.1 GCA_016929525.1 Bacteroidales bacterium
GATATCAATTCGGCCCTTATGGATAAGGAAGATGTCCTGATCTATCCTAACCCGACAGAAGGTCAAATAACAGTAACATGGAAGAACAGGTATAGTCACAGATTAAATATTACGATCTATAATATCGTGGGTCAGATTGTTAAAGAAATTCAGACGGACCCGGATGTTAATGAGATCAGACTGGATCTTGATGGAACCAGCAGAGGGATCTATCTCTTTGAAATGAGGGATAAGAAGAATAATGTGATGCTGAACAGGTCAAGGATAATCAAAAGATGATAAATGCTAATACGAACTGAAAAGTTTGTAAAAAGCGGAAATATCAATTGACAAAGAGATTGATCTACCTCTTTATGAAAGTACCCCGGGAAAACAGATAATATTTAATCCGGGGTATTTTCTTAAAATATCATGAGAAAAAATTTATAGTAAATACTCAGGGCCCAGGATATTTATGCGGTATCGATATTATTGATATAAATCCTGCCACTAATCCTTCAGGCAGCGTATAGAAAATCCACCTTCATGATTGCCATGATATGTATAAATACTGCCTGTGTAATATAATAAATACTGATACCAGGAAAATGCTTGGTCGTATGGAGTTGACGAACGCCAGTTACCATTACCTGTGAGACCATTAAATGCTCCGTCAAAATTACGATATCCCCCGGGAAGAGCAGTAAAACCGCTTTCGTTTGTGGCATCATCAGGAGATGCCCAATGAGCATTTCCATTTTCCTTTAATTTGCCTCCCGCCACATCCTTCCCTCCTAGTGAATTAATAAGTGTTGCCCATTCCATATCAGTTGGAACATGCCACCCATCAGGGCAAAGTTTGCCGGTAGTAACTGTATACCAGTTATAGAGGCCCCCGTAAGTGTTTTTATAAGCTGAATTGTTATTATACCAGCAGTATCCGGGAGTTTTCAATACCGACCAGGCCAGACTGTCTGTTACATGGGGTATTACAGTGCCATCAGAAAATTTTGTAGTTTTGAGATTCTCCCCCATCCATATCTGTGTTCCGATCTGTACAACCGGATAATTATTGCCATCTCCATCCGTGCAGGGGACAAAATTGAAGATGATTGTTTTACTTACCGCCGGGACATCTGTCACCACTGTGGCGAGATTACCTGAGATACCTGTAAGTTTCAATAAATCACCGGCATTATATTGCATTACTACCTCTTCACTTGTTCCTTTGGAGTCAATTTTCTCATCCAATGAAGTGACTACACTTTCATATGCAATTTTTGTATTGCCCTTATGATAACCCGAGGATATTAACCTCCCGGTTAATGAGTATCCGTCTGAGACTATTTTAAGTATATATATACCATTATCAATACCCTGCATTCTGTATTCATGCCGGCCTTTATCCAGATTATCCCGGATCCGGAAGATTGTTTTTCCTGTAATATCAAAAAGACTGATCGTTGTCTGTCCATTTTCCGGTAGATCAAACCTTATAAGAGTATAATCTGTCATGGGATTGGGTGAAAAACTGATTCTGTGGTATGAATCTTCCGTGTATGAATCAATTCCGGTAATTACATTCTTAAGATGCAAAATATCACTTCCATTAATAGTAAGACTTTTAGCCTGAGTGAGGTTTTCAACCTTAACATTAACCACTGATGTGCTCGCTCCCGTACCTGTAAAACTTATCAGATAGTCTTGAGCATCGGCAGATATGTGATTAATTAAGAAAAGAACTAATAAGATGCAGATTTTTAATTTCATGATAAAAAATTTCTTGTTCTACAATCAGAATATTTTATGAAATACGGATAAAACAGACTGAGCCAAATAGTTTTATCTACCCGCTAAAGTTACAAAAGACAAGTGGTTAAAACAAGTGAAAATTTGTCTCTCATTTGAATAAAGGGAATACCTAAGCTGAGAATTAAACTAAATCTTCATAAACAGGATATTGATCAAAACGACTGTTTTTTGAACCCTGGTGGAATTTTTTTTATTTTATCCTGATTATCAAGCATATGAGGCATGTGATAATATTTGTTACTTTATTTTTATTTTTTTTTTGTCAATATTGATCTTTATTTGACGAATAACAAGCTATTGCTTATCAGTCAGAGTTACCTGTAAATAATCGTCATAATTTCATTGGCGAAATAATCCTAAAACTTCGCATCTCGTCATTAAATAGGCATTACTTACTTGTAAGGAATATTCTCGTGCATTACTTTTGGTATGAAATATTTGTATTAACTAAAAACAGTAAAAATGAAAAAAATACACTATTTATTTGGAGCATTGTTTTTGATCCTGACGGTTGTTTCGTGTGATAAAACACGGACAGATGATGATCTTCTGTTGATGAACCAAAAAAAGACATTGGCTTTAAACATTATTGGCAATGTAGCAAGTACCCCTGTTTCTGATAATGGTATTACTCCTTATATTATACCCGGAGAAAACAGAGGAGGAAATAGAACCTGCACAGAAGTTGAAAGAGCTTTTGAACTCTCTTCCGGATATCTGACCTGTAGTAATAAACTTGACTATGGGGAAAATGGATTTAACGGAGAATTTCCTGAGGGACTTAATGTGACAACTGATGGCACACTTGTTTCTTTTGAAATGAGAGATTGCATCCGGATCGGGGAAAAGGATTACAAAGTTGGAGCAGTCATTGTTAAGGGATCAGCAGCTGCAAATATATATTTCTATAAAGATGGCATACTAAGTGATAGTGGTCTGGCTTCTCCTGTTAATGCAAGTGGCCGACCTTCAGGTCTCAGCAACCTTACTTTCTGTTTAGTTGAATGTAAAGAACCTATCGTAATAGCTGTCAAATCCCAGCTAACGCAAACCATTAATAACAAGAAAATATGGAATTATGGTGTCAGTTCAGGAGAAATATTTCCATTTTCAGGCAGTACCGAATGGTGTTCCAGATTAGGGGTTAATACACTTCATGCCGGTGATGTGTACGAATTAAGAAACCTTTTCTTTGCTCCCTTTGTTCAAATAGGAACAATCACAGTTACTAATGGTTCTAACGAAATAGATGAACCTTGTCTAATAGTAGAGGTAGATGGATTTGACAACATAAGATTATTAAAAACATATCTTTATATCGGCCCGCTCTCCGGATTAAATAGTACCTCAATGTGCCCTGATTATCCAAACTGGGAGTGGAAACAACTCGTTTCATCAAATACCCACACGTTCATTATTCCGGTGGACGAAATCTAAGACAATAGTTTTAGACCCTTAAGATATAATTGAAGGAAGAGGTTATCAGAATGGTAACCTCTTTTTTTATGTTTTTTAATCATAAAGCTATGTCGGGTGTAGTTATGTTAAACAGATATGTTAAATTTGGTAGTCGACATCAGAAAAGATGACTGATTGGATTACACAGACTTATTAATTCAGACTGTTAATTTTATGACTAAAAGAATCAGGTTATTAGAATTTCTTAGAAGTTTCAATGTACAAAGTGCAACTATATTCCTGGCAATATTACTTTGTGCCGATTTAATGTTTTTTATTCTTCATCTCGTTAACATCTTATTACCTGATTTTAACAACTCCCTTTATTCATTGGAGGTAGATAAAGGTTATCCGGAGATGTATCAATATATTAAATGGCTTTGGATAGCAATTTTGCTTATTTATATTTCCGGAATAAGGCTGTCATTTGGTTATCTGGCATGGGGAATCCTGTTCTTTTATTTTCTTATTGATGATGCAATGACTATCCATGAGAGAATCGGATTTTACTTTGCAGATAATTTTAATTTCGTGCCACCTATGGGATTAAGACTAAATGACTGCGGAGAGTTAGCAGCATCAGCAATTGCAGCAATTATTTTTGGATCAATAATTATAGGGGCTTATATACGTGGCAATCAGGTTTTCAGAAAAATATCCCAGGACCTGATATTATTGGTTCTTATGTTATTCTTTTTCGGTATCGTTATTGACATGAGCATTTATGCGTTCCATGT
This sequence comes from Bacteroidales bacterium, assembly GCA_016929525.1. GTDB lineage: Bacteria > Bacteroidota > Bacteroidia > Bacteroidales > UBA10428 > UBA10428. Next base: position 3,987 of record JAFGIP010000037.1, read on the forward strand.
TGGACAAAAGGGGATGGAAATAATGGGATTCATTGAGGACGCTGGTGAGATGTTAGTTACAAGTATTATCCTCTGGTACGTCTTCTTAACGTCAGTGAGGGAAAAGAATAGTGATACATTCATTTGCGATTATATTCGAATTTTTCCAAAGTAGCACATTTTGGTTGTTTTTTATAGCAGTATAAATAATGGATCTCAGGACAGCGAAGTTCTCAGCAGCACTCTGTATTTTGAACTGTTCTGATATTTGGTGTACTTTTTATAAGAAAACCGTATAAACTACGGAATAAATATATCTGTCAGGTGCTAAAACCTGACATCCATGCAGGTATTTAGCAGAAAGAAATTTTAAATATTCACACTTAAGAAGAAGCGTTAAGATGAACCTTGACTATCCTGTCTTACCCCCCAAATAGCCGGATATAATTTTATCATTCTTTTTTGTTGATTGGTCAAAATCTTTGTTTTAGACGCCTGTTTCAGTCACCTCTATAAAGCTCTGAATATCTGATTTATAAAGCATGTGATAATTTTTGTTACAGTTTTTGTGTCTTTTTCTGGTCAATATGGATCTGTTTTTGACTAAACAGAACATTATGAATTTCAGTCGCATATATATTTCAATCTTCCTTAGTATTTTTTTGATTAAGCAAAAGCTGAAACGTCGCATTTCTCCATTAAATCGATATATTCTTCTTGACAAGGGCATCAGTTTGCATTATTTTTACACTGCATAAAAGATATATAAATGGAAGCTGATATTTAAATTAATGTATAATAATGAACACCAATAATAGAAATATCATGAAAAATCCAATAACTTTATTAATTGTATCACTGCTATTTACATTAATAAGCTGTGAAAAGGATCCGCCTGATCATTTTCAGGATAACCTGGCCGGGGATATGGTAATTAACAATGACGTACGAACATTGAATAAAAGGATCATATTTCAGAACAATTCAACTGCATATACTTTATATGATCCCGTCGCGGATGAAAAAGGGAATCCTGCTTCTTCAATAAATATTCAGGTAATAGCAACTCTGGAATCACCCGGATATAAAGAAGAGATCCTGCAGGCATCTCATATCAGGATTTCTGATGATTATGCTTACATAGGTTATAATACTCAGGGCCCAAGATATTTAGGCGGTATAGATATTGTTGATATAAATCCTGCTACCGATCCAAAACTTATCTCAAATGTTGTTTTTATTGATCCGGAAACAAATACCGGAAAAGATGTAAGTTCAATTGATATTGAGCCCAAAGGTACTGGCAGTAGTAATTATATCTGGATTGCGGGTGCTGAAGAAAGCAATGAACTTCTTGAATCTCCTGCCCTGGTGGAAAGGTTTGCTCTCAATTCTTCCAATCAGTTTGAAAC
>JAFGIP010000038.1 GCA_016929525.1 Bacteroidales bacterium
GGCCTTACAGGCTATTTTTCTTCAAACAGGCCTGGTGGCTTTGGTAAAGAAGATATTTACCGGTTACATTATTTAAACCTGAAAATAAAATATTCTTATTATAATTTAAAAAGGAAACCCGATCGTGAAAAAAAGGAAATAATACTTTATTTAAGTGATGGAACAGAATATAACATTATATCAAAAAGTAATACAGGTTTTAATTTTGGATTTTTACCTTATGAAGCATACAAAATGGTTATTCGACATGAGAATCCCATGGCGACTGACATAATTAATAATGATCAGCTTACTGAAGAAGAAAGGGAAAAAGCATTTATAATACCCAAGCCTATTGAAAGAACTGACATACCTCTTGAGCCAGGAATGCGATATCAGTTTACTGTAGGAATGGAGCCAATTAGTGAAGAATATAAAAATGCTCTTAATGAAATATCAAAAGACTATCAAAATGATGAAAGTAACATTATTGACCTGACCGCATTGGCAAAGGAGCTGCTATTAACAGAGGGGGAAATATATACAATACAATTTGAAAAAGACGACAATCAACTTTCAGATAAGAAAAGCAAAGAAGTTACCAGTTTATATATAAACGACCAAACCATAAGTGTTTCAGGAAGATCATTCTTTTTTGTTTTACCTTTGGATATTGAAGTGAATTTTAATATTGTAACTGACATTGCTCATTTTAAAGAAACATTTAATCCTAAAAAAACTGGCAATGTGAAAGTAGACGAGGCCCCGGTTTTAAAAGAGAAGCCTTTAACAGAATTAGAAGGCTTCCCTATTCTTATAAATACAGAGTCTTTTAATGATGCACCTGAAGGAATACTGGCAAAGAACTTTTCTGTTATTCCCGGTACCTTTTATATGTTAACTCTTACTAAGTTTTTTTCGGGTACTGACCAGAAACTGGAATTATTTATTCCTTTAACCAAAGCTGTAAAATATAATTTCGGAAATGAAACTCAAACCGAAAACGAATATAATAAAGCGCTTTCGCAAATTAAGACAGGCGAGGAAAGGAATGATATAACTGACGAAGAACTGATTGATATAATAATATTATCAAAGGAAATGGATATTTCACCTGAAGACAGTATTTTGTATACCCTCCTGCCTATTAAAAAAAGGGGACCACAAGCTGCTGAAGAAAAGGTCGTTCAATCAGTGTTAAATATTGATGGTAAAAAATATATTTTTAACAGTGACCAGAAAATTCAGTTAAAATTGTTACTGGAAGAGAATAAAAAGGTTAATATTCAGACGGATCTGGATTATGTTAAGGAAAACTTCGAACCTTCAACCATTGTATTAAAGGTTGATAATTCATCATTCTCAGCTGATATTATTGAAGAGAGCAAAAACATAATAACTGACCCGGTATTTGATGTTATTGTTGTGAATTTCGACTTAAATGAATATTCTATTCGACCAGATTCAAAAAGTATACTTGAAGAGAAAGTTGTTCAGGTATTAAATGAAGATAAAAGGCTTTATGTAACCATTAAAGGTTATACCGATCCACTTGGAGATGCCGATTATAATGAAAAACTATCTGAGAATCGTGCCCAGACAGTAAAAGATTTTCTGGCAAGTAACGGTATCGGCGAGAATAGAATTCGAACATTCTCCTTTGGTGAGACACAATCTCTTAAAGATGGGGTGAATTGGGAAGATTTAAGTGAAGAAGAACTCCGGAAACACCGTAAGGTTGAAATCGTGATTTATTTACCAAAGTGAAATCAAATGACGGATTTGGGTTTATTATTTTACCGGGCAGGGACTTCTCTGGACGAGAGAGGTGAATTGAGACCTTTGCAAAACTCATTTTAACTGTCATTCCGTACTTCCTGCCTGCCGAAACGGCAGTGCAGGCAGGGTTACGGAATCTTTAAATTATTGAGAACCAGAGATTATTTATCAAGTCAGGAATGACACAAATTCAGAATTTTATAGTTTTGCTAAGGTCTGGAATTGAGGATTTTTGCTATCGGAAGAATTTTATCCTGATTTTAATTATGTTATTCCTGTATCTTAGCTGCGACGTTCCTGTATCTAAGCTGTATCCTTCCTGTATGCTTCTTTAAAGAAATTCGCCTGAAAAATCAGATTTTTTTTTCTTCTTCTATCCAGCAGATAAGTATGTATACCCTATCCCTAGCCCCTGTCTGCCGACCAGGCAGGCTTCCCCTAATATTAGGGGAAGGGAAAAGAAAGAATTATCTAATCTAAGTAAAAGCCGCTAAGGGAAGGGGTAAAAGAAATATTATTTAAAACTAAAATAGCTTCTGCCTGCAGTATGATATGAGTGCCGAACGGCAGGCTTCGGCTGATTAACGGTTATTGACCTGTATTTCTGTTTTCTGCAATGCAACATCTATTTTTTAAGCACCAAAGGTGCAATATCTTTAGCCTGGGCTGAAAGTCCAGGTTAAAGATAGTTAATTACCTTTAAGCACCGAAGGTGCGAAATCGTTAGTCCCAAACATACCTTTCATCATATTCCATATTGTATTCTTCTAAAAATGACCGATATTCTTCTTGAAATGTTTTGATTTTATGATGCTCTTCCTGATTTAAAATATATTCCTTAACACTGTTTATTGCTGATGAATTTATCGAGAATCCGCCATACCCTCGCTGCCAAAA
>JAFGIP010000039.1 GCA_016929525.1 Bacteroidales bacterium
AGTCCCGTAGGGACGACATATTGGTAAACATTGTATTAGAAAATGTTTCTAAGTCCCGTTAGGGACGAAATATAATTTACTCGTTTATAATGAAAACTAATCTTAAAACCTATCTCAAATGCAACTGGAAGATCTTGGTTATAATAAATATTTTGAACAATTCAGAATAGAACAAAACCTCGATAATTTTGAAACAGGCAGGATTATCGCGGAACATAAGGAACGGTATATAGTTAAAACAACCCAAGGCGAATTGGATGCAGAGATAACCGGAAATATGCGGTTTACTGCTAAAAACCGGGAAGACTTCCCTGCTGTTGGCGATTGGGTTGCTTTAATGACATATGATACTGATTTTGCAATTATCCATAAAATATATCCGCGATTCTCTGTAATAAAAAGACAAGCTCCCGGAAAACCGGGAGAAATACAGCTTATTGCCGCCAACATTGATTACGCCTTCCTGGTTCAGGCCGTTGACAGGGATTTCAATATCAACAGACTGGAAAGATACCTTGCTATTTGCAATTCATCGCATGTTAGCCCTGTTATCGTGCTTAGCAAAATTGACCTTATTACTGAGTCAGGTCTGACTGAAATAAAAGACATGATCAAACTTCGTATAAAGGATGTCCCCGTTATTGCCATAAGTAACGAAACACAGCAGGGATACAAGGAAATAAAGGAAATTATTAAAAAAGGTAAAACATACTGCTTACTGGGCTCATCCGGAGTAGGGAAATCTTCTCTTCTGAATAATCTTTCAGAAAAGGCTATAATGAAAACAGGAGCCATTAGTGAAAGTACAAATAAAGGAAAACACATAACCAGCCACAGGGAATTAATTATTTTAGAAAACGGAGGATTACTGATTGATAATCCCGGCATAAGGGAAGTAGGAATTGCAGACACAACAGACGGATTGGAAACCACATTTAACAAAATCCTTATCCTGGCTGAAAATTGTAAATTTAAAGATTGTACCCACACCAGCGAATCCGGTTGCGCTGTAATCAAAGCTGTTGATCAAGGAGAAATTGATAAGTCCTCCTATGACAATTACATGAAATTGGAAAGAGAGAAAGCTCACTTTGCTTCCAGTATTGCAGAACGACGCAAAAAAGAGAAGACATTCGGAAAGATTTTAAAAGACTATCATAAAAAAGACATAAAACAAAGAAGATCTTAAACTTAACGTTACTAAAATAGAAATTATGAAAAGAAATTTTATTTCATTACTTGCATTTTTGCTTGGATTAAATATATACACCCAAATTCCAAACTTTCCACTTGATACAACTGTCAGGGATGCTTCAGAATTTAACCTCACTGATCTTGAAGGCAATCACTATAACTCAGCAGATTTAAAAGGAGATATAGTAATATTAAACTTTTGGGGAATAAAGTGTAAACCCTGTGTGGACGAAATTCCGGATTTAAACAGTGTTGTTGAAGAGTTTAACACAAGTAATGTTCATTTCATAGGAATTACAAATGGTTCAGAGGATGAACTAAAAGAATTTCTTAAGGAACATCCTTTTAGTTATATAGTTTGTCCCACTGAGGATTATAAAAACCTCTTAATCAAATTTAATACTTTCCCGGCTGTCCCTGTTCATATGATCATTGATAAAGAATGGAAAATAGTATACAGGTATATCGGTAGATTTGATCCCGGATCAATAGAATATTTTAAAAGGAAAATTCAGAGTACATTAAACAATTAAAATGGACAACTCACAGATCAAAGATGTTATCAGCGATAAAAAATATTATACTAACACTCTACATCCTTTTACTAATTGGTTGCCAATCGAATGAAGATCAGAAATTTCGTAATGATCGTTGCAATATATATGATATTACAATCAGACTTGAAACCATTTCAGATACCTTAAAACCCATCAGGAATATTTCCCTTAAATATCTACAACAGGGAGGAAGAATAGATAAAAATATTATAAGAATTTATAATCTCTATTGGGAAGCGCCATTACAGTATGGTATTACTATTTTTAAACCAACCCCGGATAGTTATTTAGAGAAATTTGAAAAGCATAACAATATAGAAATACCCGGTATATATAAGCAGTTTCTTAAGGAAATGAACGGGTGCTATATATTTGAACTTTCACTATTTGGATTAACACCTTCTATATACGAGCCAGATATGGATTATTCATATTCTATAGAGTGTTATGATCTTGCCGCAGCTAACAGGGAATGGAAGTATGATTATAAGACAGATTCCGGTTCTTTTTATTTTGGAGGGAGAACCTATTTGTATAATGAGAATATAGGTTATTTTATCGATTCTGCAGGAGTTATTAAAGCGGTAAGGTATAATGGCCAGGTTTTAAATACGTGGACAAGCTTTTCATCATTTTTAAAGGATGAAATTAAGCAGGCCGAAGATCTGATGATCTATTATATGCCTTATGATGAGATGGAAAAGCTGGGATTACCTGTACAATAAAAATTATAGTAATTATCAACAAGTTAATTGAAGAAGATTTTATACTTTAGTTGTATTATTGTTTCACATGTATAGCAACTATAACACCAATTTTGCAATTCTGTCTCCTGTGTCGCATTTCATTATATACAAAACACCCTCCTCAGGAGTATAGAAGATACTGAAAACGCTGTCAACCCGCTTTATGCTGAAATGGTTTTTAACAAAAAATATATCAGATGTGCCTTTATCTGATCGCAGTAGTTTTTCTGAAATTTTGTCCACTGCATTTATTTTCCATAATACATTTCCTGTAGTATCCATGCAGGTAAGAAAACGCTGACAATCTTCTAATTCCCTCCCCAGACCGGCTTCGTGCACCACTATGGCACATTGCATATCCTGATATAAAATCTCCCCTTTCAGAAATACCCAGTTGGAATCCAGTACTGTCTTAATTTCTCTCTTACTTCCGGTTTTTACAATTTCTGTAATCATCTGCCAATTACCTTTTTCAATCTCTTTATAGGTATGTGATTCATACGTTACATCTTCCCATTTCTTTTTGCATAACAGTTTACGGTCATATGCACCGGCATTGTTTTCAGGTACAAGTTCAAACTCAGTCATTTTTTCCTTAAGTATTGTCTCCAGGTCGGATCTTTGGCTATATAACGAATCATAAGCTATGGAATAAATCATGGAATACCCATCCCTTGACATTATATCAATGCAGGAATTAAACAGATTGCCATGATCTGTGTATTGCAGTTTTGCTATACCGGCAGAAAGCTTAGGTGATCTTTGTTGAAATTGAGTAATGGTCTCAACAGGATCGCCGCTTATAATATTTATAACATAATAATAACGATCTTCCGCATTACTGCTAAAAATAAACAGTTTTTTGTTGTACTGGACAAGTCTCATATTATGAGGGAAGAAGTCTGTATCCAGCTTTATTTTTTTTACAACCTTTTTCTCATCCATTGAGTACTTGTTAAGCCATATGGGTTCCTTTATCGGCTTTTTGCTGTTATTATCATTGTATGCTTTTCCTGTCCCCGACAAAAACCATACGATTTCTTTCCCGTCAATATTCACATACGAAGCATCCATTACTTTTCCTTTAATCTTAACCTTTTCAGCATCATCGTTTAGGTTATTTTTGCATTGTGTAAACAGAAAAACTGAAATGAGAATTATTAACAAAAATTTTAACCTTTCTTCTCTTATAAATACAATCATGTGCATATGTTTTACAGTTTAAATGAAAACAAATGCAATTTCTGAAAAAATGTTCTAATAATTTAAGGATCGAACGAATTTTATGAGTGTTACAATTGTAAGTATCTTTTTGCAGAAGCGAAAAAAATCATTAGATTTAATATAAAAATTTAACTATGATGAAAGGACTGATAAATCTGGTATTTGTCACTTTAGTTTTGTCGCTTTTTTCATGTAAAAAGGACAATAACGACAATGACGGTGAAGAAGAATATCAACTACCTGAAGGATGGGTAGAAGTAGCATCACCTGCTCACATCAGGACTAAATTTGCAGCTATCTTAATGGCTGATGGAAAGGTGATGATCACCGGGGGTATATCTCAGATTGATGAATATCCCGGTTGGGAACCGTTAACCTCTTGTGAAATCTACGACCCTGAGACTAATACCTGGAGCCAGGTGGCAGATCTGTTACACCATCACATGTTACATAATATGACATTGTTGCAAGATGGCAGAATATTTCTTTTTGGAGGTTTTAACTCGACTCAGGATCTTAGCAGTGATTATACAAAATACGGCGAAATATACGATCCTGAAACGGATACCTGGACACTAACCCCATCCATTCAGGATTATACATACGGAGGACCGGCCGTCAATCTGCTACCTTCTGGAAAAGTAATGGTGCTAGGGAAAAATGATGCATTTGAATATGATCCGGAAACAAATACCTATGAGCAAAAACCTTATGCAGATTTGGGAAGTCAAAACCTTATCGGAGCTCAAATGGTTAATATTGATGACACATCATTTATGGTTATTGGAGGAGGAGGTATTAGTCCCCACGTTCTGAGCATTATTACCAACAATCTTCAAAGAACTTATTACACCATGAACTACCCGCACTCCTTTTTCGCTGCCATTCAATTACTTAATAAAGATATATTAATATCTCATGGTCGTTATGCTTCCCGTGAGCATCCTGAATTATTTAATATGGAAACAAAACAATGGGAAGAGTTAGATATAATGTATGAAATGATGTTTGGTAAATTCTTCTATGGGAAACCCGGAAAGATAATCGCTTTTGGCGATGTATATTTGCAGGAATACGACATTGCAAGCCGCACATGGACACGTCTTGACCGGCCTGTGGCCTGCTGGAGAAATGATGTGGATGTACCTGCTGTTCAGTTACCTGATGGTCGCATATTTATTACAGGTGGCTGGGATTTGAAAAGTAATCCCGATCCCCGATATGCATATGAAATACTTGAAACATACCATAAAAAATCATACATTTACACGCCATAGATTTACCTCCTGTATATGAATAACCCACGAAATAATGTTAAAATATCAAAAGCTGATTTTGCAGACCTGGATGATATCCTCAATTTACAAATGATTGCTTTCATCTCAGAAGCAGAACTATATAATAATTATAACATAGCCCCGCTTGTACAAACAAAAGAATCTATGATAGAAGATTTCAACAAATATATTTTTCTGAAAGCGGTTACAAATAACAAAATCATCGGCTCCGTGAAAGGAAGAGATATGGGGGAATATTGCTGGATTGGCCGTTTAATGGTTTTACCTGAATACCAGAATAAAGGTATAGGAAAAGAATTGATGCATGCCATTGAAAAAGAATTTCCTGCAACACCGGAATTTTTACTTTGTACAGGTTACAAAAGTGTGAAAAATATGAGATTGTATGAATCTTTGGGTTATAACAGAATGGAGGATTCCACTCCTGGAATTGACGGAGATGTTGAGTTAATAAAGATGGTAAAGCATAATAATACTGCAATTAATATCTAATTTTGGAACTGCATCACATATTCATTTAAAAACATGGTAGAAGAAAAGAAGAGAGTAGCATTTTTATCCGTTTTAGCAGCTATATTTTTAACTGGCTTTAAGCTTATTATTGGTATAATAACAGGTAGTCTGGGTATACTTTCTGAAGCAATGCATTCAGGACTGGATCTGATAGCAGCTATAATAACCTATTTCTCCGTAAGGATTTCGGATAAGCCTCCTGATGAAGAGCACCATTTCGGACACGGTAAAGTAGAAAATTTGTCTGCATTGATTGAGACAATATTGCTTTTAGTTACCTGTGCATGGATTATTTATGAAGCTATAAACAGACTTACATCTGGAGAAACTCACATTGAAGTAACTGCCTGGAGTTATATCGTAGTTGCAAGTTCTATTATTGTTGACATATCGCGCTCAAGAGCCTTATATAAGGCAGCCCGAAAGCATAACAGCCAAGCCCTGGAAGCAGATGCACTGCATTTTTCGACCGATATCTGGAGTTCTGCTGTAGTACTGTTTGGTTTAATATGCGCGCAATTTGGTTTCTTCTTTGCCGACTCTGTTGCGGCATTAGTTGTGGCACTAATCGTGCTATTTGTCTCATACAGGCTTGGTAAAAGAGCCATTGATGTTCTGCTTGATAAAGCCCCGAAAGAAATAACTGATAAAGTGCAACTGATTCTCAGGACTTTTCCTGAAGTACAGGAATACCATGCGCTCAAAATAAGGACTTCAGGCGCTGATACCTTTATCAAAGTGAATATCCATATAAATCCTGAGACACATTTTAAAACGGTTCATGAGATTTGCGATGCAATTGAAAAAGAAATATGCAACAACATACCAAGAAGTAAAGTTTATATACACCCGGAGCCTCTGGATAAGGATCATTTGCAAATACCGGAAGAAAAAAACTAACAAACCTATATGCCATGAAACCGATAAACTGGAAAAGACTGATCAGAAGAATAAGTACTCTTCTATTAATACTAACGGTTGTTGCACAAGCAACTACTCTTATCTTATTTGAAACAACCAATAATGAACATGAAATTGAAGAATTGCATGAAACACTTGGTTATGTATTCTTTGGCTTAATACTTGTTCATATTATTCTTTTTAGAAAAAGTTTGAAAAGTCTGGTCTCATTAAAGAATAAATAATAGAATTCAAGTCCACTAAGGATCGAGAAAACCTCAATTCTATGAGAAAATATGATGTACAGGATTTTGATCTGAACAAGCTTTCGAATGTTCTGGATGAACTACCTTTCTGGTCAGCTCCATTTGGTATTAAACTTTTGGATTATATCGATTATAAA
>JAFGIP010000040.1 GCA_016929525.1 Bacteroidales bacterium
AATAAGAAAACTAATTCTTATGTAGATACTACTCAGTTCTACTATGAAAAGAACTGGTGGGATGGTCCGGATCCAATCGGAGCACGATTTGGTAATGCATGGGCTACTCCTCCATATAACGAATTTGCAACAACAGTTGATACTGGAACAAGCTATCTGATCGAAATAAGCTTCGATTGGGCTCGCTTTGGCGTAACTCCTATTGTTGGTGAAGAATTCGGATATGATGTTAAACTCAGTGACAATGATGGTGACGGAGCTACTCCATCAGAAGGCAGATGTCAGCTTGCATGGAGCGATACTACTGATACCGGATGGAATGTTCCTCGTGTATTTGGTGAACTGATACTTAAAGCAGATGGTACATTTGCTACATTCACCAGACCAGATCAACCAGATACTCTGATCGCAGCAGTATCTGAAGATACAGTGGTAAGTTTAAGCTGGACAGCAGTTGACGGAGCAGACGGATACAATCTATATCGTGATGATGTATTAATTGCTGCAGGAGTAAATGATGAAAGTTACGTTGACAACGTTCCTGCCGAATCAGCAACATATACTTATGGTGTTCGTGCTGTTGTCGATGGCATTAAGTCATTAGCTACTGAAGCAGTTGTTGATATCGTAGTTGGTATTCATGAAAGCACTCTTGCTGGTCTTGAAGTATTCCCGATACCTGCTACAAACTTTGTAAACATTAATATCGAAAGCGAAATACTCTCAATTAGCGTTTACAATGTAACAGGACAATTGGTTAAACAACTAAACAATTTAAATACTTCACAATATCAGCTTGATCTGAATGGACTGAGCAGCGGAATGTACATATTGAACATTAATGCTGTTGAAGGATATGATATTGTTAGAATTATCAAACAATAACATTTAGTAAAATTTTTAATGAAGAACCACTCCGGGTAACCGGGGTGGTTTTTTTAATTTAATATTATTAACTGCAAAGGGCCGGAAATGTCTTTGATCAGTAAATAATTAAAATTGCGGGAAGATAATGGATTTAGTAATATTGCGCCTTTAGTAATGCAATAAACCAAAATTTGAAAAAAGAAAAATGTCGAAATCAACATCGAATCAGAATAAGGAGCCTAACAAAACGGAGAATATAAGTCCGTATAATAAAAATCGAATAATAGCTTTCAGGGTACTCTCAATAATTTTTTCAGTCATCCTAATTGTTCTTGCAGAGTTACTTTTAAGGTTATTTGGTTATGGCTATAATCTGAAATTGTTTACTGAAAGCAACAGGGATGAAAACTGCTGGGAGATGAGCAGATATGCCTCTTATAAATATTTCACCGATGAAGAAAACATTACACTTGGATATATTGAACCATTTAAAAAGCAGAAAGAAGAGGATACTTATAGAATTTTTGTGTTAGGCGAATCAACGACAATAGGATTTCCTTATGAACATAACGGGTCATTTCATCGATGGTTAAAGTATCGATTAATGTTTACTTTCCCGGAAAAAAACTTTGAAATAATCAATCTGTCGCTTACAGCTGTGAATTCGTATACAATATATGATTTTGCGCGCGAAATTGTAAAATATGAACCCGATGCAGTACTTATTTATGTAGGTCATAACGAATATTACGGAGCTTTGGGTGTCGGATCAACTTCAAATCTTGGTGTCAACCCGGTTATAGTCCGGAGCATATTAAAACTAAGAAATCTTAGATTATATCAACTATTGAATAATGCAATCATTAAAATCAGAAAAAAGGCATCTGATAAGGATACTGAAATTTCCGAAGGTTTAATGATAAGTATGCCTGCAGATAAGGAAATACACTATGGATCGCGCAAATACAAATTGGGTATTGAACAGTTTCAGAATAATATGGATAAAGCCTGTAAACTGATATCTGAAAAAAATATACCGGTTTTCTTCAGTAATGTTGTGAGTAATGAAAAGGATCTGCCTCCTTTTATTAGTGATACGACCAATTTTATGAATTCTGCTTATTTTCAGTATACACTGGCTTCAAAAATGTATAAAGATGGGAAATATGAAAAAGCAAAACAATTTTATATAAAAGCCAAAGAACTCGATATGTTGCGTTTTAGGGCACCTGAAGCAATTAATGATATTATATTGGAAATATCAGATAAGTATCCGGGTGTTTGTTACGTTGATTCCAAATCATTATTCGAAAAAAATTCTCCCCATGGGATAATTGGGAATGAAACACTGCTTGAGCACGTGCATCCTAATTTGTTTGGATATGCAATTCTGTCAGATGCGTTCTATGAAAGTATGAGAGAACATTCGTTAATTAGCAATGACTGGGGTACAGCGATGTCTTTTGAAGAGCTATTGGATCAGATGCCTGTCACGATTATTGATTCCATGTTAGGAGAATATACAATTTCCTTTATGAGAAATCACTGGCCCTTTACATCTAATCCCGTTCCTACAGAATCATTAATTAAGAAGGATACAGAACTTGAAAAGATTACTCATGAGTTATTTTTTAGGGAAATAACCTGGAACATAGCAATGGATCGGCTTAGAGAAATTTATATAAGTTCCGGAAATTTTGAGGAAAACTTAAAAATCTCAGAAGCTTTCGCTTTAGAGTATCCTTCAATTGAACAAAATTATAAATCTGCTGCTGCTTTATGTCTTCGGTTAAATAATAGGGGGAAGGCGATATTCTATATAAGCAAAGGATTCAGGCTTAATCCAAACTTTAAGGCTGCCAGACAGCTTTCTAAGCTATGTTTGGATGAAGATGACCCTTTTAAGGCTATAGAATATTTAAATTATATGAGTCAAAACAGCGGAACTGGTTCGAATTTAAGTTCCATTATCATGATTGTTGAAGAGATCATTACTTTGAAATCGAAAATGATTAATAATCAGGATAATATCGATATATTAAACAAAATAGCTTTGAACTATCTAAGAGTAGGAAACTTAATATCGTCAAAAAAATATATTTCTGCTGCGCTTAAAATTGATCCGGGCAATAAAAAAGCAATGCAAATATTATATGAAATTAACAGAATATCCGAAGAGCATAAAAATTGACAGCAGTTACAGTCAGAGTTGTCTTGCAACTAATGTACTCAGAATAAAGAGTTTATAAATTATTTTCATCAAATAATATAATTTAATTAATATACCTGCACCGGTATTATTATTAAATTATTATTAAATTATTGTTAAATTATTTGAGGAACTTTAGGATATTATTGACGAAACACAAATAATCTGACTACCAAAATCAATATGTTAAAAGTGATCTTTTTTAATAAGTTCTTTATTTTTTAACGTCAAAGTGTTGTGTAATTATTAAAAATAGTGGACTTTTGCGAAGTATTAGTGCATTTAATAAACCCAGGTCAAATATTACAGAGGTTAAATGAAAATTGGAAAGCTGTATTTAATAGCTTACTGGCTTATACTCGTTAGTGTTAGTATAAGTGGATATGGACAGACGATTTATTATTTTTCATCAATTAATGGAAATGATGCTAACTCTGGAACCAGTGCTGTTTCTGCATGGAAAAGCATGACGAAGTTACAGCAGATATTTCCAGCCCTGAATGCAGGAGATAAGGTATTATTAGAACGAGGCTCAATGTGGTTTGAGGTTGTTCTGAAATTATCGAACAGAAACGGATCGGAATCAGCTCCCATTGAGTTTGGCGCCTATGGAGAAGGGCCCCGGCCAATTCTTTCAGGGGGAAAGCTGCTTTCTAATTTTACAAATTCTGGCAATATATATTCAGCTCCCGTTTATAAAGATTTTCCTGCCGGGAATGTAATTGTTCCAACGGGTATTTTAATAAATGGAAAATGGCAGGATATCGCCAGAAGTGAAGAAAGATTTACTACAGGTAATAATACAAATAACAGCTTTACTGATCCTTCCCAAAACTGGACCGATAATGCACTAGTTGGGTCATATGTTTTAATTCAACCAGTACATTGGCATTGGTCTCCCGGTCATATAATCTCAAACAGCAGTACTTCAGTTTCCTTTAATCCAATTAAGCATATAATAAACTCAAGTAAAATATTCGCTTATTATATAGTAAACTATGACAATTATCTGCAAAGTAATGGTGACTGGACCTTTAAAAACAGAATATTAAAAGTATACTACGAAACTGACTTGAATGCAGAGAATGTACAGTTTGCCATGTCAGATTCAATTTTCACTATAAAGGATTGCTCTCATATACAGCTGTCTGATCTGGTTTTTGAAATGGCAAATTACCGACATCTATCCGTTGAAGGGGGAGAAAACCTTACTGTTAGTAACTGTGAATTCAGATACTCAGCAGGAGGTGCGGTTAAAATATACAGAACAAATATTATAGTTTTTAAAGATAATTATGTACATGATTGTGGTGCAATGGGAGTGAGGCTTAATCTTTATGGTAATGCCACGGTAAAGAATAACTTGTTTAAAAGAATTGCTACACGTTTTATAGGAATGGCTAATTATGATTTCAGAATGGGAGCTGGCTTGACAATTCAAAATCCTGTAAGTTCGATGTCGTATGTTATAAATAACAGTTTTGATAGCGTCGGACTTGCGATACAAAGCCACACTTTTGAAGAGGGTGAAAGCATTAGAATTAGCGGCAACTATATTGAAAATTACGGGATTTCAATATCGGACTGCGGAGCTTTGTATTTTGCATCCGACATGAGTAGTTTTACAAATAAATACGTTTCCAGAAATATAATCAGAAATGCTATTACGGCAGGTGACAGATATTTACCATATGGTGCAAATGCAACTAATCCTCACCCTGCTCTTCACCCTCATGCAATTTATCTTGATGAAGAGGCAAAGGGTTATGTTTGCGACTCAAATTCAATCTATAATACAAGTATTCCCTTTTATTCAAACCGTAATTATAAACACAGATTTAATTATAACAATATTGTAAAAGGAGATAAATATATTGCTGACAGATATAGAACCATTTACCTGAAAGATCAGGTAATTGGAATAAAAGACAGGTCAGCGGACAGGGATACACTGAGATATAATAATATTGTTCTGGGCAATAGTGAATATGCGAGGGTATATTTAAGGCATTCATCAAGGGAGATTGTTGATATGGGGGTTGATAAGAATATGTTCTATTTTGATTACAATAAGATTGCCTCTCCTTTCAATGAATCTCCTGAAATTGGAAAGTATATGCTTGAGTGGGGTCTTTCGGAAAACTCTTATTCACTTGCTGAAATGCAGACTAATGGAGGGGGGGTTTCGGCAATACCTACCGATCAAAATTCTGTATTAAACCCACAGGGTGTGATGTACAATGATGTTGCAAATCTTATCGACGAAGATCGATTTATTAAATTTTTTACAAATTTCAGTAAGTTCAATAAAGATTTTAATCTTGGTAATGCTGTATTCAGAGATATCGATGGGGATCTTATTAGCGGAACATTAACAGTTCCTCCTTTTTATTCAGAAATTCTCTTTTATGTATCGGGAAATATTAACACCGTTGAAGAAGAAAATTATATAGATTCAACCCTGATACCAGCTTTTATTATGGATGAGAATGGAATTGTCAACCATCCTCCCATTGTAAATGATGTTATATTTGAGGTTAATGAGGTTGATCCGTTACCATTACTTATTGGGAATGTATTTGCAGTAGATCCGGATCATGCTCAAGGTATTTCTTTTTCAATAGTCTCAGGCAATGATAAGAATATATTTAGAATAAACAATTCGGGAGGATTATACTTTATTGATAATTCAGTAGATTTTACCGGAGATCCAATATTTAATTTAATTATTGAAGTTAGAGACAATGGAAGTCCTTCATTAGTCAGTCAAGCAACAATTCAGGTCCGGCTGCATGAAAGACAGGAAAATCAGCCTCCCATTATTGAAGACCAACATATCCAGTTCCGCCTTGAATCCAATACTACAATATATCAGTTTAAAGTGATTGCTACAGATCCGGATGGGGATGAATTAGCGTTTTCCATAACTTCAGGGAATAATGGTTCTTTTAATTTGAATGATCAAACCGGGTTACTAACATATACTGCTTTAAATACTGATATAACAGAACCTTTGGATTATGAACTGGAAATTGAAGTTACTGATATTGGATTACCTGCATTAATTAGTAATGCAACAATCAGTATTTCTGTCATTCCTGAAGAAAGAATTATATATATCGATCCTTCAGGTTCAGAACAGGGAGATGGGTCCTATAATAATCCCTTCTTATCCATTAATGATGTTGAATTTGTGTCAGATTACTTATATCTGATTAAACGGGGTACTGTAAGCAATATTGATAAGATTGACATTTCCGACAATAACATATTAGTAGGTTCTTATGGTACCGGTGATCTACCGATAATTCAATCTCAGAGCTATCAGTATGTGATCAGATCAGTTGATAAGCGGAATATTAAAATTGAGGACCTTCAGATTATTTCACCAAATGTAGTAAGTTGTTTATATTTTTTGGGTCCCTCTTCTGAAAATATAAGTATACAGAATTGTCACATTGACGGAGGAGAATATGGTATAAGGAATATAAATACGGGGGATGTAAAAATCCAGTATTGTAAGATTTTTAACAGCAGTACCGGAATACATGTGATTACCGACAATATTCAGATTAACTACAACGTATTTGCACATAATGATGTTGCTGTTGATATAGTATCAAATCGGTTTAAGTTAGAGGTATTCAATAATGTTTTTTATAATAATAGGGAAGCCGTCAGAAATACAAGTTCAAATCTGAGATTATTAAATAATATATTTTATTTAACTTACTCAGACGATAAAGCCATTAATTCAGTTAGTGAACTTACACTTTCTGACCACAACATTTACCATCCGGTAAACGATGGGTTTGTTAGCATCTCTAATTATACATATAATTCACTGTTCGAGCTACAAGAGTATTATGATATTGAGCATAATTCAATGGATTATGATCCTCTGTTTGTAAATTTGAACCAGGACGACTACTCTATTTCGCCAACCTCACCGGCTATAGACGCTGCAGTTTATGTAGGAATATGGTACGATATTTTTGGTAATCCCATACCTTCCGGAAGAGCACCAGACATTGGAGTAGTAGAAGTAATAGGAGGTTTGACATATTCAGATGTGAATTCTGAAAATGAAGACAATATTACAGTTTATCCTAATCCTGTTAGTGATGAACTAAATATTTCTGCACAATTTACAACATCGAATTCAATCCAGGTTAAAATTTATAACTTATATGGAAAACTATTGTGGAATGAATTAAAAAATATAGATAACTTTTCAAAGAAGCATCAATTCTCAATTAATATTTCAGATTTAAAACAGGGAATTTATCTGTTACAGGTTGTCGATGGTAATAAAATATCTGTTGTCAGGTTTATTAAATTATAAATAAATTAAGAATGATCTTTTATATCATTCAGTACTGAAAATAAGAAAGGCTGTTTCTCGAAAGAAACAAACCTTCCCAATATTCTTATAACTGATAACTGTTATCTTATAAAAATAATTTTATGAGTATCTGTTTTACCCTCTGAGTTTATAAATTTAACAATATAGTTGCCATTCTTGAATTCCTGTAAATCTATTACACCTTCAGATTCCCCGGTCTTTTCATTCATTAAAAGCCTGCCTTTTGAGTCATAAATAAGTATATGAATAGCACCTCGATCATTATAAACATAATTTAGGATACCCGATGAAGGATTTGGGAACAGCTGAACCAGCTCGATTTTACTAAATGAAAGCCCTGTAGGGTCTCCGGTAAAATTGAAACTTAAGATTTCAGTCTGAAAGTTACCTTCGCTAACAACATTTGTCGGAAGAAATGCAGAAACATTTCCCCGTGTTAGTGGATGCAGATTAAAAGTATAACCATCTTGCAGATTAGAGGCCGTTGCGTTGGTTAAAAACAGATCAGAAAGAGAAAAACCAGTAACACTTCCATCAAACGTTAAGTTAACTGTAATAGGCAGACTGCTTATTTCATCATCAATTTTATTTTCCACAGAAAATTCAGGTACAGCCGGCACATCAAGGTGGAATATTTCACTACTGAATGAACCGGCAGTTGCAGGTTTACTAAGAAACAGATCAGTACCAGGTGTAACCATAACTACACTACCTGTTCCTTCAATCGCTCCTGACATATCACTGTTTTCAGAATAGAATACACCTGCGGGTATAGTTTGCTGAGTTGTTCTGTTATAGAAATTTACGGAATAACTGCTGAGTGAAGGTCTCTCAGGTGCAGATAAAATAAAGGTTGCAGATATAAAAGCACCAGTTGTTGGTAAAGCTCTAAAATATATACTTTCACCCGGACTGACACTTATTTTTTCATCTTCACCAAGCTGTGGGCTGGTGAAAGAGGAATTTGCTGACATTTCGATGGAACTGCTTACAACTTCATTCGTTGTTTCATTTAGATAATCTATCGTGAAACTGGGAGTTGCTGGTCGTGAAGGAACATCAAGAAAATAAATACTTGATGCAAAACTTGATTCAGTTGCTTTATATCTGAAATATAGATCAGTACCCGGACTTATATTTATTATCTGATTAGTTCCGGTTTGCGGATTACTCATGTTTGCATATACTGAGTATTCAACAGAGTTACTAATAACTTCATTTGTTTTCTCATTTCCGTAATTAATACTTATGACTGGTGCTTCAGGACTATCCGGCACGTTTAGAGCCTGGATTTCGGAAGCAAATGATGAAGATGTTGCTGTTCTTATAAAATATAAGTTTTGACCGGGAGTAATATCAACATAGCTTCCATTACCTGTTATTGCACCAGACATATTTGAACTGGTAGAATATTGATAAACTGAATTTACAATCTCTTCAGTTATTTCATCACTGAAATTGATAGAGAAAGACGGGGTTGCTGGTCGATCTTCAACTTCTAAATGCTGGACGCCTTCTGACTGACCTGTATACCGGAAATATACATCCTGACCCGGGATAAGTGACAGGTGTGAGCCATCCCCAATAGTCCAGTTTATTTGGTTATAGCTGTACTCATGGCTTGAAATAACCAATTCGGAAGTTTGCTCATTGATATAGTCAATGGAAAATGAAGGTGGTTCAATCACTATCTCACCTTTATAGGTAAAATCGATATAATCAACTTTTGCATAGGCACCATCAACATGATCGCCATCAATAGAGATAATATCACCATTATATAATGTCACATCACTAATTGTTCTGGTAGTATATTTATTCTGACAATCCTGCCAAACACCTGTCCATGTGCTTATTGGTGTATCGTTTAATTTAAGAATGAAATTTGAAGCACCGTCATTTTCATCAAGGTAAACTACTTTAATATCGTAAATACCACTGCTATGGGGAAATGAAGTGAAAATACTACCTTCTTCATTACCAGTTAGAGTACCTGTATTATATAAACCTGCTACTGCTCCATTTGAAGCGCCCATTAGCGCCTGGGTAAAGTAGCCATCGTATGTCATATTTTCTGCTTCAATTGCATTAGCGCTGGGGGCAGGAGAATTATCTATATGCTCCCGGTCACATGGATCTGTCGGATCAGTTGGAGGAGGAGGACCACCGCTGACATAATTTTCCCATCCGGAAAAAGTTGATCCTGCAGAAACAGCAACAATTGTGAAACGAACTTGTAATGGGAACCAGTCGTATCTGTCAGCCCAGATTTCATCATATTTATCTACTTCCGGTCTGTCGGCGAGATATTTGGCTATTCTACCCTCAGGATTGGCTGACCATACCATTACTCCGAATTTATAAAAATCATCTGGTCTTGAGAAATCTAATGAATGGCCATCATGTCGCCACCAGGTTGAAGGCGATGAGTTAGCATATGCAACCGATCCGGTACCATACAGTGTAGAAAGCGGACTTGCCTGTTCCAGCCATGAAGTGGGGTAGTTCCAGTCCTGCCATACAACAAACTGCATTTTACATGCCCTTGTGGTTGGCTGACTTACTATTTCATAACGGAAGTAAAACTGTCCGTTGTAATAATTTTCGGGTGAAATCCAGTTACTTGGTCCGACATTGTCAAAATACCATGAACGTTTACCTTCTAACGCGCTGGCATCCCATGTGTATATTTCATCATGTACAAGAAATTCTCCGGTAAATGCCTGAGAAATTAATACTGACAGTAAAGCAAATGTTACTGAAAGCCTTTTGAAATTTGTGATCATAGCAGATTGAGATTAATATGGTCTAAAATTAAATACTAATTTTGAACTAATACGAAGACTTTGATTACAGGTTAGAATTATTAGACTAACGCTAAAAGAACTTCAAGTAACAGTATAGGAATGTATTTATACTGCACATTTCAGAAGATTAATATAAATTAAGAAATTTAATATTTACAAGATAAAAAACACTTGGATCAGTTTAGAATTTATGCTGTTTTATTAATTAATAAACATCATTTAGATATTTATTGTGAAAGCACAATTCGATGGGTAGCAATTAATCCATTAGCATTTAAGAATTTCACAATATATAAACCGTTACTCATTTTTTGAATGTCGATTATACCTTCTGAGTTATCGGTCAGTTCACTGTGCACGATCTGTCCTCTTGAATCAATAATCTGGATTTGTATCGCATTGTTATAATCAATGTTATAATTGAGAATGCCCTTTGAAGGATTAGGATACACGACTATTTCATCAGCACTGGAGTAAGGCAGTCCTGTTAGTGGACCGCTATAATTGAAGATATAAACTTCCGACTGAAAATTACCATTATCAACACTGTTGGTAGGAAGGTATACTGACACGTGTCCTTCAGATAACGGGTGTACATTGAAGGTGTATCCCTCCTGAAGGTTAGATGCAGTTGCATTTGTAAGAGTAAGATCGGAAATGGCCAAACCATTTATACTTCCGTCGAATGTCAGGTTGACTGTAATGGGTAAACCATTTATTTCACCATCTACTTCATCATCAGATGAAAGCTGAGGTAGTGCAGGTACATCAAGCTGAAAGATGTCGCTGGCGAAAGAACTTTCTGTAGCAGGTTTGTTTAAATAAAGATCTGTACCCGGTGTAACCGGAATAACACTACCTGCACCTTCTGAAGCATCCGACATGTCGCTGTTTAAAGAATAAAATACTCCTGATGGTATAGTTTGCTGTGTTGTTCTGTTGTAGAAGTTAACTGAATAATTACTTAAAGTAGGTCTTTCTTGTGCCGATAGTTCAAAAGATGCAGACCTGAAAACGCTGACACCGGGTAAGGTTCTGAAATACAGACATTCACCCGGTATGACTGTTACTACTGATCCTTCGCCAAGCTGTGGACTGGTGAAAGATGAATTAGCTGACATTTCGATGGAACTGCTTACAACTTCATTTGTTGTTTCATTAATAAAATTGATAGAAAAACTGGGTGAAGCAGGTCGTGCAGGAACATCAAGTGAAAAAATATTTGAAGCGAAGCTAGATCCGGTTGCTTTGTACCTGAAATAAAGGTCAATTCCCGGAGTAACGTTCACGGTTACATTACCTCCGGTTTGTGCACTGCTCATGTTGGAGTTAACTGAATAGTCAATTGTGGAGCTAACTGTTTCTATTGTGGTCTCATTGTCATAATTTATACTAAAGGATGGTGACGAAGGTCTGTTTGGAATATCAAGACTCTGAATACCTGAAGCAAAAGATGAAGACGTAGCCAGTCTTTTGAAATACAGATCCTGACCAGGTGTAATGTCTATCGGACTACCAGTACCTGTAACAGCTCCTGACATATTAGAATTAACAGAATATTGATAATTCGAACTAACGTTTTCTGTTGTCTCTTCAGCAATGTAATCAATTGAAAAAGCAGGGGTTGCAGGTCTGTTTTCAACTGTGAGATGCTGAACATCAACGTCTCCTGTTTCACGAAAATAAACATCCTGTCCGGGAGTAAGTGCAAGATTTGTATTTGGCCCTGTTATCCAGTCGGTTTGATTATAACTATATTCATAACCTGATGTGACCGTTTCATTTGTTTCTTCATTTATATAATCGATTGTAAACGAGGGAGGATCAACAATAATTTCTCCTTTGTATATAAAATCGATATAATCAACTTTAGCATAAGCTTCATCACCACGTGTGCCATCAATGGAAATAATATTACCATTATATATTGCAACATCACTAAAGGTTCTTGTGCTGAATTGCTCGCATTCCCTTTCAACACCTGACCATGTATCAATAGAGGTGCCATTTATTTTGAGGTCGAAACTTGCTGCTCCGTCATTTTCGTCAATGTATACTACTTTGATATCATATATTCCGTCACTATGCGGGAATGTGGTTGACAGACTACCTTCATTGTAACCTGTTAATGTACTGAAATCATACATACCGGCAACCTCGTCACCTGAAGCACTAGCAATGCTTTGAATAAAATAGTTATCAAAGGTCATATCCTCACCCTGAATTGCATTTGCGCTTGGCGCAGGAGACTCTTCTATTTCACCACAACCAGGAGGCGGGGGTGGAGGAGGTGGAGGAGGTGTGCCTCCGCTAACATAATTATCCCATCCTAAAAATGTCGACCCGGCAGATACGGCCACAACCGTAATACGAACCTGCATCGGGAACCAGTGTTGACTCCTGATAGCCCATGCTTCATGGGATAACGGATTGGTTGAATAGCCTGAGGGTGAAAGCAGTACTTGCGTAGATTGCATAGACACCCATGCAATCAGCCCATAGTGGTGGAAGGTGCTTGTGTTAGACCAATTCACCCCACCATTTTTTGTCCACCAACTATTTGGTGAGGAATTGTTAGCAGCAACACTTCCAGGTCCACTCAGAGATACTGATATCGGAGAAGCAGATTCAGTCCAGTAGGGTGGAGCCCAGTCAGCCCAAACAGCCCATGAAAAATAAATTGGTGTATATCCACCTGATGAATTCGTAGGTTGAGAGATGATTTCATATCTCAAGTAAATCTGACCATCCCTGTAGTTATATGGAGACACCATATTTGATGGCGTTGTGCTCATGTCATATGTATAGATGAAACCTGAGGGCGTAACAGTATAGTCGGTCGTATATGTTACCACATCGTCCCATAATAAAACCTCGGCAGCTTTAACAGTCGAAAAAATAAGAAGCCCTGAAATAAAAAGTATTAGAGTATTTGTAAATTTATTTTTCATGATAGTTATAGTCTAAATAGTTTTAGGATAAAGTCTTTGCTAACAATAGCAAATATAAATTGTTTATATTTTTTTAAAAAAACAGTTTGATCAGTACGAATATTTTTCAGTCTAATACAGTAAACTTTTTTGTGAGTGTGCAGAAATGATCCCTGAAATGTGACCAATAGTCACTGATAAAAAATGAATATTTATGATAAGTATTATACTATTCATGGTAAAAACAACAATGATA
This sequence comes from Bacteroidales bacterium, assembly GCA_016929525.1. GTDB lineage: Bacteria > Bacteroidota > Bacteroidia > Bacteroidales > UBA10428 > UBA10428. The sequence goes on from JAFGIP010000040.1 coordinate 13,436, forward strand.
TTCTTACATTATTTCGATAAAATAATTGAAACAGTAATCTGAGTTATCTGTCAGAACTTAAATACTCCCCTTCTTTAGACAACTTTAATTCAAAGATAAGTTAGATTTCCCTTCCCGCCCAATTGGGCGGGAAGGGAAATCTA